>JAGAQU010000004.1 GCA_017622575.1 Lachnospiraceae bacterium
AAATTTTTCTCGCGCCATTCGCAAAGCCGCACCTTCGGTGCTTTCCTTTGCGTCACAGTTCACTCGCGCCATTCGCAAAGCCGCACCTTCGGTGCTTTCCCGCTGCTTCGCAGCTAACTTTGCTCATGAGGCGGCGCTCCCTCTGTCAGCAAGCCCTTTGGCAAATTCTTGTGCAAGCACAAATTTGCCAAAGGGCTTGCTGACATGTGAACTGTGGTTAACAGATGATATCTTCATACTTTAATCTGACAAGGGTATGGTCCACCACTACGTTTCTGCCTGTTTCTCCGTTCAAAAGCCGATGAAGTTCTTCCATGGCTTTTGACGAAATTTCTGCAAAATCCTGACGCACTGTGTTCATTTGTTTTCCCACGTAGCCCATGAGAACAATGCCGTCAAAACCGCAAACAGGGCGGAAAATATCCATTTCAATCAGCGCCTTCATGGCTCCGATTGCCATGAGGTCGGAAGCACATATTACAACATCCTTATTTTTCGCATATTTTAATGTAATATTCCTTGCCTGAAGCTCAGAAAATTCACCGTTTCGAATCATCATGGTGAGATTCTTTTCTTTGACCAGTTCTTCCATGCCTTTGATCCGCTCGTCTGTCACATAGCCGTTGCGCTTTCCTGCAATATACAAAATTCTCTTACTTTTATTTTCTTCAATTGTCTTTCTTGCCACATCAATCTGAGCCTGCTTGTGGTCGACACCTACACAGCTGGTATTCTCATTGACAAAGGGAGCATCAATGACTACACATTTGAATTTTCCCATGGCGATCAATTTGTGCAGAACCTTGTCCTCCTTGGACATTCCATAGATGATTACACCTGCAATGCTCTGAGACTCCAGATATCTTGCAATCTCTTCTGCTGTCTTATTCTGGAACATAAAGAAGAAGAGTGTGATTACATCCAAATTAAGCTCCATTGCTTTATTGAGCGCTCCTGCGATATATCTCATATCAATCTCATCAATGGCATTTGTCTCCACATTGATGTTGATCAGAAGCGCTACTCTTCCTGCCTGTTTGGAGGAGAGTGCAGCTGCTACGGAATTGGGCACAAAATTCAATTCTGCCACCGCTTTGTTTACTTTTATTTTTGTTGCTTCACTGACATTGGGATAATTGTTTAGAACCTTGGATACTGTGGAAATCGCCACTCCTGCATGTTTTGCCACATCTTTAATGGATACCATAATGTGCTCCTGCTTTCCTTAATTGTTGTAGAAAACGTTTTCCTATATCATACTATAACTGATTTCAAATTTCAAGGGGATTTATAGCCTGTTTCATTGAAATTTCTAGGCTTTTGGGTAGTGGTTTAGTGAGTTTCACACTGTGAAGCAGCGCATGGAGGGTATATGCGCCGGTATCCGGCTCGTTATACCCTCGCCGGTAGTTTTGAATAGTTTTTGCTCGTATTAACGCGCATTAAAGCGGTTGAAAAAGGATATATAAAGTCAAGTCAAACAATTTCTGCCTATACAACATAATTTCAAAAAGGCGGTGCTTTCGCACCGCCCTAAATAGCTTAAACAGTTTAAACAGCTTCGTTATTAATCTGTTCAAACATATGATCAGCCAACAATATTATTAATTACTTTAACGACCTCTTCCTTATCAAAAGGCTTGGTGATAAACTCATCAGCACCTTCCTTCAGCGCCTGGATCATCTTTTCCTTCTGACCTGCTGCCGTTATCATAACAACGTGCGCATCCTTGTCCAGATGCTTGATCAGCTGAAGAGCCTGGATACCATCTGTGATAGGCATCGTGATATCCATAGTAACCAGGTCCGGTCTCAGTTCCTTATACTTCAAAAAGCCGTCATCGCCGTTAACTGCTTCCTCAACAATCTCATGCCCTGCCTCTTCCAAAATTCCTCTTAAGATTTTGCGGGATGTTCTGGAATCATCAACAATCAGTATTCTCGCCATTTCCCTGTCCTCCTACTTTATCTCTATGTCGTCATCTACTGATACCAAGAAGTGCAAACAGCTTCCGTTCATATAAACAGGAAGCACGAGCATTTCTTTACCACTCACTTCTTTAATCCCGGTCTTAAATTCAGGGGGAAGAAGTTCGAGAGATGTGCCCTCTTTGCTGACAGATGATGCATACAAACCATTTATGCAGTTAAGCAGTTCTCCGATTGCATCAAGTGCATCCTCATTTACTTCAGGGAACTCTTCCTGTCCAAACACAGATGCGGCATATAACAGGCCATCACCGCTTCCTGCCATACCACAGGTTACACTGGGCGAACCTTCCATTTTCTGAATGGCTGCATTATCCGCTGCCACATTTGATACAATAACAGCTTTTCCGGGATATACCTCTGAATCCACACAGCGCATCAGAGTTCTCACTGCCGTTCCGGCCATCCCTATGTACTTATCACTCTCAATCGGAAGGAAAATCGGTAAAATACGATCCACATCATCACTCTTAATATCATCCATATCGGAAGCTGTCAAATGATTTTCAAATCGATAATCGAGCAAATACTGCTCTAACTGCTCCACAGTCATAAGCTGCTGATTTTCCAGCGCCTGAGCAAAAGCAAGATAAGCATTTCCCTGCTTCTTCAGAAGACTGTTTACCTGTCCTTCTGTCAGATATCCCTTCTCCACTGCGATATCACCAAAGCGCTTATCCATCACTGTCTGAAGCTGGTTCACCTTGTCAGCTTCCTCCTGTGTCATAAGTCCCTCTGCCACGGCGATCAGTCCCAGCTTTACTCTGACCTTCTGCTGTTCATTCAGAAGATCCTTAAACTGCTCTTTCGTGATCAGTCCCTTTTTTATTAAATAATCTCCCACAATACTTGATACCATGATGTACTCTCCTTATCATTTGCCATAAAAATAGAATAATATATTTTCTGTTTTTAGTCAATGGGAACAGGCAAAAGCACTCACAAAAAGGGCACTCCACCGGGCCGCCTTTCTTATCTTTCTCCGCTTGAATTTTCCATCCTCTTCAAGAATAAAGATCATTATATTTTCTGTAACGTCTCTTTTGAGACAATCTTTTTGATATTGAGGAGAAACAGCACCGTAGCCGTCACTGCAGACAGCACATCCGAAACAGGTTCCGCATAATAAATTCCCATAACACCAAATTTAAGCGGAAGCACCAATGCGAGCGGTACTAACAGGATCACTTTTCTGAAAATGGCAATAAAAAGAGAGAGTTTCGCCTGTCCAAGTGCCAGGAAGGTAGGCTGGATTCCCTGCTGAAGGCCGAAAATCAGCATTCCGCACATAAAAATCGGCATCATTTTTTCTACCAGTGCAATCAGCTGTGCATCATTTGTAAACATTCCTGCAAAAAAGCCGGGGAAGATCATCACCAGAACGGTTGCCATGGCAGCGAACAAAAAGCAGACTGTTATCATGCTCCGATAAAGCTTTTTCACCCTGTTAAAATTGCCGGCTCCGAAATTATAACTGATGATCGGCTGAACCCCCTGCGTAAACCCTCCTAACGGAGCAGAATACATCTGCATCACGCTCTGCATGATCGTCAGAGAACCCACATAAATGTCTCCGCCATACTTCTGCAAACCGTTGTTCAGTACGATACTGATCAGACTTTCCGTAGCCCGCATGATAAACGGAGAAATTCCAAGTGCCATCACATTCCCAATAACATGGAAATCCGGTTTCATGGCCTGCCACGTAATGGTAAGGGATGACTTCCTGCTGATCAGAAATCCCACCGTCCATAATGCGCTGAGTGCCTGGGAAATCACCGTGGCATATGCGGCTCCCTTAACTCCCATCCCCAGTGCAAAAATAAAAATGGGATCCAGTATGATATTGGAAGCTGCACCTAAAAGCACTGCCATCATGGCTGTTCTCGATTGTCCCTGGGAAATAATAAATGCGTTGAGTCCAAGTGCCAGTTCCACAAAAATTGTCCCTGCAAGATAAATGGAAATATAACTCACGGCATATCCTATCGTGGCATCACTGGCCCCAAACAGGTACAAAAGAGGTTTTTGAAAGGCATAGAAAAAGGCCATCAGAATGACAGTAAAAAACACCAGCAAAGTTACGCCGTTTCCCAAAATCTTTTCTGCACGTTTCCGGTCTCCTTTGCCAAGCCAGATTGCCGCAAGAGGCGCTCCGCCTGCCCCCACAAAAGCGGAGAAGGCCGAAATCAGCGTAATAATGGGAAACGTCACTCCCACGCCTGTCAGGGCCTCCATTCCCACTCCCTTAATATGTCCGATATAAATTCTGTCCACGATACTGTACAATATATTGATGATCTGGGCAATGATGGAGGGAACTGCCATACTTATCATCAGCTTCCCGATCGCCTCCGTTGCCATTTTCTTTTCTTTGTCCTGCACTGAATCTCTTCCTTTCCTTCCGTTTCATCGTTCGCATTGTTAACACACAAAAAACGGCGATATCTGCCGACTCCGCCGCTTTTCTTTTTCCTATATAATGCGGAATGTGGGACTTGAACCCACACGCCCTGCGGCACAAGAACCTAAATCTTGCATGTCTGCCAATTCCATCAATTCCGCATCTTATCAGCACACCGATATGTAGTATAGCACATTTTCGGTGTGCTGTATAGAATTTTTTTACATTAAAGGAAGGACGTTAAAGGAAGGACGCTACACAGTACGTGACGTAAATACACAGCAGTGCAATTCCCTGTATTCTGGATGATTTTTTGCGAATCAAAATCGGAACAAGCAGCACAGCCATAACAAGAAGTGCCAGCGGCATATCTACCGTAACCGTAGAGGTTTCCAGCGGAATACCTGCCACTGCCACAGGAATACCGATCACCAGAAGCATATTTAAAATATTGGCGCCGATCACATTGCCAAGACCAACATTCCCAAATCCTTTAATTAAGGAAACGATTGATGTCACAAGCTCAGGTAATGATGTTCCCAGAGCAATAAACGTGACAGCGATCACCCTTTCCGGAATACCCACAGTCTGCGCAATAAAAATACCGTTATCTACCAGTAAATTCGCACCAACATAGAGAAGAGCTGCACAGATGACCAAAATCAGGAGCTGCTTCGGCACGGAAACATTCTCCGGCTTTTCTTCTTCGGAATTCTCGCCCTCATCACCGGAACGCTTGATATTTAAATAAGCATACAGACAGAATAACAGCAGCAGAATGATGCCTACAGGTCTGGCAAACGCCCCTGTCAGATAACCGATTATATTCATTCCGATCAATACCGCAAAAAAGAAAATACTGCGCCACCTGATAGAAGCTGCCTCTATCTTCTTAGAGGGTCTGATGGTCTGTGTCAATCCGGCAATCAGTGCCGTATTACAGATAATGGACCCAAACGCATTTCCGGCCGCTATCGCCGCTGAGCCGTCAAAGGCTGCTGTTGTGGAAACCAGGATTTCCGGCAATGTGGTTCCGAGACTTACAATTGTTGCCCCTACCACAATCTGTGGAATTCCAAGCTTTTTGGCAATCGCTACCGCTGCATCCACCAGTCTGTCTCCTCCGAGACAGATGAGGACAAGTCCTACCATGAATAAAATAACTGCCTGTACCATAATCATTCTCCTTTTCTCTTAAGTATGCCCATCTGACGTCTCTTTATCTCTCAGAAACCTTTCTAACTGCATTTTGCCTGAAAAAAAGAGACTTCCGGGCACATTTTTATTGTGCGCCAAAAGTCTCGTACTTCCTGAACATGGAAGTGCCCAGCCACGGCATCTGCCGGGGATTGTTGACTGAACCCTTTTTACTACTCCCTTTTAACATAAGGAAACTTTATCAAAAATCAGCTTTTCTGTCAAGCGGCTTTTCCTCGCCGATATGGCAGATTACTTTCTTATTGATGAGTACCATAAATATAATGGTCATTGTCAGGGAAGCGATCTCCGCAATCGGGAAAGACCACCATACATAATCCACATTTCCCAGTCTCGACAACAGATACGCCGCAGGCAGAAGCACGATCAACTGTCTTGCTATGGATACCATCATGCTGTATACACCGTTACCAAGCGCCTGAAAAACAGAACCGCACACAATACAGAACCCTGCAAACAAAAAGCTGAGACTGATAATCCGCAGTGCCGGAATACCGATGGCAAGCATAGTTTCCGATGCATCAAACAGTGCAAAAAGCTGTCTTGGGAATACCTGGAATACCATAAGCCCCACCAGCATGATTGCAACCGCATAGACAATACTGAGCTTAATGATCTTTAAGACTCTCTTTTTATGACCGGCTCCGTAATTATAAGCTATAATAGGCACCATACCATTGTTCAGTCCAAATACCGGCATAAAGATAAAGCTCTGCAGTTTGAAATAAACACCGAACACCGCTGCTGCCGTGGAGGTAAATACCATCAAAATCCGGTTCATCCCGTAGGTCATAACGGAGCCGATTGCCTGCATAATAATAGAAGGAATACCTACAGCATAAATCTGTCCTATCACATGCATATTCGGGCGAAAGCCCTTGAAATGCAATTTTACCTCCGTATTTTTTCTCTGATTGATGATAAAAGCCATAATTGCTGCAACTATCTGCCCAACGACAGTTGCCACCGCTGCTCCTGTCACACCCATTTTGGGCATTCCCAGATATCCGAAAATTAAAATCGGATCCAAAATAATATTGATGACAGCTCCTGTGCTCTGGGTGATCATGGTATAGAAGGTTTTCCCTGTTGACTGTAACAGTCGTTCAAATACAAATTGCGCATACATACCTATGGAGAAGCAACAGACGACTGTCAGATATTGATATCCGTACTCCAGAATCTGTGGATCCGTGGACTGGCTCGCATAAAAAGGATTGACTGCAAAAAGTCCGATGACGAGAAACACGATATAGCTCACAGCCGCCAAAAAAATTCCGTTCATTGCCGCTTTGTTTACCTTATCAAAATCCTTCTCTCCCAGTGACTTGGACAACAGTGCATTCATTCCGACTCCGGTTCCTGCGCCCAGTGCAATCATCAGAGACTGAATCGGAAAAGCGAGTGATACCGCCGTCAACGCATTTTCATTGATACGGGATACGAAAATACTGTCCACAATATTATACAATGCCTGTACCAGCATAGAGATCATCATCGGAAGTGACATTCCGAGCAACAGCCTGTTCTCCGGCATGATTCCCATCTTATTTTCTTTTACTTCTGTAACATTTCCCATAATCTGTCCGTTCCTTTCACTTCCTACTATTATACTGAATGTATCGCATTTGACAAGTCCCCAGAAAAATGTAAATAAAATTTTCACTTTAAAATGCCCAAAAAGTTGCAAAAAGTTTTAAAAATTTGTTGACATAATTCAGCGCATCGAATATAATGTATCTTGCGTTGTGTGAGTGCACAGTGAGAACGACCAGCGGGGTGTGGCTCAGCTTGGCTAGAGCACCTGGTTTGGGACCAGGGGGTCGCAGGTTCGAATCCTGTCACCCCGATTTGGCAACGCAAATCCTGATTTATGCGGGTGTAGTTCAATGGTAGAACACCAGCCTTCCAAGCTGGATACGTGGGTTCGATTCCCATCACCCGCTTGACATATTTTATATGTCAGAGGCAGCGAATGCGATACAGGACAAAGTTGCCCCATTATTATTCAATCAAATGGTATTTTGCCAGAGAAGCAAATCATACTAACAGATGTGTGTTCGTAGCTCAGCTGGATAGAGCAACGGCCTTCTAAGCCGTGGGTCGGGGGTTCGAATCCCTTCGAGCACGTTTGAGATATGGATAAGACAGGCCGGTTGGCTGCATCATATACTTATCTCACATATGGTGGGTATGGCGCAGTTGGCTAGCGCGCCA
>JAGAQU010000050.1 GCA_017622575.1 Lachnospiraceae bacterium
ATCATGGCGGAGCTCACTCTCGTACCGTCTTGCTTTTTCATAGTCAATGTTGTCAATCTGATCTTTCATCTCTGCAATCTGCTCATCAGAAATCGGAAGCCCCAGTTCCTGTTCACTTTCTGCCAACGCTATCCATAGCTTTCTCCATGTAGAAAACTTTCTGTCATTGGAAAATATGCTCTGCATCTCTTTACTTGCATAACGTTCACACAAAGGTGATTGATAAATATCTGTTCTCATTTTTTATTTACTCCATTTCCAGTCCTAATCGTTTTGCCACCTGAATGTAGGCTTCTTCCACATTTCCCAAATCCCTGCGGAAACGGTCCTTATCCATCTTTTCTCCGCTTTCCACATCCCATAAACGACAGGTGTCCGGAGAAATTTCATCCGCAAGAATGATCTTGCCATGGAAACGACCAAATTCTATCTTAAAATCAATCAAACGAAGTCCTGCTTTAAAATATTCCCTTTTCAGGATTTCGTTAATTTTAAATGCATAATCCTCTATCGTTTTGATCTCGTTTTCCGTTGCAAGCTGCAATGCCTTTGCAAAATGAGAATTGATCAGCGGATCGCCAAGTTCATCATTTTTGTAGGAAAACTCAATCGTCGGTTCCGCAAGTATTGTTCCCTCTTCCACACCCAGTCTTTTTGAAAAACTGCCGGCCGCTACATTTCGTACAATCACTTCCAGTGGAACGATCTCCACCTTACGCACAGCAGTCTCCCTGTCATTCAGTTCCTGAATAAAATGAGTTGGCACACCTTCCTTCTCAATCTTCTGAAATAATAAATTGGTCATGCGGTTATTGATCGCACCTTTCCCAACGATTGTTCCCTTCTTCAAGCCATTAAAGGCAGTTGCATCATCTTTATAAGAAACAATCAAAATATCCGGGTCATCTGTTAAAAATACTTTTTTTGCTTTTCCTTCATATAATTGTTCACATTTTTGCATTTCATTCTTCCTCCAAACCAAATCATTTCCTGCATTTTGGAACGCAAAAAAAGACAAAGGCGCCTTTAAGTTTATTTAACTTAAAGACGCCTTTGCCTTTACGCACGCTATTTTACCTCTTAAATTTTATCTTGTCAATCCATTTTATCTAAAAATCCCTACTTTCATCGATCTATTTCATTAGATCCAAAAGAGTAATATTATCAAAATAATGATTTACCATATGATGAAATTCTTTCCACATCGGCAATGTTTTACATGTATCTGCACGTTTACAGGTTTTTGCATTACATTCCAGACATGCAACCGGAACCAGTTCCCCTTCTGCAAGTCTTAATATATCTCCAACCCTATAATCTTTTGGTTCCCTTGCCAGACGGTATCCGCCGCCTTTCCCCTGTACCCCTTCCACATAATGGTTTTTAGAAAGTACAGGCATAATTCTCTCGATATATTTTAGAGACAACTCCTGTCGCTCTGCAACCGTCTTCATTGCTATATAACCTTCATTCTGATTTTCTGCAAGATCAAGCAATACACGCAAAGCATATCTTCCCCTTGTTGAGATCATCATTCCTTTGTTCCTTCTTTCCTTATTCTGCAAATAGAGGTGTTGATAAATATCTATCTCCTGTATCCGGCATCAATACAACAATTGTTTTTCCTTTATTTTCGGCTCTTTTGGCAAGCTGGATTGCCGCCCATAAGGCTGCTCCGGAAGAAATGCCTACAAGCACTCCTTCTCTATGCCCCATGAGTTTTCCGGTTGCAAAAGCATCATCATTCTCTACCGTAATAACCTCATCATAAATGGAAGTATTTAATATGTCCGGAACAAATCCTGCTCCAATACCCTGTATTTTATGCGAACCGGCAATGCCTGTAGAAAGCACTGCTGAAGATACCGGCTCAACAGCCACAATCTTAATATCCGGATTTTGTGCTTTCAGATATTCACCAACACCCGTCACTGTACCTCCGGTACCTACGCCTGCTACAAAGATATCCACATTACCATCTGTATCCTCATATATTTCAGGGCCTGTACTCTCCCTATGGGCTTTGGGATTTGCAGGATTCACAAATTGTCCGGGAACAAAACTATTCGGTATTTCATTGGCCAGCTCTTCTGCTTTCGCAATGGCTCCCTTCATGCCTTTCGACCCTTCACTAAGCACAAGTTCCGCTCCGTATGCTTTCATAAGCTGACGTCGCTCTACGGACATGGTATCAGGCATTACAAGAATCATGCGATACCCCCTGGCCGCTGCAACAGAAGCGAGACCAATACCTGTATTACCGGAAGTTGGTTCAATAATTACTGTATCAGGTTTTAATCTGCCTATACTCTCAGCGTCATCCAGTATTGCTTTTGCCACACGGTCTTTTACCGAGCCAGCTGGATTAAAGTATTCCAGCTTTGCTAAAATTTTTGCCTGCAAATCATATTCTTTTTCAATATGAGTGAGTTCCAAAAGTGGTGTCTTTCCAATCAGCTGCTCTGCCGAAGTATATATTCTTGACATCTCAAACACTCTCCTTTACTTATTCTACCGCATCAAACCCATGCTGTAAATCATTGATAATATCTTCTATATGTTCTGTTCCAATAG
>JAGAQU010000051.1 GCA_017622575.1 Lachnospiraceae bacterium
AGAAATATCCGCCGGGTCAAGATGGAGAAGTGCGCTGATCAGACCTTTCAGAACATTGTTATTCCTTTGTAAAAGTGCACGGAACAGATAATCATTAGTCATGGGAATGGTAATCGGACCGGCTGACGGAAAATGAATTTCTTTTTTAGGATGATTGTCTGGAAAATTGGTTGATGTGCTGCATTGGTTCACAGATTTTCCTCCTTGGAATAGAATAAATAGTTGAAACAGTTCGGTGATATACCGAAGGGCACTGCAACGAGTGCATGAATATAAATGAAAGTTAGAAGTCGGATGACTTCCGAATAAGAAAACATTAATTGATGAAATAGGAAAAAGCAAGATGTAAATATGATGAAAATTTATCTGATTTTTACTAAAAAATAAAGAATGCACTTTGAAAAGCATGATAAACAGTGAAGAAAATCGGTTTGTGCAAATTGACAACAGGAATTTATAACGGAATGTAAGTTTTTCGCTGTTCCTGAAACTGTTCGAAAGGAATTGACAGACCTCATTCACAAATGTATGATGATAGTATATCGTGAGAAAGAGAACGGAACACTGACAGAATCTGCAAGGATCAATCTACTGGATTTTCTTGGCAGAGCCTGGACTATCTGCTCCGGGATGAGCCGGAGATACATATGGAGGTGCGTAAGATGATGGAGCCTGCATTTAAATTGCTGACGGAAGAGAAGAAAGAACTGGAAATCAAAAATGAGGAATTGAAGGAGAAGTCGGAGAATCTTGCCGTAGAGAACAAAACCTTATTTGGAGAAAACGCAGAATTGAAAACAAGAATTGAAAATAGTATAAAGAACGTTATTGAGAAGAACAGAATTGATCAGATTGATATCTCACAGACAAAAGAAATGATTCAAAATATAAGAGTATATGACATTAAGAATGATTGAACGTGAGAAGTATAATGAAGGTCTTAATGAAGGTATTAGCCAAGGCATAAGTCAAGGCATTAGTCAGGGCAAAGCCGGTTCATTAGTAAATTCTGTAGATAACTTAATAAAAAATCTTGACCTTTCATTGGAAGAAGCATGTACTGCATTAGGTCCTTCTGTCCAAGAATATGAAAAGGCCAAAGAGTTACTGAAAGAGCAATAGAAGAAATGAAAAAATGTTCTCAGGAGATTTCCCCGGTGAAGCACAATTACCGGTATGGGCAAAGCAAACGCCGCAATGAGTCTTACAGCTCTCTTGACGGACGATCGGTTTGATTTTACCAATGCATATCTTTTGAGCACCGGCTGTTGTTGCCGATCGTATGGGGATGCCCTGACTTCTTCTGATAGCAGCGAATCTGCGGCTATTCCTGCTCCGGAAAACTAAGATATAAAAGAATCCGATGTACAGCAACAATACCGTACATCGGATTTATTTTTCTCTAAGCCGGTCTTCCGAGGTAATACCCCTGTGCAAGTCCTGCACCCGAAGTTCTGAGATAGTTGTATTCTTCCTTTGTTTCCACGCCTTCTGCAAGAACTTTGATATTCAGGGAACGGGCCATGTTAATAATCTTACTGAAGACCTCCTGCTTTTTGGGATTGATATTGATATCCGAGATCATACATCTGTCGATCTTGATATAATCGGGATCAATCAGAGAAAGAGAAGAATAATCGTTGTAACCGGTTCCGAAATCGTCCAGAGCAACCTCAATCCCTTTCTTTTTGATCTGCATTTGTTTCAAATGCCAGTTGAGCGGAGAGAAACGAGGGTATTCCAACATTTCCACAACCAGTCTTTTATTGACGTCGTTAGGGAAGTAATCAAAATATACTTTTGCTTCCTCAGGTCTGAATACTTCCGATGGAAAGGAATTTACGCACAACTTCTCCTGATAGCCGCGCTCATAATAAGCCATAGTTGCACCGAAAAATGTAGCAAGTTCTATGATATGAAGCTGATGATTAGCTTCATATCGGTCAATCAGTTCCAGAGGAGTTTCTCCGTCGGGGCGCATTAATGCTTCATAGGCAATGATTTCTTCTGTTTCCAAATCATAAATTGGCTGAAAAACAAAATTTATTTGAAGCTTTTTTAATTCATTTAAAGTAGATTGTTTAAGTTGTAAATGACTAAAATTTATCATATGCGCCTCTACTCGGTAATTTTGTTGACCTGAAATAGTAATTAAACTATTTTTATCATAACCCAAAAAAATGTTTTTGGCTATAGGAAATGTTATTTTATTCCAATTTTATTTTCTTTTAATCAAAATATTACTCAATAATAACTGTAGACATTTCTTCTTTATTAATTTACAATAACAACATATGATAAAATATTTACATAGAAAAGGAAAAGAAAATGAGCGAAGAAAAGGATTTAATTTATTGTCCCCAGTGTGGAAGTGCCAATCCTTCCACTTTTAGATTCTGCAGTAATTGCGGTGTCAAGCTGGAACAGCAAAAGGAAACTTCTGCAATGCAGGCACAGGATACTGAGCCTCTACAGGTACAGCCTGAAACACCTGTCTATGAAAGGGCAGATGCG
The DNA here is from genome assembly GCA_017622575.1 of Lachnospiraceae bacterium. GTDB lineage: Bacteria > Bacillota > Clostridia > Lachnospirales > Lachnospiraceae > Suilimivivens. The sequence goes on from JAGAQU010000051.1 coordinate 2,515, forward strand.
GAAGTAGTCAGCGAGGGAAAGGTGCCTCTTACACAGGATGAAATAAATATAAATTACGGAGCGGAAGAGGAAGGAACCTATTCATCAGGAAACAGTGTTGCACCAAATACACAGTATTATTCTGCATCATCATCCTCATCTGTAGTGTCTTCAAAGACAAGTACAGGAGGAAACAGCGGTTTTGCAATCGGTTCCATGATCTGTGGCATTATTTCTATCCTTTGCTGTTGTCTTACATGGGTTAGTTTGATTCTTGCCATTGCGGCTATTGTTCTTGGTATTATTGCACTCAAATATCAATATGATGGAAGAGGAATGGCAATTGCCGGAATTGTCACGGGTGGTATCGGTATTTTTATCTGGCTTATCGTTTTATTGGTTGCCGGATCCGGTTTCTTTACTTCCCTTGTAGAAGAGTTCTCAAACATGTAAACATATGATATGCTATGAAAATGAAAAAAGATACTGTTTTTTACAGAATAGGGCAGTGTATCCTAATCCCGTTCATTCTGTTCGGACTTTGGTTTGCACGGACCGGTTATGACAGCTATCATTCGCTTCTTGCGTGTACCTTTTATGCAGTGACAGGCTTTCCCTGTCCGGGATGTGGCGGAACCAGAGCTTTCTATTACTTGTTTCGCGGTGAATTACTTAAAAGTATAGAGTATCATCCTGTAGTATTTTACGGAGTTCTTGCGGGTGCTCATTTTATGGTTTTATACTTTTATCGGAAACACTTTCACGGAAAAAATGCTGAGGAAGAAATTCAGATCCCAATTTATTTTTACCTTGCAATTGCTGTCATATTGCTTCAATGGATAGTTAAGATTCTTGTGATCTTACTATAAATAATTACTTTAAGGAGGAGAAGTGAGTCATGGATGCTAAGACAACAAGCATTGTTGCTTATCTTACATGGATAGGTCTTATCATTGCGATCTGTGCAGGAGATAAGGAAGGAGCCAAGTTCCACATTAATCAGGCACTTGTAATTCTTTTGTTTTCTCTGCTCAGCATAATTCCCTGCATCGGATGGATTTGGGGAATCTTCATGGTAGTATGCTGGATCATGGGATTGATTGCAGCAATTAACCAGGAAGAAAAAGAAGTACCGCTGATCGGTAAGATTAGAATTATCAAATAATCTGTGAATATGAAAAATCCGCTTAAACTTCTTAAGCGGATTTTTTGTACAAACCTTCTTATTCTTCTGTCAAGATTTCTTCCGTTTCTCCCGAATCCTCTGTATCTGCGGATTCATCGGTATCTTCATCTGTGTAAATTTCTTCCGGTATATCTCCGTGAAGGATAGAAACAATATACTGGATTCTCAGATTGGCACGGTCATAATTCTGCTTGGCCACATCAGCAAGTGTGGCATCATATTCCTCTCCCTCAAAGGCCTGATGATAATAGGAAACGGCCTCCGACATATATTCACTGGCTTCATCTGCAAGCTGTTCAACTCCGGGGAAACCGTCGGGGACTTCCAAAGAAGCCATCTGGGCAAAGGACTTGTCCATGGAGTCAAGATAAGAGAGAAGCTCTGAAACTGCTGTGTCCGATTCAGGGTCTATGGCATTGATCGAAGAATCGAATACTTTGATATTTTCAAAAAACTGATTCATGTTTGCTTTATAGTTTTCCAGTTCTTCCTTGTTTCCGCATCCTGTTAATAGAAAAACAAAGCAGAATGAAATAGTCAGAACACGACGAAGTATGCCTGGTTTTTTATTTAAAGAATGAAAGTTCAAAATGATACCTCCCTGATAATCCGGTTCAAAATTCATATGTATATAAAGTATCATAGATGATAAGCGAAATCAAGAAATTATAATAGTTCAATTGTAGTTTTAGATAAATTATGTTAAATTAGAAAAAAACGTATTGTATCATGAGATTTTTGCCGGAGTACATGAAATGAAACGCAGCGAATTTAAGAAATTGACAGATGAACGACTTATCTTTCTGGACGGGGCAACCGGTTCCAATTTGATCAAAAGAGGTATGCCTGCCGGTGTATGTCCTGAGAAATGGATTCTTGATCATGAGGATATCTTTGTCGGTCTGCAGAGAGAATATGTGGAAGCGGGAAGCAATATTATTTATGCCCCTACCTTTACGGCGAACCGGATTAAGTTAAAGGAATACGGGCTTCAGGATGATATCGTTGCCATTAACAGAGGGCTTGTTGCCCTCTCGAAGAAAGCTGCCGGTGATAAAGCTCTTGTGGCTGCTGATATTACCATGACAGGTGAGCAGCTTTCTCCCATGGGGAAAATGGAGTTTGAAGAACTGATCGATATCTACAAAGAACAGATCAGGATTACCTGTGATGCAGGGGTAGATCTGATCGTGGTGGAAACCATGATGAGTCTTCAGGAGACAAGAGCAGCCCTCATTGCGGCAGGGGAAGTCTGTGATCTGCCTGTAATGGCAACGCTGACATTTGAAGCAGATGGCAAGACACTTTATGGAACAGATGCGGTGACTGCGGCAGTCACATTGGAGAAGCTGGGCGCATGTGCAATCGGTGCCAACTGCTCTACAGGACCTGATCAGATGGTCGATGTGATCAGAGATATTGCAGCTGTTGTTTCGATTCCGGTTATCGCAAAGCCGAATGCGGGGCTTCCTTCCTTAAATGAACAGGGTGAGACTGTTTATGATATGGAGGAGCCTGAATTTGCAGAAGGAATCCGTGAGCTTGTAAAATCAGGTGCTTCTGTGATCGGCGGATGCTGCGGAACATCTCCTTCTTATATTAAGGCATTATCTGAAGCCCTTGAGGGACAGGAGAGGGTCCTCAGACAGGAACAGCTTTCCCGCAAAATCGAATCAGAAGGGATAAGACGTCTTACATCCGAAAGAAAAACAGTTTCTTTTGGACTTGATTCTCCTTTTATGATCGTCGGAGAAAGAATTAATCCTACAGGAAAAAAGAAACTCCAGGAACAGCTTCGCGAGGGCAATCTGGAAATGGTTCTCTCTTTTACCCAGGAGCAGGAAGATTGTGGGGCTTCCTTTCTCGATATCAATGTGGGCATGAGCGGCATTGATGAAAAAGAGATGATGCTTAAGGTTTTAGAGGAAGTGACTATGGCCACAAGCCTTCCTTTATCTTTAGATTCCAGCCATGTGGATGTTTTGGAGGCAGCCCTGCGAAGATATCCCGGAAGGGCTTTGATCAATTCCGTTTCAGCAGAATCGGAAAAGCTCGAAAAGCTTCTGCCCATTGCCAGAAAGTATGGAGCTATGTTTATTCTTTTACCTCTCTCGGATGCAGGACTTCCTGCAAGCCTTGAGGAAAAGATTGCAATTATTGACAGGATCGTTGAGAAAGCACTTGAACTTGGCATGACCAAAGAAGACATTGTGGTAGACGGACTGGTTGCCACGATAGGGGCCAATCCGAATGCGGCAAAGGAAGTGCTGGAAACCATTAGATATTGTAAGGAAAAAGGCCTTGCTACCATATGCGGTCTGTCCAATATTTCTTTTGGATTGCCGGAGAGAAGCTTTGTAAATACTGCTTTTCTAACTATGGCGATCAGGGAAGGTCTCACCATGGCAATTGCCAATCCATCCCAGGATCTTCTTGTCAATACCGCTTATGCGGCTGATCTTCTCATGAACAAGGAGGGGGCTGATATCCGCTATATTGAACAGATGTCAGCCTATCAGGAGAGAAAGCCTGTGATGGTGAAAACTTCATCGGAGGTATCGGTATCATCCGGTGTCAAAACCCCTTCGCAGGATACCACTTCTCATGGACAGATTTATCAGGATGTAATGAAAGGCAACCGGAAACAGATCAGAGAGCATACAAAGCAGTTTGTGGAAGAGGGCATCGCCCCTTCGGATATTTTAAATGAAATGCTTCTTCCGGCCATTAACGAAGTGGGAATTCTTTTTGATCAGGGAAAATATTTTCTGCCCCAGCTCATCGCCAGTGCAGAAGCCATGAAGCTTTCCATTGAATATCTGGAACCGCTTCTTTCTACAGGCAGTGAGCAGGAGGAAATGCCCATCATTGTTATTGCCACGGTTGCGGGAGATATACACGATATCGGCAAAAATCTGGTGGCTATGATGCTGAAAAATTATGGGTTTCATGTGATAGATCTCGGCAAGGATGTGAAGAGAGAGACCATTATAGAAGCAGCAATAGAGCACCATGCGTCCATCATAGCATTGTCTGCCCTGATGACGACCACCATGCAGGAAATGAAGCATGTGATCGAATATGCAAAGCAGCATCAGGTTACTGCAAAGGTCATGATCGGCGGTGCAGTCATTACGCAGGAATATGCAGATGAGATCGGTGCAGATGCCTATTCCAAGGATGCAGCGGAAGCTGTCAGGGTTGCAAAAAGACTTACGGGAGGATGTCATGAATGATAATATGAGTAAAGAAACGAATACAGGCCATGAAACATCGGAAGAACTTTTAAAAGAACTGGTGAGCAATTCCGGAAAACAGCTTTTTTATACAAAGCTTGCAGCGTTTGTGGCGTTTGTGGCTGCTGCAGCACTTGTGGTCTGCCTGGTTATTTTAGTACCTTCTGTTGTGAAAACGGTCAATCGGGCAAATGAAGTGATGGCAAAAGCCTCCGGCACCATAGAACTTGCAGATACCGCCATCGCAAGCGTGACAGAAATGAGTAACTCCATTACCGTCATGGGTAACAATATGGATACTTTCATTACCGAAAATGCCGAGTCGGTGGAACAGGTCATGAAAAAGCTGGATGATATAGATTTTGAGGGACTGAACAGTGCCATCAAGGATCTGGGCGATGTGGTGGAACCTCTTGCCAATTTCTTTGGAAAATTTAAATAAAGGAAAGATACATAATGGAGAGAATGAAAATGATAGGTGCAGATGCAATTGTTAAATGTTTGGAAGAAGAAGGTGTTACATACGTATTCGGATATCCGGGTGTGGCGATTTGTCCTTTTTATAACAGTATCCTGGATTCCTCCATTCAGACCATACTGATCAGGACAGAACAGAATGCTGCTCATGCGGCAAGCGGATTTGCCAGAGTTTCAGGGAAGGTCGGGGTGTGCGCCGTCACATCAGGCCCCGGGGCAACCAATGTGATTACGGGAATCGCCACCGCTTTTGCAGACAGCATTCCCCTTGTCTGTATTACCGGACAGGTAAATTCCGAGCTTCTCGGAAGCGATGTGTTTCAGGAGGCGGATATCACAGGCGCGGTGGAATCCTTTGTGAAGTACAGCTATCTTGTAAAGAATGTAAATGATATACCGAGAATTTTCAAGGAAGCCTTTCATATTGCGAATACGGGAAGAAAAGGTCCTGTTCTGATTGATGTCCCCATTGATATCCAGAATGCTGAACTTAAGAAATTTGTTTATCCCGAAAGCGTTTCCATGAGAACCTATAAGCCTACCGTGAAAGGAAATGCGGTTCAGTTAAGGAAGGTGGTTGCGGAGCTTGAAAAGGCGAAACGTCCCATTATCTGTGCCGGCGGCGGTGTTCTGCTGTCAGAGGCAGAAAAAGAGCTTCGAAGTTTTTCTAAAAAGCACCGTATTCCCGTGGTTTCTACCATGATGGGTATCGGTGTGATGCCTACCAAAGATGAAATGTATTACGGTATGGTGGGAAATAACGGCAAGCCCTATGCAAACCGTGCAATGAATGAATCGGATCTTCTGATCATGGTGGGGGCAAGAGTGGCGGACCGTGCAGTGAGTCAGCCTGATCTGATCACGGAAAACAAAGCACTGATACATATTGATGTGGACCCTGCCGAGATCGGCAAAAACGTAGGACCAACCATTCCGCTTGTGGGAGACGCTAAGCATATCTTTAAGGAATTGCTTTCCCAGGAATTCTCCTGTGAACATGAAGCATGGATTGAAACCCTAAACGGTTATCGAAATACGATGATGCCGCGAAGAAATCCCAATCCCGATTATGTGGATCCGGCTGCCTTTATTACGAAGTTATCCGAAAAGATGGAAAAGGATGGTATCTATGTGGCAGATGTGGGACAGAATCAGATCTGGTCCTGCGGTTACCATATTGTAAAAGAGGGGAAATTCTTAACCTCAGGTGGCATGGGAACCATGGGATATTCGATTCCCGCTGCCATGGGTGCAAAGCTGGCGGACAAAATGAAACAGGTGGTCGCAGTCTGTGGCGACGGTTCTTTCCAGATGTCCATGATGGAGCTTGCAACCATGAACCAGCATCATGTTCCCGTTAAGATCATTGTCCTCAAAAACAATTATCTTGGTATGGTGCGAGAGTATCAGCATTACACCTACAAGGATCATTACTCTGTTGTGGATCTTTCGGGAAGCCCGGACCTTGAAAAACTGGCAGCTGCATACAGCATGGATTTTGCACGTCTTGAAACCATGGAACATGCAGATGAAGTGATTGATGCCTTCTTGAAAGAAGATAAATCAATGCTGCTTGAATGTATCATAGATCCCATGGATCTGGTAAAGTAGGAGGAAGCTTTTATGAAAAAAATATATTCTGTATTGGTGGAGAACCGTTCCGGTGTCCTTTGTAAGGTGGCGGGACTTTTCTCCAGAAGATGCTTTAACATTGATTCCCTTGCCGTTGGTGAAACTGACGATAAAGCTGTTTCCTGTATGACCATTGTCAGCAGTGGTGACAAGAGAACCATAGAACAGATTGAAAAGCAGCTGAACAAAAAGCTGGATGTCATCAAAGTAAAGACATTTGATGCGGACAGCAGTATCAGCCGCGAACTGATGCTTATAAAAGTGAAATATAATAAGACCAACAGACGGGATATTATGGAAATCTGCGAGATCATGAATGCACAGATCGTGGACATGTCAAAAAATATGATGCTGATCCAGATGTGTGATATTCCTGAAAGGACGCAGCTTCTGATCGATATGTTTCAGTCTGTCAGCATCGTGGAAGTGGCAAGAACAGGGACTCTTGCTCTTCAAAAATGCACGGAAACCGACGAAAAGAGCAGTCAAAAAGGTTAAAATACATCAATAAAATATGATAAAATGGTACAATTGACTTTTAGATATGATATTGATAAAATAATGGATAAATGTTAAGGAGAAATCTCAAGATGCGCAGAAAAGTATTTCAGCTTCTGGTTGACAACACTTCCGGTGTACTTAGCAGAATTTCCGGTCTGTTTTCCAGACGCGGTTACAACATAGAGAGTATTACGGCAGGCGTAACTGCCGACCCTCGTTTTACCAGAATTACGATCGTCACTTCCGGTGATGACGAAATCCTTGATCAGATTGAGAAACAGGTTGAAAAACTTGTGGATGTACGCGATATCAAGGAATTGGAACCCGATAACAGTGTTTACAGAGAACTTGCACTGATCAAGGTTCGTACCAACAATGAACAGCGTCAGGGGGTCATTGCAGTGGCAGATATTTTCAGAGCCAAGATCATCGATGTCGCTTCCGACAGTCTGATTGTAGAGCTTACCGGTAATCAGGCGAAGATTGATGCTTTTATCAATCTGCTTGACGGCTATGAGATTCTTGAGCTTGCAAGAACAGGTATTGCAGGTCTCGGAAGAGGAACAGAGAACGTTACCTATTTATAGGTTTTGTTTATAAAAATCATCAATGCAGGGGAATTCCCCATAAGAAAGGAGTCATACAGAAAATGGCAAATATTTATTATCAGGAAGATTGTAACCTTTCCTTACTGGATGGTAAAACAATCGCAATCATCGGTTACGGAAGTCAGGGTCATGCACACGCATTAAACGCAAAGGAATCAGGTTGTCATGTCATTATCGGACTTTATGAAGGTTCTAAATCATGGGCAAAGGCAGAAGCTCAGGGATTTGAAGTATATACAGCAGCTGAGGCTGCCAAGAAAGCAGATATTATCATGATCCTGATCAATGATGAATTACAGGCAGCTATGTATAAAAAGGACATTGAACCCAATCTGGAAGAAGGCAACATGTTAATGTTTGCACACGGCTTCAATATTCACTTTAATCAGATTGTTCCGCCCAAGAACGTTGATGTTACCATGATTGCTCCCAAGGGACCCGGTCATACGGTAAGAAGTGAGTATCAGGCAGGCAAAGGTGTTCCCTGTCTTGTAGCAGTTCATCAGGATGCTACAGGCAAAGCACTTGACAAAGCACTGGCTTACGCACTGGCAATCGGTGGTGCAAGAGCAGGTGTTCTTGAGACAACCTTCAGAACAGAGACTGAGACAGACCTCTTCGGTGAGCAGGCAGTTCTCTGTGGTGGTGTTTGTGCTCTGATGCAGGCAGGTTTTGAGACTCTGACAGAGGCAGGATACGATCCCAGAAATGCATATTTTGAATGTATCCATGAGATGAAGCTGATCGTTGATCTGATCTATCAGTCAGGATTTGAAGGAATGAGATATTCCATTTCCAATACAGCAGAATACGGCGATTATATTACAGGTCCCAAGATTATCACAGAGGAGACCAAGAAAACCATGAAGAAGATCTTAAAGGATATTCAGGATGGTTCTTTTGCGAAGGAATTCCTGCTTGACATGTCATCTGCAGGCGGACAGGCGCACTTCAAGGCTATGAGAAAATTAGCAGCCGAGCATCCTTCAGAGCAGGTTGGTAAGGAAATCCGTAAGCTTTACAGTTGGAACAATGAAAGTGATAAACTGATCAATAACTAATAAAAGGCGAAAGCCCTTGCCAAAAGCGGCAGGGGCTTTTTTACTACATGGGATATTCTTATTCTTTTTAAAGGAGGACAAAATCATGGGAATGACAATGACACAGAAAATTCTGGCTGCCCATGCAGGACTTGATAAAGTGGAGGCTGGTCAATTGATCGAGGCTGATTTGGATCTGGTGCTCGGCAATGATATTACCAGTCCGGTGGCCATCAAAGAAATGGACAAGATGAAGGTGAACGGTGTTTTTGACAAGGATAAAATTGCCCTTGTGCCCGATCATTTTGTGCCCAATAAAGATATTAAATCTGCTGAACACTGCAAATGTGTGAGAGAGTTTGCACGCCGCAATGAGATCACCAATTATTTTGAAGTGGGTGAAATGGGAATTGAGCATGCTTTATTGCCCGAAAAAGGACTGACTGTTGCTGGGGATGTGATTATCGGTGCAGATTCCCATACATGTACTTATGGTGCTCTTGGCGCATTTTCAACCGGTGTGGGAAGCACGGATATGGCTGCCGGCATGGCAACCGGTAAAGCATGGTTCAAAGTGCCTGCCGCTATTAAGTTTAATTTAATCGGAAAACCTTCCAAATGGGTTTCCGGTAAGGATGTGATCTTACATATTATCGGGATGATCGGTGTTGACGGCGCCTTATATAAATCCATGGAATTCGTGGGTGAAGGAATTAAAAATCTGACCATGGATGATCGTTTTACGATTGCGAATATGGCGATCGAGGCTGGTGGCAAAAACGGTATTTTCCCTGTGGATGATCTTGCAATTGCTTATATGAAGGAACATTCCACGAGATCTTACACTGTTTATGAGGCTGATGAGGATGCTGTTTATGATGAGGAGTATACGATCGATTTAAGCAGCCTTCGTCCTACCATTGCATTTCCGCATCTGCCTGAAAACACAAAGACCATTGATGAGATTACCGAAGACATCAGGATTGATCAGGTTGTGATCGGCTCCTGTACCAATGGACGTATTGATGATATGCGTATTGCCGCAGAGGTGCTGAAAGGCAGACATGTGGCGAAGGGAATGCGCTGTATTGTGATTCCTGCTACTCAGGCAATCTATATGCAGGCAATGGAAGAAGGTCTTCTTAAGATCTTTATTGAAGCGGGAGCAGTGGTGAGTACTCCTACCTGCGGTCCCTGTCTTGGAGGTTATATGGGTATTCTTGCGGAAGGCGAGAGATGTGTTTCCACCACCAACCGTAATTTTGTGGGACGTATGGGACATGTTAAGAGTGAAATATATCTGGCCAGCCCTGCTGTAGCAGCAGCCAGTGCTGTTACGGGCAAGATTTCCTGTCCCTGCCAATTATAAAAAACATCCGGTTATTTGACGGAATGCTTTTGAACGATCAACAGAAAGGAAGAAAATGATGAAAGCAGCAAAAGGTATTGTTTTTAAATATGGTGATAATGTAGATACAGATGTAATTATTCCGGCAAGATACTTAAATTCTTCTGATCCTGCCGAACTTGCCACTCACTGCATGGAAGATATTGACTCCGATTTTGTAAAAAAAGTGCACAAGGGTGATATTATTGTAGCCGAAAAGAATTTCGGATGTGGTTCTTCCAGGGAACATGCACCCATTGCGATTAAGGCTGCCGGCGTAAGCTGTGTGATCGCAGAGACTTTCGCAAGAATTTTTTACAGAAATGCGATTAATATTGGATTACCTATTATTGAGTGCCCCGAAGCAGCAAAAGGAATAGAGAGCGGCGATGAAGTGGAAGTGGATTTTGATTCCGGCATCATCCGCAATCTGACAAAGAACACACAGTTTAAAGGGCAGGCTTTCCCTGAGTTTATGCAAAAGATCATTGCCTCTGAAGGTCTTATAAATTACATCAATCAGAAATAATTTCCACATGGCAATGTTTTGCTTGTGAAATTCACATTCCGGTGATAGAATGGGATTTGTGATATTTAAAGAGACGAGGAGGATTTTTACAAATGGCAAAGAAGAATGCGCCTGAAGTAAAAGAAGAACAGAAAATTCAGACAAAATACGATAGAAAAATGGCCGAAAGGAAGGCACAGGAGAAGAAGGACAAGCGTGATGAGAAAATTTTTAAAATTGTATCATCCGTGATTGGAATTGTTCTTGTCCTTGCAATTGTGATTGGTATTGGTTCCACTATCGTGAAAAAGCAGGTGGCTGTAAACGGTACTTATATTCAGGTTGGGGACAGAGATGTAAGCCGGTTGGAATATGATTTTTACTATAATGTTTGTGTGGGCAACTATCTGTCAACATACGGTTCTCTGGTTTCCTACATGGGTCTTGATACAACCCGGGATTTTGACGAGCAGCCTTATGATGAGAACCTGACATGGAAAGACATGTTTGATCAGATGACAGTTCAGCAGATGGCACAGACCTTTGCTCTTATCGATGATGCGAAAGCAAATGGATTTGAATATGATGACACCGCCGATCTGGAAGAGCGAATGACCAGTTTTAAATCTGCAGCTGACTCTGCCGGAGTTACTGAGGCTGAATTCTTTAAGAGCACTTTCGGACAGTATGCAACGAAAAGCAATTTGACACCATTTATCAAGGACGGTATTCTTTCCGTGGCATATTACAATTATCTGGATGAGCAGAATGCTCCTTCCGCGGAAGAAATTGCAAATTATTATAACGAAAATCCTTTGAATTATGATAAGGTTGATTACAGAAGCTTCCTGTTTACCGCTGATATTGCCGAGGATGCATCCGAAGAGGATATTTCAAAGGCAATGACCGAGATAAAAGAAAAAGCGGATGCGTTTAAAGAGGCGCGCATAAACGGAAGCGACTTCGAACAGCTTTGTATGGATAACGCTTCCGAGGAAGCTAAGGCTAATTACGAGGATGAAGAGACAGAATACTGCCTGAGCGAAGGACAGCGTCATTCTTATACTCCTTCTGCCATCGCTGACTGGCTGTATGATGACGCCAGAAAAGCAAACGATATCGAGGTCATTGAAGATACAGATAATCATCGCTGTTATGTTGTTGAATTTGTGAACAGATATTATGATGCGGAAGAATCTGATGCCGAGATTTCAGATACGCTTGCCACCAATGCAACCACGGAATACATTTCCGGTCTGATGGAGAATTATGACATCAAGGATCCGAAGGGTAATCTGAACTATCTGGCTGTTCAAAATGCAGATGGTGCAGATACATCATCAGAAACAACAGCAACAGCTGCAACAGAGGATACAGAAAGGTAATATGTAAATATAATAAAAGTCTGCATGATACAAATAATCATGCAGACTTTTGTTTGTTTGCGCGCCATGGGCGCGCTCTAACGGGTGTAAGTCCCGAACACGCCCGGATAGTGGGAAGTGTATAGCCGAACGGCAAGGGTGTCCATCGTGAGGTGGAATCTGAAGGAAGCTGTAAGCAAATCTCTGGTCCGACGGACAGAAATCACATATAAGGCTAGGCTACGAGAGATAAGTTGGCAAACAGCAACGAAGTCTAATAACTATCACATTTG
>JAGAQU010000052.1 GCA_017622575.1 Lachnospiraceae bacterium
GACCTTCTCCATAGTTTTGCGGAAGGTCTTTGCTGTATCTTTCTATGAGGACATCTTTCTGTGCCTTGACAGTTTCCATTCTAACGTACATAATGTAACTAAAAGCAGTAGTGAGCTGGAAGCATGGCTGACCTTTTTAAGTGCCACCGACCCTTTGGTGATCGGTGCACTGATAGAAGCGTTTCCCTGCTTTGCCCCATCTATCAGGAGATCATGGAGTTTGCAAAGGAGCCAAAGGAACTGATCGGTATGTTATCGAAGGAACTGTATATCATGGATAAGAACATGGAGCGGCTGATGGTGTCACAGCTGCAGGATGAGGTGACTGCAGCAAAAGCCGAACGGGATGAAGTTGCGGCCGAGCGGGATGAGGCTATAACAAAAATGGAGATATTCAAGCTCAAATGCCAAAACAAAACCCCGAAAGAGATTGCCGACAAGCTCAGCCTTTCTGTCGAATATGTAAACTCTGTTCTGAATGAACCTTAACGACACAGCATCAGGCAAAAGACCTTCCCCATAGTTTTGGGGAAGGTCTTTGCTGTATCTTTTTATTCTTTTTTACCTTTCTGTGGTCAGATAAATCACCCCTAGCCAGTAATAGCCGTACAAATCGATATCGTCTCCCATAATGGCATATACCGCATCGGTGATCTCATAAAAGGTTTCATCGTTCAACTCATAGTCTGTCCGAAGTGTTACTTCTCCCTTTTTTGTCAGCTCTTCGGCCAATTTCTCAGCTGTCTCCTGAACAGGGAAATAATTATCCGTGATATGATAGTATTCATTTGCATCGCTTTCCCCGACATAATCAGAAATCACCTTATCCAGCATATATTCCTTATCCTCAACGAGTACTCTGTCTCCCACAGAAGAGGGAAGATTTAAAAGTGCGTTAAAGAAGTATTCGTCGTCATTGTTGGTCACATCCACGATTTGCCATTCATCGTCAATCTTCACCTTATTCCATGCATGGGAAAGATTACCGTCCAGATATCCCGTCACCACAATTGCCTCAAGACCGGCTTCCTGGGCTAAAAGCTTAAAGGCTGCCGCATATCCGGCACAGACACATTTACCGTCAATCAATGCGCCGTAGGCATTAAAGGAATCATTAAATTCGGGATCCACATACATAAAATTGTACTCTTCCGCACTGGCAAGGGCATCCTCATCATAGACAATGGTATCGCACAGATACTGGTTGATCGCCAGTTCCTTTTCCTGCTGCGTCATATCATCTGTAATGATCTGCCTGATAACCTCGGATACTTTTACTTTGATTTCCTCCTGCTTTGAGGCCTGCTCTTCCAGAGAATTTTCATAAACGACTCTGACAGCGGTACCTGTCCTGTTAACCTTGTACCGCTTGATTCCCAGAATCAGGGGATTCTGATAATAGGCTTCCATCAGCGCATCATCCACAAAGTTTGTATCCTTTGCCTCCGGAAATTCGCTCAGATCAATCACATTGACACCGCCCAGCATATTGGTGGCAAGGTATTCCGACAAAGCGCTGTTTGCGTAAACTTCAGTATCTACCTTACGGATCTTTTCCGGTTTTAAGTCCTCCTGGGTCGCAAACTTGAGTGAAAATTCCGGAGCCACTACACCTGTCTTCTTGCGAAGCTTTGACTCTCTGTCCTCCAGAAAAGCAAGATCCTTCTCCATGTCGGCTTCCTGATAATCCTTTTCTCCGTCTGATACCGTAAGCTCATAGGTAAAGGGAGTTCCCTCCACACGATAGGGAATACAGAGACAGGAAAAGGTTACCGCATCCTGAAATTCTCCGGTCTCCTCGTCGACGATCATAAACCGTTTATCCTCAATGTAAGCCTTCTCCGTCTGATAATCAATAAGCTTTGTACTGGTGTAGCCGTCACACATGGTAATATAATCATAAATCGGCAGTCTCTCTACATCTTCATAGGTCTGCATGGTACTTATGATGCCATTTTCCCTGGCAGTATAATAGGCTTCACTGTAAGGTAAGCTGGGAGCCAGTTCCGTGAAAGCATAATAATTACTGATCATGGAGGTACCCTCGTCATTTACCGCGATGACACAGATTCCCGACTCATCAACATTTCCGCCTTCAACAGAATAGTGCGGAATCCCGGGTTCCCCATATCTCTCCAGATGATTTTCATACAGTGATTCATCCTTCCAGCCATCCTCGCTGATCAAAAATGTCTTGAACTCCGAATTGACTGTGGTAACATTACTGAACTTTGGAAGCTCCGTAGTCCATGTGGTGTCTGTCACAATTTCCATGACAGTCAGACTGTTGGCATACTCCTGCCCTTTGGTTTTCCAGATCTTGCAGACCATGTATTCCGTAGCGCCTTCCACCTCATTCCAGGTAAACTGCGGCCTCCCGTCATCCGTAATGGAATAGGTAAGGTGAGGCGCTTCCTCAATCTCACTTTCAAAGGTTACGATGCTGACCTCCGGTTTATCAAGCAGCTGTCCCGTCTCCTTATCATAGTAGGAGGCCAGATATGCTGTCCCCAGATTTCCCCAGTTTTTTCCTGCTCCCTTATCAAACAGCGTATTGGCTGTATGGGGATATTTATCTACGGTCTCCGTATCCAGCCCTAATGTGTTTATCCGATACAAGGTAAAGGTCTCGGACGGCTGCATGGTAAAAGTGCCCGTTTCCTTGTCAAAGGAGTACTTCGCACTGATTTTCTCTGTCAGATCAGGATCCTGATACAGCGCAAAGACCTGATCCCATCTGTCTAACTGAAGGTCCGCCACATCATAGCCAAGCTGAAAGGTGATGGCCTCATCTCTGCCCACATTTTCGATCGGATCTCCATAAGTGTAATTGTACAGGCTTTTATCCGCATACTTATCCTGCAGTCCGGCTGCAAGATGCGCAGCTGCCATATATTCCCCCGCAACCTGCCCATATTCCTGTGTCTCTTCTCCACCTTCCCCGGATTGTGCACTTGCCTGCTGCATCTCAGCATCTGCCGGACGGAAATGAGCGTAGAGCGTACCGGAAACAATAGCCACAACCAGAAGCAATGCAATTATGATGGCAGGTCTTCTCTTTCTCCATTTAATCTTTTTCGCTTCCTTCTGTTCCTGTGAAAGCTGCTTTTTCTCAATAATAATGCGGAAATAGTCATTTTCAAACTTCATACAATTCCTGACCCTTTACTGTAGTTCTTTCTTGAGAGCTTCTTCAAATTCCCCTAAATCAGTAAGTTTCGAAGTCACAGCATACGCTTTGCCATCTCTCTCGAAGTATGCCTTCAGATATCCTGTCTTTTCATCCGCCGTCACGCGCACGATAATATCCCCAATCACGGTTTCATCCGCACCCTCAAATTCTTCCGGCATCCGGTCCACTTCTTTTACAGATAAAGCTTTTTCTCCGCCCTGCCCGATCTTGACGATTTCCGGTTCTGCATGATTTTCCAGCTGTAGCTGCATCTGCATCTGTCTGCCATTCTCACTCTGATCCATGCCCCGGAAAAAGGATATTCCTGTCGGGATCATGACAAGCAAAAGGATCGCTGCTGCCACCACCATGGATATTTTCTTAAAAGGAATCACTTTCCCTGTCATCTTTTTCCGGGAGAGAGTCTGCTCCTCTTCTTTCATCGCCTGCTTTGTCTTTTCCAACAATTCCTTCGGCACATGAATCTGTGAAACTTCCTTTTGGTATTGCTCCTTCATTATGAGATATCTCCTAACATTTCTTTCAGCATTTCCCTTGCTCTGTGCAATTGGGACTTGACCGTGGACTCCTTCTGACCAGTCATTTTCGCAATTTCCTTGACCGACAGCTCCTCAAAATAAAACAGGTGCACACAGCCCCGGTATTTGGGCGGAAGCTTTGAGACGGCCTGCATCACAGGATTGTCAATCTTTTTCTCCACCTGTTCAAAGTCCTCTTCTTTCTTCGGTATTTCCTCTGTCTCCTCTATGGGGAAAACATTTTTATTCCGGTATAGTCCAAAGTGCTTTTTGGTACAGTTTATCGTGACCCTGATCAGCCATGCCTTTGCATGCTCCATGTCCTGCAGATCCTGTACATGACGGACCAGCCGGACAAACACTTCCTGAAAAATATCGTCGGCATCTGTCCTATTCCTGACCTGGGAAACCGCAAGGCGGTACACCATGTCCCCATACCTGTCAATAATCTCCTCTGCTGTTATCTCAGCTTCCGCTTTTATCGTTCTCATCTGATAAGAATACCCTCACAAAGAAAAAATGGTTGCAAAAAAGGGAAAAGTATTTGAAAAAAATTCCGGTGCCCTGGTTTTTTGTCTGCCCTACACCGGAATGATTCTTATTTTCAGTTACATTCTGGCCTGATCTACATTGTCCTTAAACCACTGATAAGCCAGCTGCACGCCCTCTAAAAGCTCCACCTTATGGGTCCAGCCAAGGCCATGAAGCTTATCCACATTTGTCAGCTTTCTGGGGGTTCCGTCCGGCATATCCTTGTTCCAGACGATCTCGCCCTCATAGCCCACTACCTTCTTTACGGTCTCCGCAAGCTCTTTAATCGTCACTTCCTTGCCGGTACCGATATTCACATGCTGTTCCCCGCTGTAATTTTCCAGTAAGAATACGCAGGCATCAGCCATATCATCCACATACAGAAACTCTCTTAAAGGAGTACCTGTTCCCCAGAGCTCTACGGAAGGTGCTCCGTTTACCTTCGCCTCATGGAATTTACGGATCATGGCAGGCATTACATGGGAGCCCGACAGATCATAGTTGTCATGAGGTCCGTACAGATTGGTTGGCATACAGCTGATAAAGTCGTCGCCGTACTGCCTCTTATAAAACTTGCACATCTCAAGACCAGATATTTTGGCAATGGCATATGCTTCGTTTGTCTCCTCCAAAGGCCCAGTCAAAAGGGCGTCCTCCGGAATAGGCTGGGGTGCCATTCTGGGATAAATACAGGTGCTTCCAAGAAACAGAAGCTTCTTTACCTGATATCTGTGGCAGCATTCGATCACATTACACTGAATCTGCATATTCTCGTAGGCAAATTCTGCGGGAGTGGTATTGTTGGCGTTGATACCGCCTACCTTGGCAGCTGCCAGCACCACCACATCCGGTCTTTCCGTTTCAAAAAATTCTCTCACTGCCGCCTGATTGGTCAGATCCAGCTCTCTGTGGGTCCTTCCGATCACATTCTGATAGCCCTTTTCCTTCAGGTTTCTCACAATGGCGCTGCCCACCAGTCCTCTGTGCCCTGCCACGTATATCTTGTCTTCCTTATTCAACATTTCTTTGTCCTCTCTTTGTTTATATATTCAGCGAAAGCCCGGTTCCGGTACTTTTGCTGTTATGAATCGGAATGTATCACATCTTTAAAACCGTC
>JAGAQU010000005.1 GCA_017622575.1 Lachnospiraceae bacterium
CATTTGGACTAGTCTCAATGTTAGATTACTATACCGAAAGGTGTGTTACTTGTTAAGTTGATTGAACCGCCGTGTACGGAACCGTACGCACGGTGGTGTGAGAGGTCGGGGATTTAATCAAAATCCCCTCCTACTCGATTACCTGTCCGGTATATCCTCTGTGGGCAGTATTTTGAAAAACCACAGAGCAAAGAAAATGGAAGGGATAAAGGCCAGTACATAGGCAAGAGGCTGTGCTTCCTGAATACCGGAAAGACCTCTTACTTTTGACAGAATCAGAAGAGCGGGAATAAATAAGATACCGCCCCGCATAGCGGAAAGAAGAGAGGCACCAAGCTTTTGACCGGTGCTCTGCAGCTGCATTTCCGTCACCATACAGACAGGAAGCAATAAAAGGGATGCACATTGCAGACGCAGTGCCCTTGTACCAATTTCGATTACAGTGGGATCATCCCGGAACACTCCTATCAGATCGTGGGAACAAAGAATGACCAGGATGGCTATAATTGTGATCAGTCCTTCCGAAAGGGCACAGGTAAAGAAGAATGCCTTCCTTACTCTTTTATATTTTGAGGCACCGTAATTAAAACCGCTGACCGGCTGGAAGCCCTGTCCGATACCCAGCGCGAAAGAAAATACGAACATGGAGATGCGGGAGACAATACTCATTGCAGCCACAGCTTCATCTCCGTAAAAAGCAGCCTGGCTGTTTAAAATGATGGTGGCAAGACTGCCGAGCCCCTGTCGGAGGAGACTGGGCAGACCGGTTTCCAAAACGTTGAGAATATCCATGGGGTTTTTTGTAACATTACGGATGGACAATCTGCACTCGGTTTTCCCGCGAAGAAACATGCTGAGAAGAATGGAAAAGCTGATACATTGGGAAAGTGCTGTGGAGAGTCCGGCACCTGCAATTCCCATGTGGAGACCGAACATAAAAATGGGGTCGCCGATCATGTTCAGAATGCCGCCGGCCATAAGACCGATCATGCCAAGCGAGGCTTTGCCTTCATAGCGCAGAATATTATTCATCACAAAGCTGGTAGTCATAAACGGAGCAGCCAGTAATATAAAGGAAATATAGATTTTGGCATAGGGAGCAATGGTCTTAGTGCTGCCAAGTGCCATGACCAGAGGATCAAGAAACAGAAATCCCAGGATTTCTATGAAAAGTCCAAGGAACATGGCGCAGAAAAATCCGGTGGAAGCTATGATAGTCGCCTTGTTATTATCTTTAGCTCCAAGAAGTCTTGCAATGATACTGCCGCTGCCCTGACCAAACATAAAGCCTACCGCCTGCAGAATAGCCATAAAGCCGAAAACAACTCCCACGGCACCGCTGGCGCTGTTTCCAAGCTGCCCTACGAAAGCAGTGTCAGCCATATTGTAGATATTGGTTACCAACATGCTGAGTATCGTGGGAATCGATAAGCGTATGATCAGCTTGGGGATAGAGGTTTTCGTCATGATTTCATATTGGGATGGTTTTGCTTCTTTTGTCATGTTGATTGATTACTCCTGTTTCTCTTAATAATGTAACGAAAAACCCTGTATTTATGCGGTTTCCCATGTGTTCCGCTAAAATACAGGGCTTTTATTTTAAAGCTGCTGACGGGAATCGGACCCGTGACCTCCGCACTACCAATGCGACGCTCTACCGACTGAGCCACAGCAGCCTGTGGTTTACACCAACGAAGTGTATTATAGCATGGCGTAAAATAGTTTGTCAACTCAATTTGGTCATTTGGAAGAGGTTTTGACATAATTTTTTATAGCCAATGCATTTTCGTCCCAGGATTCATAGCCTTCACTGCCTCGACGGTCAGAATATTCCGGCAGGGTTGAAAGATACTCACCAAGATATTTTGTAAACTTGCAACTGCCCCAATAATTCAGGTGAGAATCATCATTAAAATCCTTTTCAAAATCAAGCTTGATTTCATCATAGCATTCATTAAAATTAATGAAAGTCAGATTCTGTTCTTTGGCAATCTCTTTGACCTGATTATAAACTTGGGTATCCTCATTAGTGGCAATGTATGGGGCAGCAATCAGGATTAGAGTGGAATTTTGTTTTTTTGTATATTTTATGATTTTCATTAAATAATTGAGTGATTTCCGGCTGAGTCCGTTAGCTTCTTTTTCCTGAATATATGGTCGGACTTGAACTTCTGTATTCAGATATGGCGTATAGCCTTTAAAGTTTTCCATATGCTTTTCGTCCCAAAAGAAACGTTCAAAGTCATTTTCACTCAGAGAGTCATATCGGTTATGGTAGGTCATAAAAGAAGGAAAATAGTCCGGCAATTTATCGGCTTCGATGCTGACGGAAAGCATTTTCAGCTTGTTGAGTGAAAAACGCATTCCGTATATATTTTCGGAAATCCAAGTATATTGGTAGTCTTCTTTAAAGCGCGCCGGGGCAAACAGATCAAGAACGACGACGCCAGGATGCTGGTATTTGTACAGTTCCTTCAGATAGTAGTAGGTCATCCAAAGAGGCTGTTCTGCGCCGCTGTAGTCGTAAGCCGGGATTCCGTACTCTTCCCACAAGAGTCCGGTATTGATGTTACAGTGTACGTGACTCGAACCCATCATCACAACATCAATAGAATTTTCGGGCTGCCAATAAAAACAATTTGCCTGATCGATACCGTGAGGTGATTTTACTTTTAACACGGCAGATAAGAGATAAAGCGTAAAAAGCAGGATGATAATAAAACCGATTCGCAGAATATTCTTTTTCATCATTTCCTCCATTTAAAACTGCATATAAATAAACTGTTCAGAATGATAACCCGGACCATAAATTCCGAAAATGAACAGTAAAATAATCAGTAGATAGAAAATCAGATAGCGTGGTAAATTACCCATGTGCTGGATTAATTCAGGAAGCGGTTCCTGCTTTCGGTAACTGATCATATCACCCGATATGATAAGGAAAATGCCTATTACAATAACTGTTATCTCAATAACGCTTAATTCAAGGGTTAGCATGAATGAGGGAAACTGACTTTTCCGTACACCCAGTGTCAGCATGCTGTACAGGTATAAGAGAGCGGACTTTAAACCGGATGCTTTAAAGAAAATCCATGCAAAGGCAACGCTGAAAAAGGTGAGGATGCGTGAAAAAGGAATTTTGATCCTGAACTTTTCTTTAAAAGCATCTGCAACAGAATAAATTCCATGCAGGAACCCCCATGCAAGAAAACTGAAGCCCGCACCATGCCACATCCCGCAAATCACAAATACAATCATGGTGTTGATGCATTTACGCAAAAAGCCTTTTCGATTGCCGCCGAGAGGAATATAAACATAGTCACGCAGCCAGCTGCTCAGTGACATATGCCATCTGCGCCAAAATTCCGTAATATTTTTTGAAAAATACGGAGCTTGAAAGTTGGCAGTTAATTGAATGCCAAACAGCAGGGAGCAGCCTATGGAGATAAAGGAGTATCCTGCAAAATCGCAGTAAATCTGAATGGTATACAAAAGAGCACCCATAACAAGAAAGAAACTGTCATAGTTGCAGGGAGCGTCAAAAAGAGGATTAACAACAAGTGCCAGGCGATCTGCAATGACCAGTTTCATGAAATAGCCGCAAAGCAGATAAGTGACAGACAGGGAAAGGCGTCCTCTGTGTAAAAATCTGACGGAACCAAGGCTGTTAAGCTGCTCTCTAAACGAAGATTCTCGTTCAATCGGACCACTGATAAATTTGGCAAAATATCCAAGGTATAGAGAATATTTTACAAAATCGGTTTCAACAGGACATTTTTGCAGATAGATATCTGCAAGATAACTGATAGCCTGAAACATATAAAAGGACAAGCCTACGGGTATAATCAGATTGTTAAGAACAGCATCTGCGGTATCCGGGATAAATTTAAAATGTTGTAATAAATAAGGAAGGTATTTGTAAGTGGCAAGAATAAAAATGCACGCGGAAACAGACAGGATCATACGGCGTTTGGAAACAGATTTTCCGGTTTCTTGATCTCCTGTATGAATCCATCTTCCGGCAAAAAAAGTAAAAATGCTGATCAGAATCAGTATGATCAAAGAGTGAATACTGATCATTGCACAGAAAATCCAGCTGATGATCAAAAGAAATGCGGGACGGATTTTTCCTGGCAATAAAAAATAAAGGGTTACAGAAATTATCAAAAAAATAGGAAAAAATAGCGAAGTTAACACTATAGACCTCCTGTTATATGATTTTTATGCTGCAATCCTTTACATTTCTTTTCATAGCGGGTAGTACCTGCGGTATGTTCCCACCTTAAAAGCTTTGACCTCTCGGCTGCAAAAACAGCATTATTATGAAGCCTGTCTTCATAAAGTCCGTCTGAAATCTATGCTTATAGTATCATCACAAATAAGGCATTACAATCATGTTAATAAAATCTTAAAGAAATATTAATGGAAAACATTCTTTCATAAAAATAAGGAAGAGCGCGGCAGGAAGATCATATGACAGGTGGAAAACAGAAAACAGAAATAGTATAATAAAATCATATCAGATTGACAGAAAAGAGGAATCTATTTGGAAGAGAGAACGGGTATTCAGAGAGAGTATGTACAGGTGAGACGAAAAGAAAACGGAATTCTCACCTATGGCGGAGACCAGGGTTTTTTTGATTCTGCCAAAGGTGCGGAAGCTGATAAGAGAAAGCAAACAAGTGGCTGCGGGATCATAGCATTTTCAGACCTGCTTCTTTATCTTGGAAACAGGGACTGCGCATACCGCATTCCTGAAACGGAGCCGTATCTGAACCATGTGCTGCAGCAGAAGGAGTATCAGAACTATTATAATACGGTATATCGGTTTTTGGGAGGACTTCCTTTCAAGGGCGGTATCAGCAGTCTCCGGCTGATGGTGATGTTTAACAGGCTTTCCTTAAGGCAGGGATGGGGTATGAGAGCCATCTGGGGGCTCAGCGGCAAAAAGCTGTTTGATAGAACAAAGCGGATGCTTTCCGAGGACATTCCGGTGATCCTCTGTATTCCCATGATGCTCTTAAAAAAAGATAAGAAAGACGGTATCCGATTTTATGAGAGAGCGGCAGAGAAGAATGGCAGCTTCAGCTATCATGAGAAAGCCTATACAAGAGCACACTATGTAATGGTGACAGGGATTGTGGAAGAAGAGAAAGACAGCTATTATGAAATCTCATCCTGGGGAAAAAAGTATTACATGAACTGTAAAGAATATGATATTCTGATAAAGACCCATTTTCTGGGGACAATATTGGGAAATATCTTATATATCAGACAACGAAAGCGGAAAGGCACGAAGTAATGAAAAAATATGATATGATCACGGATCATCCCGGGAAAGCATTGTTTTTCTTTGCACTTCCCATGATCCTTGGAAATCTGTTCCAACAGTTTTACAATACGGTGGATTCCATCATCGTTGGACAGTTTGTGGGTGAGGAAGCACTGGCAGCGGTAGGAGCATCCTATTCGCTTACAACGGTATTCATCATGATTGCCATCGGCGGCGGAATTGGTGCTTCCGTGATCACTTCCCAGTATCTTGGGGCAAAGTATTACCGGAAGATGAAAACTTCGGTTTATACGGCACTGATCAGTTTCCTGATGCTCAGCATGATACTCAGCATCATCGGGCTCTTTTTTAACAGGACTATTTTGACAGCATTAAATACACCAGAAAATATCATGCCGGATGCGGTGCTGTATCTGAAAATATATTTTCTGGGTTTGCCCTTCCTTTTTATGTATAATATTTTGTCCTCGGTATTTAATGCCCTTGGTAATTCCAGAACGCCTCTGTATCTGCTGATTTTTTCTTCCCTGCTGAATATCGTGATGGATCTTGTGATGGTAAAGGAATTTCATATGGGTGTGGCAGGCGTGGCTATCGCAACGGTGTTTGCGCAAGGGGTGTCGGCAGTCATTTCCTTCTGCCTTCTGATGAAGACATTGAAACATTACAAAGAAGGGGAAAGAAAAGAGGAAAAGCAGCAGATATATGATTTTTCCATGTTGGGAAATATGATCAAAGTAGCACTTCCTTCCATGCTTCAGCAGTCTATCGTATCCATCGGTATGCTGCTTGTACAGTCGGTGGTAAACGGATTTGGGTCCTCGGTGCTGGCAGGATACACGTCGGGGATGAGAATTGAATCCATCTGCATTGTGCCTATGATCGCAACGGGAAATGCTGTTTCTACCTTTACTGCTCAGAACCTTGGAGCGGGACAGCCGGAGCGGGTAAAAAAGGGATATCATGCCGGGGTGGGCATTGTGGCAGGCTTTGCCCTGTTTATCTGTGTGGTGCTGACTGCATTCCATAGCAATATCATTCATGCATTCTTAGAGAGCGGCAGTGATCAGGCAGCTTTTGAGACAGGCAATGCTTACCTTTCCTTTATTGCCTTTTTCTTTGTATTTATTGGTTTGAAAGCCATTACGGACGGTGTCCTCAGAGGAGCCGGGGATGTGGTGGTGTTTACTTTGGCTAATCTGATCAATCTGGGAATACGGGTTGCCTTTTCCTTTGGAATGGCAGGCGTGATCGGTGTGCAGGCAGTGTGGATTGCCGTTCCCATTGGTTGGGCAGTAAACTATATGATTTCCCTTGTCAGATATCTGTCGGGTAAATGGACAAAAAAGAAATTGATTCAGGAAGCGGAATAAAAAAGACAGTGAAAAGAAACATGTCGAGAGAACGTACACCGCAAGGCACACATAGAAAAACGTCATGGCAGATGAAAATGCCATGACGTTTTTGTACTGTGGGATTTATGGTGCCTGTTTCAAACTTATTGTGTGGCACCTTCACCTTCTGTGGCGGGGGCAGGCTGTTCTGGTGCCGGTGCGGCTGCTGCGGCTTCCGCTGCCGCAGCCTGAGCCGCAGCTGATGCTGCAGCCATTTCACCGCGCTGTTGTTCAAGGATTGCTTCAATACCGGGCTGTGCCATATATTCCGCGGTATGGATACAGGTCTTGGTAGATGATTGGGGCACTGTAATCGTGGAGGTAGTGCCGTCTTCATTGGTGATTTCCTGCGTGATGGTTTCAGTAGCAGTAGCCTCGGCTGATGTTCCGGAACCCTGCCACAGGGAAGGATCTTCCGTGGGGGTCATAGTCAAAACGCCTTCTGTCTGGAAAGGACATGTCTCACAGGCAGGCAGGTTGCTGTAAGGGCAAACCATACCCTGGTAATGAACGTCACAGCTTTCGGTTGGAACCGTGCCTTCCGCAAAGTATTCCGTCTTTAAGGTTGCATCACAGAGACCCGGAATAGGAAGTTTGCCGGACTGGGTGCAGACCGTTGCCGTTACGATACCGCTGGGAACCTGGAAGGATTGGCTTGGCAGATCCTCGTGAATCTTTGACATAGTTGCTCTCCACAGCTTTTTGGCAAGATTTCTTTCTCCGTTGTCCTTGCGAAGCTTTGTATTGTTATCATAGCCGGTCCAGACGGATGCTGTGTAGTACGGTGTATATCCGGAGAACCATACATCATTGTAATCGGAAGTAGTACCTGTTTTACCTGCAATCGCCATATTTCCGAAATTGACGGAAGCACCGGTACCGGTAGTGACAACATCCACCATGGCATCTGTGAGAAGCCATGCAGTAGTCTCCTTGATCACCTGTCTGGACTGGGGAAGGGTATTGTCAAGAATCACATTCCCGTCATGATCCAGCACTTTGGTATAAAGCTTGGGTTTGATATAAGTTCCGCCGTTGGCAATAGCTGCATAGGCAGCTGTCAGTTCCTCGTTTGTGACACCGCGGGTCAGACCGCCGAGAGCAAGTGACTGCTGGATATCCGAGTAAACCTGGGTCTTTCCGTTTGTGGTGATTTCTTCCCGTTCCACCAGGGTGGTAAAGCCGAAATTCTTCAGGTAGTCGAAACCGAGCTGGGGCGTGATCTGTGTCAGGGTCTTAACAGCAATGATATTCATGGACTGTTCAATACCTTTGCGCAGAGAGTTGAGTCCCCTGTATTCGGATCCCCACCAGTTGTTAACCGAGCGTCCGTCTGCATAGTTGAAAGGCGCATCATTCTGGACAGTTGCAAGAGTAAGTCCGGCACTGTCAAGAGCAGGCGCATAGACTGCCACGATCTTAAATGTGGAACCGGGCTGACGTTTCGTGTCGGTAGCACGGTTTAAAGTACGGCTGGCTTCCTTCTGACCACGGCCGCCTACCATGGCAACCACATAGCCTGTACTCTGGTCTTCCACAACAATGGAAACCTGGGGCTGTGGTGTCAGGGAGATATTTTCACCGTAGACTTCATCACCGGGTTCCATAACGGCTGCTTTATATTCCTCAATGGCAGCGTAGGCATCTTCCTGATTGGAGTAAAGTAGGTTAAAGGAGGAGTCAAGTTCTTTGAAATAAGCCTTAAACATTTCTGTGCTGAAATTCTCAAAATCGCCGTTTGATTTCTGGATGGTCAGTTCATAATTCAGCTGCCATCTGGTGCCTTCGGGATAGTTTTCTTCGTTGGCGAAAACTTCATCACAGATTGCCTGAACATGGGGATCCTGGGTTGCATAAATTTTGAGACCGCCGCTGTAAAGCAGAGTATAAGCCTGGGTTTCCGTATAATTACCGGTAGCCATCAGATCTTCCATGATATCGTCGGTCAGTGCATCTACAAAGTATGTATTCACTGAATCTTCTTCTACCTCTGCATTGACAATCTGAATGCGGGAATAAACATCATCGGCCATAGCTTCGTCGTATTCCGCCTGGGTGATATATCCCTGTTCCAGCATGTTACCAAGTACCTTTTCCCGTCTCTCCGCATTCTTATCGGGATGGGAGATGGGATTGTACTTGGAAGGATTCTGGGTAATACCTGCAATCACGGCACATTCAGACAAGGTCAGTGTATTTACCGATTTGTTGAAATAACGTAAGGATGCAGCCTGAACACCGAGAGTGTTTTGCCCCAGATTGATAGTATTCATATAATTTAAGAGAACGTCATCCTTGGACATGGTCTTGGAAAGCTCAATGGCAAGGTATTGTTCCTGTATTTTACGCTTGACCTGCTCCGCAAGACCTTTTTCATTGGTCCAGTTGGTAAACACGTTGTTCTTAAGGAGCTGCTGGGTGATGGTACTTGCACCTTCCTTACGTTTAAAACCGGTGGTGATGGCAACATAACCGGCACGGAAGATACCCTTGATATCGATTCCGTTGTGCTCATAGAAACGCTCATCTTCAATGGCAACAAAAGCGTGCGCCAGATTCTCGGGAATCATATCCTGTGCAACAGGAATACGATTGGAATCCTGTGCGATCAGCTTACCAATTTGATTCCCTTCAAGATCATAAACAAAAGTGGAAAATCCGGTAGGTGTAACATCGATATTTTCGATACTGGGTGCGGTGTCGATAATACCTCTGAAAATACCCACTCCCATGCTGATGCCGATAACACAGACTGCAATAAATGCGAGCAGAGCGAGATTTAACACTGCAAGCAACAGCTTCTTGCCCCATTTGGTGGATGTGGCATGCAGGGACTTCTGTTTTTCTTTGATCCCTTTTTTACTATAATTCATGTATATGCCTCCATATTAAAGTTTAACCAATTTTACAACATATAGAGTATACCAAAATGTGGCACCGAAATAAAGGTTTTTCATACTTTATTAAGAATTGTTCACAAATTGGTACACTTTTATTCTCCTGTGTGGTACACTTTTTCCTAGATAAAGTATCGGATTGTTTTGTGAAAATGTGAGGCTTGTATGAGTGAGAAAAAGCAGGATTTCCTTCCTTATAAAGTAGTATATAAAGCGGGAACGGGAGAGATTATTGAGAAGAAATCGAGATTTATAGCAAATGTGGCACCGGCATCTTCCGAGGAGGAGGCCGTAGCCTTTGTTGATAGTATCAGGAAAAAATACTATGACGCAAGACATAATTGTCCTGCCTTTATAATAGGAAGAAACAGGGAACTGACGAGATGTAGTGATGACGGGGAACCCAGCGGAACCGCAGGGAAACCGATTCTTGAGGTGCTGCTTTCGGAGGGCGTGACCAATGTGGCGGTGGTGGTGACCAGATATTTCGGGGGTACCCTTCTCGGAACAGGGGGCCTTGTGCGTGCCTACACCCAGGCTGCCAAGGAAGGTCTTGCAGACGCAGGGATCGCTACCATGCGTTACGGAAAGGAACTGACCATAGGAATCGATTATACCGATGTGGGAAAGGTACAGTATATTCTGGCAAACAGGGAGATAGAAATTGCTGCTTCCAGATATACCCAGAGCGTGGAGTTTGATGTGAAAATTCCTGCGGAAACAGTGGATTCTCTGACAAAGGAGATTACCGAGGCAACAGCGGCAAGAGCTCGCATAGAAGTGACCGGAGAAGGTTATTATATGGATAAATAACAGTTCGGTTGACAAAATTTTGCCGGTGGTCTAAAGTAAAGAAGTGACAGAAAATGTCTAACAAAAAGAAAAGCAATTCTCGAAAGGTGGTGGTTTTTATGAGTAAAAGTACACAGTCAGGCAGTACCGATATTCCTCCTCATGAACGGAGCATAAAAACCACATATAAAGGAGATTTGCTATGGAAGA
This sequence comes from Lachnospiraceae bacterium, assembly GCA_017622575.1. GTDB lineage: Bacteria > Bacillota > Clostridia > Lachnospirales > Lachnospiraceae > Suilimivivens. The sequence continues at coordinate 10,587 of JAGAQU010000005.1, forward strand.
AATCAAAGATTTGGATGTAATCAGAGAATTACTGGAAACCAAGCAGTACACCACACTCCGTCAGAAAGTAGCTGACATGAACACGGCCGATGTGGCAGCGGTCATGGAAGAGATGGAGGAGGAAGAACTGCTCAAGATTTTCAGAATTTTGCCAAAGAGCATGGCAGCAGACGTTTTCTCTTATCTGGAAGTGGACAATCAGCAGATGATCATTACCAGTCTGTCCGATAAGGAAGCTGCCAACATTATCAATAACCTGATGGCGGATGATGCGACTGACCTTTTGGAGGAAATGCCCGCCAACGTGGTAAAAAAGCTTTTGGCAAACGCAAGTGCAGAGACGAGAAGAGACATTAACCATCTGCTCCGCTATCCGGAGGATTCCGCCGGAAGCATTATGACAGTGGAGTACGTGGATCTAAAGGAAAATATGACAGTGCAGGATGCCATTGCACGCATCAGACAGGTAGGTGTGGACAGTGAGACCATCAATATCTGTTATGTGCTGGATTCCAAGAGAACCCTTGTGGGCACGGTGGCACTTCGCTATCTTCTGATCAGTCCCCCGGATGCGGTGATCGGGGAGATGATGCATGAGAATGTGATCTTCATCAATACCATGATGGACCAGGAAGAGGTTGCCAGACAGTTCCAGAAATACGACTTTACCGCCATGCCGGTGGTGGACAATGAAAATCGTCTGGTGGGAATCATTACCGTCGACGATATCGTGGATATCCTCCAGGAAGAGGCTACCGAGGATATTGAAAAGATGGCGGCTATCGTTCCTACCGATAAGCCCTATATGAAAACGGGTGTTTTTGAAACATGGAAGAAGAGAATCCCCTGGCTCCTTCTTTTGATGATTTCCGCGACCTTTACGGGAAGTATCATTACCTCCTTTGAGGATGCTTTAAGTGTGTGCGTGATATTGACGGCCTATATTCCGATGCTGATGGATACCGGCGGAAATGCGGGCGGACAGGCAAGTGTAACCATTATCCGTGGACTTTCCCTTGACGAGATTGAGTTTGCAGATATTTTCAAGGTCATTTGGAAGGAAGCGAGAGTGGCAATTTTGTGCGGACTGACGCTGGCTGCCGCTAATTTTGTCAAGCTCCTTGTGTTTGATAAAGTGACCATTCCGGTGGCAGCGGTTGTGTGTCTTACCCTGATGGCAGCAGTGCTGATTGCCAAGATCGTTGGCTGTATTTTGCCGATGCTGGCTAAGAAGATCGGTTTTGACCCGGCTGTTATGGCGAGCCCGTTTATTACAACTATTGTGGATGCACTGTCACTTCTGATCTATTTCAGGATTGCAACGCTTGTGCTTCGTATATCGTAAAGTAATTGTGTCATACAATTTACAAAATAAATTGAACAATCGGAGAAAAGAAAAATGAACTTTTTAGAGGAACGGATTCAAAAGGACGGTATCGTGAAGGAAGAAAATGTGCTGAAAGTGGACAGCTTTCTGAATCATCAGATGGACATCTCACTTTTCAGACAGATCGGAGAGGAGTTTAAGAGGCGTTTTGCGGATGTCCCCATCAATAAGATTTTGACCATTGAAGCATCTGGGATCGGAATTGCCTGTATCGTGGCGGAATATTTTGATGTGCCGGTAGTCTTTGCAAAGAAATCAAAGAGTATCAACATCGAAGGAGAGATGTATGTTGCAGAGATCGAATCCTTTACGCACAAGTGCAAAAATCAGGTAATCGTTTCTCGGAAGTTTTTAAATCCCGAGGATCATGTGCTGATCATCGATGATTTTCTGGCAAACGGCTGTGCGTTGCAGGGTCTCATCTCCATTATTGGTCAGGCAGGGGCAACTGTTGAAGGAATCGGTATTGTGATTGAGAAAGGCTTCCAGTCCGGAGGACGTATTATCAGGAACCTCGGCTATCATCTGGAATCCCTGGCAATTATAGAAGATATGAATGCAGATACCGGAAAGATAGTATTCAGAGAACAGTAAAGAGAAAACGGATAAAACAGAAAGCCTGCGAGGGAAAATCCTTCGCAGGCTTTTTCTATACATGATCGTGTTTTTCGGATCACTTTGTTATTTTTATGAATTCTGTGCAAGAGAAGCAGCTCTCATGGCAGCTCTCTTTCTCATGGTGGGATCGAGGATCTTCTTTCTGATCCTGAGAGACTTGGGAGTGACCTCCAAAAGCTCATCCGTATCGATAAAATCAAGAGCCTGTTCCAGACTTAAGATCTTGGGTGGTGTCAGCCTTAAGGCTTCATCGGCGCTGGAGGAACGGGTATTGGTGAGCTGTTTCTTTTTGCAGACATTCAGCTCAATGTCCTCTCCGCGGCCATTTTGTCCAACCACCATGCCGGAGTAAACCTTTTCGCCGGGGCCGATGAAGAGAGTACCTCTCTCCTGGGCATTGTAAAGACCGTAGGTGATGGCTTCTCCCGCTTCAAAAGCAATCAGGGAACCCTGCTTGCGGTACTGGATATCTCCCTTGTAGGGACCGTAGCCGTCGAATACACTGTTCATGATGCCGTTGCCCTTGGTGTCTGTTAAAAATTCACCGCGGTAACCGATCAGACCTCTTGAAGGAATGGAGAATTCCAGACGGGTGTAACCTCCGGAAGCGGTTCCCATACTGATCAGTTCCCCTTTGCGCTGGCTCAGTTTTTCGATGATGGAACCGGAAAACTCTTCGGGAACATCGATATAGCAAAGTTCCATGGGTTCCAGCTTCTTACCGTTTTCATCTGTTTTATAGAGAACCTCAGCCTTGCTGACTGCAAATTCGTAGCCTTCACGGCGCATATTTTCAATCAGGACAGACAGGTGAAGTTCCCCACGTCCAGATACCTTGAAAGCTTCCGTAGTATCGGTTTCCTCCACACGCAGAGAAACATCGGTATTTAATTCGCGGAACAGCCTGTCACGCAAATGGCGGCTGGTCACATATTTTCCTTCCTGACCGGCAAGGGGCGAGTCATTGACAATAAAATGCATGGCAATGGTAGGCTCCGAGATCTTCTGGAAAGGAATGGGGGTTGGATTGTCGGGAGAGCAGAGGGTATCTCCGATATGGATATCGGAAATGCCGGAGATGGCAACGATGGATCCGATGCCTGCCTCTGTAACCTCTACTTTATTTAAACCGTCAAATTCATAGAGCTTGCTGATCTTTACTTTTTTCTGCTTGTCAGGTTCGTGGTGGTTGACAATGACCACTTCCTGATTCACTTTAACGGAACCATTGTCTACCTTACCAACACCGATACGTCCCACATATTCGTTGTAGTCGATGGTGCTGATCAGCACCTGGGTACCGGCATCGGGGTCACCTTCGGGAGCAGGGATATAATCAAGGATTGTCTCAAATAAGGGAATCATATTGGTCCCCGGGGTATCCAGATCGAGGGAAGCGGTACCTGTCTTTGCAGATGCAAATACAAACGGGCAGTCCAGCTGCTCTTCACTTGCATCAAGTTCGATGAAAAGCTCAAGCACTTCATCGATCACTTCCTTGGGACGTGCTTCCGGTCTGTCGATCTTATTGATGCAGACGATGACGGGAAGCTTTAATTCCAATGCCTTTCGCAGAACAAATTTTGTCTGGGGCATGGCGCCTTCAAAGGCATCTACTACAAGAACCACACCGTTTACCATCTTAAGAACACGCTCCACTTCTCCGCCGAAGTCTGCATGTCCCGGGGTGTCAATGATATTGATTTTGGTATTTTTGTAAGTTACCGCGGTATTCTTGGATAAAATGGTAATTCCGCGCTCTCTTTCAATATCTCCCGAATCCATGACACGTTCCGCAACATCCTGATTTTCACGGAATACGCCGCTCTGCTTTAACAGCTCATCCACAAGAGTTGTCTTGCCGTGATCAACGTGGGCGATAATAGCGATGTTTCTTATGTCTTCTCTTTTCTGTCTCATAATATGATCTCCTCAATAAAAACAAAAAACAATAAATACTTTCCTATTAAAACACTTTTCGTAGTATATCACTAACATAAGCTGCTTGTAAAGTGTCAGAATGTCGATTTTATGCGATGGAATAAAGTTCTTATTTGGGGAAAAAGATGATATAAATTTATTACATACAAGGAAAAAATTCTTAAAGTGTAAGAAGGAGAATCGCAATGACAGATAAGGTAATTGAAAACAATCAGGTGGTAATCATGGGAGAGATCGTGAGTGATTTCTCATTCAGCCATGAAATTTTCGGAGAGGGCTTTTACATGGTAGATGTAAAGGTGGAAAGACTCAGTGACTCAAATGATATGATTCCCGTGATGGTATCGGAACGTCTCATTGATGTGACGGCAGATTACAGGGGACAGAATATTATGGTTACCGGACAGTTCCGCTCCTACAACAGGCATGAGGAGAGAAAGAATAAGCTGGTACTCTCCGTATTTGCAAGGGAAATTGAGTTTGTGGATGAGACCCCGGAAGGCTCTAAGACAAATCAGATTTATCTTGACGGTTATATTTGTAAAGAACCTATTTACAGAAAGACGCCCCTTGGAAGGGAAATTGCAGATCTTTTGCTGGCAGTGAACAGACCCTACGGGAAGAGTGATTATATTCCCTGCATCTGCTGGGGAAGAAATGCCAGATATGCCAACAATTTCCACGTGGGAACCAGATGTGAGATCTGGGGAAGAATTCAGAGCAGAGAATATATGAAAAAGCTTTCCGAGGATCAGGTGGAAAAGAGAGTGGCTTACGAGGTATCGGTAAGCAAGCTGGAGCTCCTTGACAATCTGATGGAAGATCCCCTTCATGCCTGAAGGTTGCTTTTTTTTACCTTCTGTGATATGATGAGCCTTACAGTTCAGGGAACAGGCTTATAGGACGTTTGATTGTCCATAAGACATTCATTATGAGGTGGATTATGAAACAGGGTTTAATACATATTTACAGTGGGGATGGACACGGCAAATCTCCGGCGGCGCTTGGAAAAGCTGTTCTTTTGGCAGCAGCCGGTGAAAAGGTAGTAATCATTCAGTTCCTGAAAGGAAAGGGCGTTGGAGATTCTGAGTTTATCAGAAGACTGGAGCCTGAGATCAAGATTTTCCGTTTTGAGAAGAGTGACGGGAATTTTGATGAGCTTTCCGAGGAAAAGAAAAATGAGGAGATCATCAATATCAAGAATGGGCTGAATTTTGTAAAAAAGGTGCTTGCCACAGGCGAGTGCGACCTTTTGATTCTTGATGAGGTGCTCGGGTTGATCGACAATCACATCATTACGGTTGATGATCTTAAAAATCTTCTGGAAGGAAGGGATGAGGACACCGATATCATCATGACAGGCATTACCTTAAATGATGAGATCTGTATGCTGGCAGATGAGGTATCCAGAATCGAGACCTTGAAGTTTAAATGCTGGTAGAAAATTTTATGGCTGGTCAGGACAGCCGCATTTTTTGCAATATTGTAAGCATATAATCATAGCATCTGTGCATTGACAGCGTTCATGCAAGGTGCTATGATTTATTTTAACAAGATAATTTCATAAACGAGATAGAGGTTGCGTATTTTATGAGTAGTTTTTTGGATGTGGCAGGCACATAGGAAGAAAAATGAAAGGAAAAAACGCCGAAAGAATCCGGATACACTGCTGACGGATTCTTGGGCATACAGTTAAGAGCTGTATGACTGTCATCAAGTTTTGATGGGGCGCTATCCGATGACGTAGGAGATAAGTCGGTGCCCATTTGTGCATCGATTTTTTGTTTCATAGGAAGACCTTTTCTGTGAAACTCGTTATTCCTGATTCATAATGAAAGCCCGGAATTTTAAGGAGGAGAATAGTATGGCTGTATTTACAGGCGCAGGTGTTGCAATTGTCACACCATTCAAGGAAAACGGAGAAGTAAACTATGAGAAATTTGCAGAGCTGATCGAATTCCAGATTGCGAACGGAACAGATGCGATCATTGTCTGCGGAACCACAGGAGAATCATCTACCTTAACACATGAAGAACATCTGGATGTGATCAAGTACTGTGTGGAGAAGGTTGCGGGAAGAATTCCCGTGGTTGCAGGAACAGGTTCTAACTGTACGAAAACTGCAGTTTACCTTTCCACAGAAGCGGAAAAGTATGGCGTAGACGGACTGCTTCTTGTTACCCCTTACTACAACAAGGCTACCCAGAACGGGCTTTTCAAGCACTTTAAGACGGTTGCGGATTCTGTCAAGGTTCCCTGTATTCTTTACAATGTACCCAGTCGTACAGGCTGCAATATTGCCCCCGAAACAGCAGTGAAGCTCTGCACGGAAGTGGAAAACATCGTGGGCATCAAGGAGGCCAGCGGCAATATCAGCCAGATTGTAAAATTGATGGCTCTTGCAGACGGAAAGGTAGATCTCTACTCAGGAAATGACGATCAGATCACACCGCTTCTTGCACTGGGCGGCAAGGGTGTTATTTCTGTCCTTTCCAATGTGGCACCCAGACAGACCCATGAGATCTGTGAAAAATTCTTTTCAGGAGATGTGGCAGGCAGCTGTGCGGAGCAGCTTCGTGCGATTCCTCTGTGTAACGCACTGTTCTGTGAGGTAAATCCCATCCCTGTAAAGAAGGCTTTGAACCTGATGGGTATGGAAGTGGGACCTCTTCATATGCCTCTCACTGAGATGGAGGAGGAAAATGCTGCAAAGCTTGAAAAGGCAATGAAGGAATACGGGATCTTATAAGGCGGAAAGTATAACTGCCATTCCCAATATTAATATAGAAGAAAAAGGATGTAAGATTATGACAAACGTGATTATGCATGGCTGCAACGGAAAGATGGGAAAGAACATTGCAAACCTGATAAAAGAGGATGAGGATGTCACGCTGGTAGCGGGCATTGATGCCTTTGATGAGGGTAAAAATCCTTTTCCCGTATTTACCGATATCAATGAGTGTGATGTGGCTGCGGATGTGATTATTGACTTCAGCGCTGCTCCTGCGATAGACGGACTTCTTGATTACTGTGTGGCAAAGCAGATTCCCTGCGTGCTCTGCACTACGGGACTTTCAAAGGAACAGCTTGATAAAGTGGAGGAGGCGTCAAAGAAGGTAGCCATTTTACGGTCGGCAAATATGTCTCTCGGTATCAATATGCTTTTAAAAATTCTGAAGGAAGCCACGGAAATTCTGGCTCCCGCAGGGTTTGACATTGAGATCGTCGAAAAGCATCACAACCAGAAGGTGGACGCACCAAGTGGTACAGCGCTTGCGCTGGGGGATGCCATCAACGAAGTGCTTGATAATGAGTATGAATATGTGTATGATAGAAGTAACAGAAGGGAGAAGAGACCCAAGAAAGAAATCGGATTTTCGGCAGTCAGAGGCGGTACCATTGTGGGTGACCATGACGTGATCTTTGCCGGTGCCGATGAGGTGATCACCTTCTCTCACAGCGCGTATTCAAAGGCCGTGTTCGGAAAAGGCGCCATTCAGGCAGCCAAGTTCCTGAAAGGAAAGCCGGCAGGACTTTACAATATGAGCGATGTGATAAACGCATAAGGGGACATGATAAACGGCATGAACGAAATGAATGAATTGGAACTGAAATACCTAAAGAGCCTGGCGCATCAGTATCCTAATATTGCGGCGGCGTCTACGGAGATCATCAATTTACAGGCGATTTTGAACCTGCCAAAGGGAACGGAACACTTCCTGACAGACATTCACGGGGAGTATGAACAGTTTAATCACGTGCTGAAAAACGGTTCCGGTGCTGTAAGGCGTAAGATTGATGAAGTCTTTGGAAATACCTTGAGCAATAAGGACAAGAAATCGCTGGCTACTTTGATCTATTATCCCAAGGAGAAACTGGATCTTGTGCTCCAGGAAGAGGATAATATCGAGGACTGGTATAAGATCACGCTTCACAGACTGGTTCAGGTTACCAAGACAGTTGCTTCCAAATATACAAGGTCAAAAGTGCGCAAGGCGCTTCCCAAAGATTTTGCCTATATTATAGAAGAGCTCATCACAGAAAAAGCGGAGGTTTCCGATAAAGAAGGTTACTACAATGAGATCATTCATACCATCATCAGAATCGGAAGGGCGCCTGACTTTATCATTGCCCTGAGCAATCTGATCCAGAGACTTGTCATCGATCATCTCCATATTGTAGGTGATATTTACGACAGAGGTCCGGGTCCCCATGTGATAATGGATACACTGATGAAGTATCACTCTGTGGATATCCAGTGGGGAAATCACGATATTGTCTGGATGGGAGCAGCATGCGGACACCTTGCCTGCATTGCTACAGTGCTCCGGATAGCGGCAAGATACGGAAGCCTTGATACGCTGGAGGACGGCTACGGAATCAATCTGATCCCGCTTGCCACCTTTGCACTTGAGACATACAAGGACGTCAACTGTGATACCTTTGCCATCAAATACAATACGGATTACGATACCAAGGACTTAAGCCTTGATATGAAAATACACAAGGCAATCGCCATGATCCAGTTTAAACTGGAGGGACAGATCATCAAAAAGCATCCGGAATTTGAGATGGATGACAGACTGCTCCTTGATAAAATTGACTATGAAAAGAAGACTGTGAGGATCGGAGATAAGGAGTATGCCATGTCCGATGTGGAATTCCCTACGGTTGACCCTTCAGATCCATACAATCTGACACCGGAGGAAGAACAAGTGATGGCAAGGCTTCGGCAGGCTTTCTTAAAATGTGAGAAGCTGCAAAGACATATCAGATTCCTGTATTCCAACGGAGGACTTTACAAGATCCACAATTCCAATCTTCTCTATCACGGATGTGTGCCGGTTGATGAGGAGGGAAATTTCAAATCAGTCAACGTGGACGGTAAGAAATATAAAGGAAAAGCATTATATGATATTCTTGACAGCTTTGCCAGAAAGGGATATTATGCAAAGAATGCGCCGTCAGAGATGTACCGTGCGCAGGATCTGATCTGGTATATCTGGGCAGGTCCTAATTCTCCGGTATTCGGCAAGGATAAGATGGCTACCTTTGAACGGTACTTCCTTTCCGACAAGGAAACGCATAAGGAGACAAAAAACAGTTATTATTCTCTTCTTGACAATGAGGAAGTTTTGAACAAAATTCTCGTGGAATTTGGCCTTGATACGGAGAAGTCCCATATCATCAACGGTCACGTTCCGGTAGAACTGAAGAAAGGTGAGTCTCCCATCAAATGCGGCGGAAAGCTTTTGATTATTGATGGAGGCTTCTCGAAGGCTTACCAGAGCAAGACGGGAATTGCGGGATATACGCTGGTTGCCAACTCACACGGCATGCGTCTTGTTGCTCATGAGCCTTTTGAATCTACGGAAGCTGCCATTTTGCATGAATCGGATATTTTCTCGGATACCACCGTCGTAGAGAATTCCTATGACAGGATTCTGGTAGCGGATACTGATATCGGACGTGAGCTCAGGGAGAGTATTGTTCAGCTGGAACATCTGCTTAAGGCATATCAGGAAGGTACCATTGCGGAGAAATAAATGCAGATATTGATAGAACAAAATAAGAGCTGCTCTTTAGGAAAAGGGCAGCTCTTTTCACTGCAATAAAATCTGATGCGCAGCGTTATTTTGCTTTGGGCGTGGCAGTTGCCTTTGCTGAGTTTGTTGTATTGCCTGTGGTGTTGTTATTACCGTTGGTATCGGTAGCAGTGCCATTATTGTCTGTGCCGTTACCGACGATATCATCCACACCGTTTGCAACGCCGTCCACAACATCGTTTACACCGTCAGCTACTCCGCCGACTACATTGCCTACAGCGTCTCCCGCATTGTCAAGCACAGAATCATTGTTATCTGTGCCGGTACCTGTTGTGGCGTCGTTCACATTGTCGTTGTTCACGCCATTTGTGGTATCGTTGATGCCATCTGTAGTGTTAGTGCCGACAGTATTGTTAGTATCGGCGGCGTTATTTGTACTGTTAGTGGTACCATTGGTAGTGCCTGTTGTGGCACCGTTTTCGGTTGCAGTGTTTCCGGCCATGTCGTTTGCGTTATTCTTGTTTTTGTTCGTACCGCAGGCGGTAAAAGCAAAAACCATCATCAGGACCATGGCTACTGTAATAAATTTTTTCATAATAGCCTCCTTATATCATTGAAAACTGAACTGCATAGAATCAGTTCTGTTGCTATTATGTGCACCTTGAGGTAAAATATTCGAGTAGATAATTTTTATTTCATTATTTGGAAATATGAGGAAAAAAGATGAAATTCAGACCCTGTATCGACATTCATAACGGCAAGGTAAAACAGATTGTAGGCGGAAGTCTCTTGGATGAGGGCAATCTTGCAAAGGAAAATTTTGTTTCGGAGCAGTCCGCAGCTTTTTTTGCAAAACTATATCGGGATAAAGGACTGCAAGGCGGACATATCATATTGCTTAACCCGGTATCCAGTGAGTTTTATGAAAAGACAAGGGCACAGGCATTGTCAGCTCTCAAGGAATATCCGGGAGGACTTATGGTGGGCGGTGGCATCACACCGGACAATGCCGGGGAATATCTGGATGCGGGGGCAAGTCATGTGATTGTGACCTCCTATGTATTTCAGAACGGAAGGCTTCATTATGACAAGCTGAGAGAGATGGTAAAATCAGTTTCAAAAAAGAGACTGGTGCTTGACTTAAGCTGCCGTAAAAAGGAGGATACCTATTATATTGTGACTGACAGATGGCAGAAATATACGGATGTCGTCTTAAATGGAGAAACACTTCATGAGCTTTCTTCCTGCTGTGATGAATTCCTGATCCATGCGGTGGATGTGGAGGGAAAAGCGAAAGGAATAGAGGAGGAAGTGGCAGCGCTTCTTGGAAGAGAATGTGAGATACCCGTTACCTATGCAGGTGGCGTTCATTCCTTTGAAGACCTCAAAAAATTGAAAGAGCTTGGAAATAACAGAGTGGATGTGACCATCGGCAGTGCTCTTGATCTGTTCGGCGGTAATATGAAATTTGAAGAAGTGCTTGCCTATATGGAGAGATAGAATCTAAACGCTGACATGCTTTGCCAGCCGACGTTTGGACAAAAAGAAAAGCGGACAGTTTTACTGTTCGCTTTTACATTTTTAATTCCTTAAAACAATAGCAAATTCTAAATAAAATGAAACATTTATATTTAAGAACAGGCACATCGTGTTACTGAATTAATGTGTTATAATTATGAGAAATTATAACTTTGTTACGTTTACGGCCTGAGGTCCTTTTTCTCCGTTAACTACGTCGAATTCTACGGAAGCGCCTTCTTCAAGAGACTTAAAACCTTCCATGTTTAATCCTGAGTAGTGTACGAATACGTCGTTTCCTGATTCATCAGAGATGAAGCCGTATCCTTTTTGGTTGTTGAACCACTTTACTGTACCTTTCATCGTAGATACCTCCAGATAAAAATAAAAAATATAAGTTACTGCAGCGCATACCGCTACAACATCTAAAGCATAGCACAGTCCCGGCTGATTGTAAAGAAAATTCCATATTTTATACAAAAAGTTGTGAAATTTTACCATCCATGCTATAATGGCTTAAATTAACCTAACCGGAGGTGACACCTGAAGTTATGGAACAACAGAGTAAAAGAAAAAGCAAATTTGCACTGCTTCTTGTAACCGAAGATGAACAAGGGGTTATCAAACAGCACCATATCAGTTCTGCTGTTGTGGAGGTTGCAGCCGCCATCCTTTTCCTGTTTATAGTAGCAGTTATCTGTAAATTTACCTATGATGCGATCACACTAAAGGATGCGAGAAAACAGCTGGTGGATCAGATTGTAACCATCAATAACTTGACAGATGAAAACGAGGCTTTGACAGTAGAAAATGATACGCTGTCCAGCAAGATCACGGTCCTCAGTGAAACGGTAAGTAAGAAAGCGGCAACAGAGGATGCTCTTTCTCAGGAAACGGTAGAAAATGCACTCCCCAAAGGTTTTCCGTTAAGCGGATCAGCTACTATGAAGGAAGCGGAAGAGGGAGATCCCATGCTGATCTTTACAGCATCTCAGGGAGTGAATGTGATTACCACAGGAACGGGAACAGTGATCAGCGTTGATGCGGATACGGAATATGGTACGAAGATTGTGATCGACCATGGAAACGGCTACTGTTCGGTATACCGGAATAATGGGGTAGCGCTTGTAAAGTCCGGAGAACAGCTGGGTAAGGGATATATCCTGTTTACCATAGGAGAGGATAATGAGCAGCTTGGTTATCAGATCATGAGAGATGATGAGTATATTGATCCCATGACATTGATTGATATCAACGGCTAAGAATAAAAAAGTAAGGGACGCAGCCTTAGGCTGCGTCCCAATTCTTTCGTGCACCGGAAAGGAGCACGCTGTTATCACTTGTTCAGTCTGCCAAATACCAGTTCGTATCCGTCGTTGCCGTAATTTAAGGAACGGTTCACTCTGCTGATGGTGGCAGTGGAAGCACCTGTCTTTTCTGCAATTTCCAGATAAGTTTTCTTGTTTTTCAGCATGGAAGCTACTTCATAACGCTGGGATAAAGAGAGAAGCTCATTGATCGTGCACAGATCCTCAAAAAAACTGTAGCATTCTTCTTTATTCTCAAGGCTTAATATCGCATCAAATAATTGATCTACGGCAGCTGTCTGAAGCTTTTTGTTCATAGGAAAGCCTCCTTGATAATATATTTTCATACAGTATAATTTTAACATATTAAAGTTTTAAAGTAAAGACAGAAAATTTGAAAAAACAAAGAGCAAGTACTTGTCATGTAGTTTCCAATACTATATACTGTAGAGTACAGGCTTCAAAAGAGGGGTGATTGAAAATGACCATTGATAAGGATGATTTGCTAAACAGCATTATGGAAAGCCTTAGCCGAATTCAGTATATCAAATCGGCGGATATTCCCAATATTGATCTGTATATGGATCAGGTTACGACTTTTATGGAAAGTAAGCTGAAAAATACATCGAGAAATCCGGAGGCGGACAAGATCCTGACAAAGACCATGATCAACAATTATGCGAAGAATGATCTTCTGCCTCCTCCCGTGAAAAAGAAATACAGCAAAGAACACGTGCTGATGCTGATTTTTATTTATTATTATAAAAGTATTCTGTCAATCAATGATATCCAGACATTGTTAAAGCCCATCTCTGACAGATATTTTCAGTCCGGCGAAGGCTTGAATCTGAGTGATGTCTATGAGGAGATTTTTGGCCTTGAGAAGAGTCAGGTGGAGTCCATGAAAAAGGATATTTTGGAAAAATTTGAGATTTCCAGAGAGACTTTTAAGGATGCGCCTTCAGAGGATCAGGAATTCCTCCAGCTGTTTTCTTTTATCGGTCTTTTGAGCTTTGATGTCTATGTGAAGAAGCTTCTGATCGAGAAAATGGTGGATACCTTTGGGAGCGCCGCTTCCGAGGGAGATGAGAAGCAAAAGGGAAAAGAGAAAAAAGATAAGTGAAACAAAGGCTGTCCGGTCATGGACAGCCTTTTGTGTGATTATATGTCATGAGTGCACCCTTACGGGTCAATTTTGATATACAAATTCCTTCAGGAAAATGCTTACAGGGTTTCAAAGTAAGCGGTCATAAATACGGCAGGAGAGTTCCAGTAGATGGTGATCTCATTGGTGGAATAGCTTTCCACTTCGTCCACATAGCACTTCATGGGAGGAGTGCCTGCAGGAATCAGCTCGCATGCTTTCGGATCACAGGGAGTTTTAAAGGGACCTCCGCTGACCCAGCCGGGCATGGGAAGCTCAATGCCGTCTGCAAAGGTGGGACGATTATGAGGATTTTTGAAAGCATGCTCACCATGACCTGTCACATAGCTGACATTCAGGGCATTGCGTCCGAGAAGATAATGAAGCTGCTCCAAAGCAGCCTGTGTATATTGCTCTTTCTGTTCGCCTTTCGACACAAGTGCAGCCAGAATGAAAAGCATGGAACGGTTGCATACCACCATGTTGCTGCCCCAGCAGAAATCCTCGGGTTTCATGGCAAGGGAAAAGCCGCTTTCCTCCATTACGGCAAGAAGTCTTTCCGTTTCTGCAAACAATGATTGTCGCAGCTTGGTTTCTATCTTGTCTCCTGCAGTGTGGGCCGGGTCGGTGAGGACGGAAAGCAGGGCAAAGCCGGAAACGTCTGTCCAGCCGAAATCTGTTTTGTTGATATCGGAATCTACATATTTTTGCAATTCCTCCCGGTAAGCAGGTATGGAATCATGATCACTGCGAAGAAGCTCTGCGGCTGCCCACATGCGCTCATCCATATCACAGTCATCATCATACTCACCGGTATTGCTTCCCTCCGGATTGTGGAAGCCGATATAAGGATTTTCGAGGAGCCAGTCAAAGGATTTTTTTGCTTTTTCAAGCGCTTCCTTTGCAAAGTCAGGCAGGAAAGGCGCATATACTCTTGAGGCCAGTGCCATTACAGCGGCAAAATCTGCTGCCGCCATGGAGGAGACAGGATAGATCAGAAACGGATCATGATCCTCTTCCGGCATGATAAAATCGGCATGGCAGTAGGCGGTAAGCTTATGGGACACGCTGCCGTCAGGAAACTGCATTTTCATAAGCCATCTGAGTTCATAGAGACACTCATTCAAAACATCAGGCATGCCGTTTCCACTCTCGGGAATGTTTAAAGAATTCCGGAAGCTTTCCGGAAACAGCTCATAGGCATAGAGAAGATGACCCACAGCTACGGCGCCTGGTGTGGTATATCTTCCGAAATCTCCGGCATCGTGCCAGCCTCCTGTCATGTCAAAGGTCTGGGGATTTTCCGTGTGAGCTGCATAATCCTCATATAAAATGGCAGGAGATGTGTGGCATGCCTCATGGGTGTATGCGCCGGCATATTCCTTCGTGAGAGCACAGCCGCATCTCTGGAAATAAAGGGCTTTCAGCAAATCCTTTTGCAGAGAGGCATAGACCTTGGAATCGATGGAAAACACCGGTGAAGTCTCGCCTTTGCCGCTCAAAATATAGAAGCCTCCCTCTTCTGTTAAATCCGAAAAATCGATCTCCCAGGTTTCTTCCCCTGCGGAGGGGTCAAAGCCTTTCTTTGTGGCAACACCGTCAAATACGCATTTCCGGTCAGACAGCCGGATGATCTGAAAATTGCAGGCGCAGTTGCAAACTGCCAGTTTTCTGCCGTGGGCAGGATATCCAACCTGATCTACAAAAATACCCATATGTAACCTCCCGTTATATCTGTAAAATTTATATATTAATCATACAATGGAGCGGAGATAAAAGCAATGCGGATTTCTCCTGTTTTCGTTGCATAGTTTTGCAAGGTATGCTATCCTGTTTGAGGTTTTTTAAAGGAGATAGATAGAAATGTGGATGTTGCTTGTACTGTTGTACGGTGTGTTAAAAGGCGTCCGTGAAGTGGTCAAGAAGAAAGCTCTCACAAAAAATACAGTGATGGAAGTGCTGTTCTTTTATACCCTTCTGGCGTTTTTATTTGTGGTCCCGGATGCAAAGAATGCCATGGGAATGGAACCCCAATATTATTTTTATGTTGCGCTGAAATCCTTTGTGATCTTTTTGGCGTGGATTTTCAGCTTTAAGGCCATCGATAAGATGCCTATCAGCATTTATGGAATACTGGATTTGTCCAGAGTCCTGTTTGCCACGCTTCTCGGCGTATTTGTACTGCAGGAAGTGCTGGGTGTTTATCAGATAATCGGTCTTATCCTTGTTTCGGCAGGACTCATTTTACTGAAGTTCAGACCGGGAACGGCGAGAAACAGGCAAAAGGAGGATATTCAGGTAGTCTATGTTTTGTTTGCCTTTGCCTCCTGTATCCTGAATGCGGTATCGGGTCTTATGGATAAACTTCTGATGCGTGAGATCAGCAGCTCTCAGCTGCAGTTCTGGTATATGCTGTTCCTTGTGTCCTATTACGGAATTTATCTGGTTGTCACACGGACGAGGATCAGCGGAAGTGTCCTCAAAAATGGCTGGATCTGGCTTCTCAGTATCCTGTTTGTGATAGCGGACAGAGCATTGTTCATTGCAAACGGAATGGAAGGAAGCAGGGTTACGGTGATGACGTTGATCAAGCAGAGCGGCTGTGTGGTCACCATCCTGGCAGGCAAGTTTATTTTTAAGGAAAAAAATATCGGTTACAAGCTGTTTTGTGCAGCTGTAATCGTGGCGGGAATCGTCATTTCGGTTCTGTAGGTATCCTGCAGAACCTTTTTAATGAAAAAAATTTTTAAAATTGTTGAAGAAAAGGATACTGCTTCTGCGTTATAGTAAATGAAAGCAGACAAAACAGAAGGTGAGGTGGGAAAAACGAATTATGGCAACAATGACAAGGTGTTCGGAGAGTCGACTTGCCGAACTCATTGATACATATGGGAAACTTGTTTTTTCCATCTGTTATAAGATAACGGGAGATTATTTTACTGCAGAAGATATCACCCAGGAAACCTTCCTCTCTGTTTTTCAAAAATATGAAACCTTTGACGGAAACAATGAAAAATCATGGATCTGCAGGATCGCCACCAATAAAAGCATTGATTTCCTCAGAAGCGCGGGCAGAAAGGGCGTACCGACGGAGGATGAGTTCTTTGAAGGTGTTGTGGAGAAGAGAGGAAGCCCGGAAGATTTGTGTCTGGAAGAGGAGATCAAAAGAGATCTGGAACGGCGATGCGAAAGCCTTAAGCCGCCATATGATGAGATAGCCAGAGATTATTATCTGCTGGAAAAAAGTGTTTCGGAGATGGCAGCGGAAAGAAAGATGAACAGTAAGAGTATTCAGACCCAGGTGTACAGGGCAAGGAATATGCTGAGAAAGCTTTACGGAAAGGAGGGATTGGCATGAATGATTATCCCACAGAGGAAGAACTGAACCGAATGATAGAAGAATTGGAGCGGGAGCAGTTATACGCACCAAGACATTTGAAGGAAGACATTCTTGTTAAAGCGAGAAAAATAGAAAAAAGAAGGAACAAAAATGTTCAGCCGGTTTCCTTTCGTATGTATACGCTCAAGATGGCAGTGGGAATGGCTGCTGCTGTTTTACTGGTATTTATGATTCCGGCAGAAAGCGGCAATGGTTTTGAAGGTATCGGTATGACGGAAGGACGGTGGAAGGCTTTGGAAGAGAGAAACCTTTCGGAGGAAAAAGACAGAGTCAGTCTGGATGAAAGAATCATGGCCCGTATGGATGAAAAGAGAGAAGAAGCCGGTAAGTTGTTTGAAAAAGTAGGAAATTTATTCCGCAGGGAAGATTTAGGAGGAAATGATTATGAAAACTAAGAAAAAAAGCAGATTTTTAACCTTTTGTTTTTCACTTTTGCCGGGAGCGGGCGAAATGTATATGGGATTTATGCGCATGGGACTCAGCCTGATGCTTTTGTTTATCCTGTCTTTTATGATTCCTGCCGCTCTCAGGCTGGATGAGTTGAGTGTCTTGGCATTGGTGGTATGGTTTTACGGATTTTTCCACGCCAATCATCTTGTGAGCTTAACGGATGAAGAGTTTGCCAAAGTGGAGGATGAGTATCTGTTTGGCATGGATTCCATTGCCGGAGGCAGAAATTTTGTGAACAAATACCGGAAAGGACTGGCTGTCGTACTGATTGCTTCCGGCGTGCTGCTGCTTTGGAATACGCTTACGGATCTGGCGGGCCGATTCCTACCTCAGGCGGTCTGCGATGCCATGCGTATCGTAGGAAACTATGCGCCCAGAATGCTGGTGGCCGTTGTCATCATTTTTATCGGTGTCAGGATGATACAGGGAAGAAAAGAGCAGCTGGCAGATCTGGAGCAGAAGGAAGAGGAAAACGGTACAGAAAACAGGGAGGAATAAAAGATGGATAAACAGACGATTCAGGTAAGGAGAGTTGGTTCTGTCACATTCGGCACTGTTCTTATCGCAATAGGAATGCTGTTCCTTTTACATCTGTTTTTCCCTGCCTTCAACTATTATCTGATCTATCGTTTCTGGCCGGTGATACTGATCCTTCTGGGACTGGAGGTCCTTTCGGGAAGCAGACAGAAATCCTATGAGATCATTGATGCAGAGGGAAAGATTGTGGAACAGAGTAAAATGGTGTACGATGTACCGGCGATTCTGCTTATGATTACCCTGACAGGATTTTCCATGTGCATGGCATTGATAGACTGGGTCTATGAGGCACAGAATTTTCATATTACATTTTGATCATATGGGAAACAGTATTTTTACGGACAGAGAAGACTCACGCTTATGAGGCGTGAGCCTTTTTGCTGTTTGCGCACCATGGACGCGCTCTAACGGATGAAAGTCCCGGACAAAGCGTGCCTGCATTTGATTTCTATTTGACAGCTTCTTTTGCAAAATCGGTGGTAACAAGATCATCATAGGGAACCCTTGCAGGAAGCTCTCCCGCTTCTTCCAGAATATTCTGTAACAGGGTGAAAGCATCTTCCTCAAAGATCAGATTCTCCTTCCAGGTATCCTGGTCATAATACCTTGTGACAATGGCTGTAATGGTTTCCACGGGAGTTTCCTCAAATTGAGGAGAGATGACCTTGGCAATCTCTTCCGGCGAGTGGCTGTTTACATAATCCATGCCTTTCTGCAGGGCATTGGTAAAGGACTGGATCACATCAGGATGGGTTTCTATGAAACTCTTTTTGGCACTGAAAGCGGTGTAGGGAACATAGCCGGAATCTTCACCCAGTGAGGCTACCACATAGCCGTCTCCTTTGGCTTCCAGAGAGGTGGCATGAGGCTCGAATTCTACTGTGAAATCTCCCTGCCCACCGGAAAAAGCAGCGGCGGTGGAACCGAAATCGATACTCTGGTCGATGGAAAGATCGGTTTTCGGATCGATATTGTTTTTTTTCAGAATATATTCAAATACCATCTCCGGCATACCGCCTGCTCTTCCTCCGAGAACATCCTTCCCCTTCAGCATATCCCAATGAAAATCGTCGATGGGCTCTCTGGAAACAAGAAAGTTTCCTGCCCGCTGGGTCAGCTGTGCGAAGTTTATCACATAATCCGCAGTGCCGCCCGCATAAGTATAGATAGTGGATTCGCTTCCCATAAAACCGATATCAGCTTCCCCTGTAAGCACTGCAGTCATGGTCTTGTCGGCACCAAAACCGGTGACAAGGGTCAGATCGATTCCTTCTTCTTCAAAATATCCTTCCTCTATGGCAACATACATGGGAGCATAGAAGATGCTGTGAGCCACCTCGTTTAAGGTAACCTTTACAGTGGCAGAGGAAGAGGAGCCTTGTGAGGATTCCTTTTTACTGCCGCAGCCTGCAGCCATGGCCGTGATCAGCGCTGCGCAGAGAGTCAGGCCTAAGAATTTGCGATATAACTTTTTTTTCATAAATGCCTCCGTTTTTTGTTCGATGCTTTATCATATGAACGGGAGCGAAAAATGGTACTGCGCGGTATGGGAAATTCTTATGAAATAGGCAAATGGAATTATAGACAACAATCGACAAAACAGATATAATAAAAGCATTAGATAAAATATATTGTAAAATGGAGGATTGGGAAATGGGATTGATTAAAGCAGTTACAGGTGCAGTCGGCGGAGTCGTTGCAGATCAGTGGAGAGAGTATTTTTACTGCGATTCCCTCGATGCGGATGTACTTGTTACCAAGGGACACAAGAAGACAAAGGGACGCGCAGCAAACAATAACGGAGAAGAGAATATTATCTCCAACGGTTCCGTTGTGGCTGTCAATGAAGGACAGTGTATGATCATCGTGGATCAGGGAAAAGTTGTTGAATTCTGCGCAGAAGCCGGAGAATTTACATATGATGCTTCCTCGGAACCCAGCTTGCTGTACGGAAATCTGGGAGAGAACATCAAGAAAACCTTCAGTACCATCGGAAAGCGTTTTACCTTCGCAGGTGACACAGCCAAGGACCAGAGGGTTTACTTCTTTAACACGAAGGAAATTATGGGAAATAAATACGGTACTGCAAATCCGGTGCCTTTCCGCGTAGTAGATGAGAATATCGGTCTTGACATTGATATCTCCATTCGCTGTAATGGTGAATATTCTTATAAGATTACAGACCCGCTTCTGTTTTATACCAATGTATGCGGTAATGTGACAGAGGACTATGAGAAGAAGGAACTGGAGGGACAGCTTCGTACAGAGCTGATGACAGCCCTGCAGCCTGCTTTTGCAAAGATTTCAGCAATGGGCGTTCGCTACAGTGCAATTCCTGCTCATACCATGGAGCTGGCAGATGCACTGAATGAAGTTCTTTCCGATAAATGGGCACAGCTTCGCGGTATCGAGATCGTATCTTTCGGTATCAATACCATGAAGGCATCCGAAGAAGACGAGGCGATGATCAAGGAATTGCAGAGAAGCGCAGTTCTTCGCAATCCCAACATGGCAGCAGCTACGCTGGTAGGCGCTCAGGCAGAAGCTATGAAGGCAGCAGCTTCCAATACATCCACAGGCCCTATGATGGCATTTGCCGGCATGAATATGGCAACCCAGGCAGGCGGAATGAATGCACAGCAGTTATTTCAGATGGGAGCAGCCCAAGCAACAGCACCGCAATCTCAGCCCGCTCCGGCAGCAGCACCTGCACAGACAGCTGGTTGGACCTGCAGCTGCGGAAAAACAGGAAATACCGGAAAGTTCTGTAGCGAGTGTGGAGCACCCCAGCCTGTGGCAGAAGGATGGACCTGTTCCTGCGGTGCAGTGAATAAAGGCAAATTCTGCAGTGAGTGTGGAGCAAAGAAGCCGGCAGGAGAGCCTTTATACAAGTGTGATAAGTGCGGATGGGAACCCGAGGATCCCAAGAATCCTCCGAAATTCTGCCCTGAATGCGGAGATCCCTTTGACGACAGCGATATCCGGTAATGATGATCCGGTGACAACTGTTTAGGAACGAAAAGAGAAACAATAAATTATGGGGAAGAGTGATGAGTGAATTTGATACAAATCTGGATGCAAAAGTAGTATCCACGATGGAAGAAACAGATAAGAAATGTGTTTGCTGCGGTGGAGTCATGGATTATGACCCCGCCACCGGCGGTTTAGCCTGTCCTTATTGCGGACATACGGAGGTAATCGAGAAAGCGCCGGAACAGCCGGAAAGTGCACAGGAGCTTGATTTCTCACAGGCGGAGAATGTAGAGAACTGTAACTGGGGCGTAGAGAAGAAGACGGTAATCTGTAAGGCCTGCGGTGCAGAGTCAGTCTACGATGCACTTGAGATATCGGCAGTCTGCCCTTTCTGTGGTTCCAATCAGGTTATGGAGGCTTCCGATCAGAAGACCATGGCACCGGGCGGAGTGGTTCCTTTCAAGATTACGGACGAAAAGGCATCCCAGCTCTTTAAGAACTGGATCAAAAAGAAATGGTTTTGCCCTAAGCTTGCCAAGGAGAGCGCAAAGGCAAAGAACTTTAAAGGAGTATATCTCCCCTACTGGACCTTTGATGCAAGGACAGATTCCGGATATACGGCTGAGTACGGAAAGGACCGCAGGGTCAAAAAGGGCGATCAGACAGAAACCGTGACAGACTGGTATAAGACAAACGGTGTATACAAGGAAGATTTTGAC
>JAGAQU010000053.1 GCA_017622575.1 Lachnospiraceae bacterium
CACGTATAACAGAGTGGCCAAGGCCGGGGACTGTTAGATCTGAGGCTCTGCCTCTGTATCCAGTGTTAAAATTTAAAGAAAGGAAAATGTGGTGATTTCTTGAAATTTACTCTTGACAAGAGGTCACTTCATAACAGGTATTTTGAACCAGTGTATCCATAACGGCTTCGGCCTTCATACTTTTAAAGAGGAACTGACGGGACCGGAATATGCGGCCCGCTATATTTCCATGGTCTATGAAAAAAAGATTCCCTACATGCTTCACACCATGGTGGTGGATGTCAGGGGAGGAGATCCCTGCATCGTCACAGCAATGAATCACAAAAAGGGTCTTTTTGAGATAGAGGCAAAGGCAGTGGTGCTGGCTATGGGCTGCAGGGAGAGGCCGAGAGGCGCCATGAACATTCCGGGAAGTCGTCCTTCCGGCATTTACTCCGCAGGTACGGCCCAGAGATTTGTCAACATTGAAGGAAGAATGCCCGGCAAAGAGGTGGTGGTCCTCGGATCAGGTGATATCGGACTGATCATGGCAAGGCGCATGAGCCTGCAGGGAGCAAAGGTGAAAATGGTGGCCGAGATCATGCCCTACTCAGGAGGGTTGAAACGAAATATTGTCCAGTGTCTGGATGATTTCGGCATTCCCTTGAAACTCAGCCATACTGTGACGAAGATCCACGGAAAGGACAGGATAGAAGGGGTTACGGTTTCGAAGGTGGATGGGAATCTGAAGCCCATACCGGGGACAGAGGAATATGTGAGCTGTGATACCCTGCTGTTATCCTGCGGTCTGATTCCCGAAAATGAATTGTCGGAAAGCGCAGGAGCCAGGATGGACCCGGTGACGAGCGGTCCTGTGGTAAATGCAAGACTGCAAACCACGGCGGAAGGTGTTTTTGCCTGCGGAAATGTACTGCATGTACATGATCTGGTGGACAATGTATCGAAGGAAGCGGTGGAAGCAGGTGCAAATGCAGCGGCTTATGTGAAAGAGAAAAATAAGGACTGGGGTGAGGCAGTAAGGCCTAAAATCCCGGCAAAGACGAAGAGTGTGATACCGGAAGGCCGTGATGCGGGCAGAACGCTGATCTGCATCGGCTGCCCCAACGGATGTCTTGTTACGGTGGACAAAAATCCGGACGGCAGTCTTTCCATTACGGGAAATACCTGTAAAAAGGGAGAGGAATATGCCAGAAATGAAGTGACGGCGCCAAAGCGTATGGTAACCTCCATTGTCAGAGTTTCAGGGGGGAAAAATCCGGTGGTATCGGTAAAGACAAAGGAAGAGATTCCCAAAGAAAAAATAGCTGCGTGTATGGAGGAGATTAACCGCACAGCCCTGAAGGCTCCCGTGAGTCTGGGACAGATAGTGATTGCAGATGTGGCAGGTACTGGGGTGGATATCGTTGCCACGGGAGACGCATGACGGGGATATATAGGTGATAGGTAATAAACAGAAAATGTGACTGACAAAAAGGAAGGTATTTGTATGGGAAAATATGCGATGGCACTTGATCAGGGAACTACCAGTTCCCGCTGTATTCTGTTTGACAAAAAGGGTAATATCTGCAGTGTGGCACAGAAGGAGTTTACACAGATTTATCCCAAACCGGGATGGGTGGAGCATAATCCCATGGAAATCTGGTCCTCTCAGCTTGCAGTACTCACGGAGGCTATGGCTATGGTAGGGGCTGCCCCTTCGGATATCAGTGGAATCGGCATTACCAATCAGAGAGAGACAACCATTGTCTGGGATAAGAAGACAGGGGAACCTGTGTACAATGCCATTGTCTGGCAGTGCAGGCGGACTGCGGAAAAAATTGATGAACTGATAGGTCAGGGCTATGGGGATATGATCAGAGAAAAAACAGGGCTGGTACCGGATGCCTACTTCAGCGGCACCAAGATTGCCTGGATCTTAGATCACGTGCCGGGAGCAAGAGAAAGAGCAGAAAAGGGTGAATTACTGTTTGGAACGGTGGATACCTGGCTGATCTACAATCTCACAAAGGGAGCAGTCCATGTGACGGATTATACCAATGCTTCCAGAACCATGCTTTTTGATATTCACAAGCTGTGCTGGGATGAGGAGCTTCTTAAGCTTCTTGCCATCCCAAGGAGCATGCTGCCGGAGGTAAAGCCCTCCAGCTGCATTTACGGATATACAGACAGCTCGGTGACGGGCGGCGAGATTCCCATAGCGGGAATTGCGGGAGACCAGCAGGCTGCGCTGTTCGGACAGTGCTGTTTTGAGAAAGGCCAGGTAAAAAATACATATGGAACAGGGTGCTTTCTGCTGATGAATACAGGGAAGGAGGCGATTGCTTCCCGAAACGGATTGATAACAACTATTGCGGCAAGTACGGGTAATGAGGTAGAATATGCATTAGAGGGCAGTGTCTTTGTGGCGGGAGCCGCTATCCAGTGGCTTCGGGACGGTATGCGTATGATCAAGACAGCGGCCCAGACAGAAGAATATGCCGACAAGGTGGAGGACACTGCTGGCGTTTATATCGTGCCCGCTTTTGCAGGAATGGGAGCACCTTACTGGGATCCATATGCAAGGGGAACAGTTGTGGGTATTACCAGAGGCTGTCAGAAGGAGCATTTTATCAGAGCAGCACTGGAATCCATTGCCTATCAGACAGCAGATGTGCTGAAAGCCATGGAGGAGGATGCAGGAATTTCCATTGCAGGTCTAAAGGTGGACGGCGGTGCCAGTGCCAACGACTTTCTGATGCAGTTCCAGGCCGATATTTTGGGAGGAACGGTTTACCGGCCGAAATGTATTGAAACAACTGCACTTGGAGCGGCTTATCTTGCCGGTCTTGCTACGGGATATTTTGAGAGTAAGGAAGAAATATGTGAAAACTGGGAGCTTTCCAGGGAATTTACTCATGAAATGAGTGAAAATCACAGGAAAGAACTCCTGAAAGGATGGAAAAAGGCGGTGAAATGTGCGCTGCTTTTTACATCATTAGAGGAGGAATAGAGTTTGGAAACGGAAGTGATGCGGGAAGAACTGAATAATTCTCTCGGGAAAATACTTAAATTTGCAGGGTGTGATGAGAAACTGGAGGAGAACTTCAGGCTTACCATTGCAGCTTACAGGAAACTGTCGGATAAAACCAGCAGAGAAGATCAGGCGGTTCTTCTGCGCCGTAGATTATCGGAGCTTTTTTATAAAGTTTATAAAGCTGCGTTCAAAGCTGTGATCAAAGAAGGAAATGTGCCGGTGCTTGTCAGCATGTTCCTGAATTTCGGCTATGTGGATGAAGAACTGGCCGGAATAGAGAATGCAGTATATCTGTATCTTCTTTCCGTGAATCTCCCAACAGATCCCGGCAGGGGTGTTTATTCTTTCTTCCAATGGCTGATGGCTATCTACAGAGGGAAAAAGGAACCCAGCCGAAATGAATTTGACATGGATTTCAGGGAGTACCTTCATGAGCAGAAGAAGATGGGAAGGATCAGTCCGCAGCAGGAGGCATCGCTTCTTGAAAACAATATGTCCAAAGTGATATTCGAGATAGAAAATGTATTTCCTTCTATCAATAAGCTCACCTTTGGTCAGCCCAGTGTCTTTTGCCCTGTATTTTCAAGACATAATGTGTATAAGTCATTAACTTCCGATCTGGTGACGGCAGAAAAGGTGACAGCTGAAATCGAGGGGATTCGAAGCAAGGATTTCAAAGCATTTTACAGGGAGAACCTGTTATCTCTTCCGGAAAGAAAGCTTCCGGAGAGAATTGAAGTTGAAGTACTGCCGGATATCATACTTTTGCCTAATATCGGGTCGAGAAGTATTATGTGGCAGGAAATCGAAGGAAAAAAACGCACCACTCCGGCAAGAATGATGTGTTCTGTTTTTCATACCACGGATCTTCAACAGAGTATTCTGCATATGACAGGAGAATTCAGATGGGAGATGTGCAAGCGTGATCAGGGAGGCCGGTGGAATAACATCGCAGATCCGTCATTGACCAGTGAATATTATGATTATATCCAATTTTACAGAAAGAACAAAGAATTATCCCCGGAAGTAAGGGAAAGGATCAAAACCCAGCTTACAAAAGCCAGAAACAATTACAAGGAGATGTTTGTGACGGATTATATTCAGTGGATCCGCTATGAGAGCAATGGTCTTCCGAGATTGAACAAGGTGGCAAGAAATATTCTGTTTGCATACTGCCCTTTTCCGAAAGAGATACGGACGAAGATAGGAACAAACCCTCTTTACAAGCAGGCTGCTGACAGATATGACATAAAGAACGGACAGACACTGCATCGAATCACGCTTCTTTGTAAAAAACTGGAAAATTCACCGGGCGGGGTTCCGCAGGAAATTGCAGCTTATAAGGAATATCTGGAATCCTGATCCGATTGATGAAATATACCAAAATTACAGCTTTATTTTTGTGAATATTTTGTGTACGTGAAGCCTTCGAATTTGTTGACAATACGTGAAATTACTTTATAATTTAAGTAATACGTTATTTTTTTAGCTAAAAAACAAATTGGAGGCTTTTATCATGTCTATTTCCCTTTACGAAAAAGAACAGCTTTTTAAGCTGGATACGAAAAATACTTCTTATGTGATCGGTATTGTCGATGAAGAAAAATTCCTGGGACATGTTTATTATGGGGCAAAGCTGAAGGATCATCATGCAGGTTATCTGATGCGCGTAAATGAAAATCCTTTTGTGCCTTCTAAAAACAACAGAGACAGGGTATCTTTTCTTGACAGCTTTGCCATGGAATATCCGGCTCACGGACTGGGGGATTACCGTGAGAGCTGTATCAGCATCAGGACCATGCAGGGCAATGTAGGTCTGTCACTTAACTATGTTTCCCATAAGATTACGGAGGGAAAGACTTCTTTTCGGAATCTGCCGTCCTCGTTTGGCAGCAGGGAGGATTGCAGTGTGCTGGAAATTCTATGCGAAGATAAGACAACCGGATTGCAGGCGGTGCTGCAATACGGTGTTTTCGAGGACGTGGATGTGATCACAAGAAGCGTGAAGGTGATCAATGAGGGGGAGGAGCCTGTTTATCTGACGAAAGTGTACTCTGCCTGCCTCGATATGGACAATAAAGATTTTGAAGCAATATCTCTTCACGGCTCCTGGGCGAGAGAACGTCAGATTCAGAGCGTGCCCGTGAGCCACGGAAAATACAGTGTGGAATCCATAAGGGGAGAGTCAAGTCATCAGGATCATCCATTTATGGCACTTAAGACAAAGAATGCAACTCAGGAAACAGGTGAAGTGTATGCCATGCATTTTGTGTATTCCGGAAACTTTAAGGTACAGGTGCAGGCTGATCAGTTTGACCAGGTTCGTATGGTGATGGGAATTCATCCCACGGATTTTGCCTGGAGACTGGAAAGCAAAGAAGAATTCCAGGCACCTGAAGTGGTGATGGTATATTCAGATAAGGGCCTTGGACAGATGACCAGAACCTTCCATGATTTCTACAGAAAGCATCTGATCCGCAGCGAATATAAGAACAAAAAACGCCCGATCTTGATCAACAACTGGGAAGCAACCTATTTTGATTTTAATACGGATAAGCTCATTTCCATTGCAAAGCAGGCTTCCGAACTGGGAATTGAGATGCTGGTCATGGATGATGGCTGGTTTGGCAACCGATATGATGACAACAGGGCACTGGGTGACTGGTTTGTCAATGAGGAAAAGCTAAAGGGTGGACTAAAGTATCTTGTAGATGAAGTAAACAAGCTGGGAATGAAATTCGGTATCTGGTTTGAACCGGAGATGATCTCTCCGGATTCTGATCTATACAGAGAACATCCTGACTGGGCAATTGCCATTCCGGGAAGAGAGGCAAGCCTTTGCAGAAATCAGTATGTGCTTGACCTGACCAGACAGAAAGTGCGGGATTACGCTTATGAGTGTGTGGCAAAGATACTTCGCAGTGCCAACATTGAATATGTAAAGTGGGATATGAACAGACAGCTTTCTGATATCGGTTCCGCAGAGCTTCCTGCTGACAGAATGGGTGAATTATATCACCGATATGTGCTGGCTGTCTACGAAATGCAGGAGAGACTGATACAGGAATTTCCTCATCTTTTACTTGAAAACTGCTCCGGCGGCGGAGCCAGATTTGATCCCGGTATGCTGTATTTCAGTCCGCAAATCTGGTGTTCTGACGATACAGATGCCATTGAAAGACTTAAGATCCAGGAAGGAACCGCACTCATCTACCCGTTGTCTTCCATGGGCGCACATGTGTCTGATTGCCCGAACCATACTGTGGGAAGAGTAACACCCTTTGAGACAAGGGGATATGTGGCGCTTGCGGGAACCTTTGGATATGAGCTTGATGTGACGAAAATACCGGAAGAAGACAGAGAGATGATTCCGGAGCAGGTGGCTATGTATCACAAATACAATGATCTTGTGAGAGAAGGAGATTACTATCGAATAGCGTCCTATGCGGAAAATCATTACTTTGACTGTTATGGCGTGGTGAGCAAGGATAAGAAAGAGGCGCTTTATACCTTTGTTCAGGTTCTGAACCGTCCTAATTATCACAGCCGAAGGCTGCAGCTCAAGGGACTGGATCCTGAAAAGGTATATGAGATTGAAGGGGAAGAAGGTACTTATACGGGAGAAATCCTGATGAAGGCAGGTATCAATATTCAAAATCCCTGGGGCGACTTTAAGGGAAAATTAATTCATTTGACGGAGGTATGATTGTGATGGGTTACATAAAAAAGTGGATCTCCATCGAGGAGGACGGCGTTTTCCTGACATTTGGAGTGACCGGAGATGATCATTTAAAGCTTTTCCATTTTTCGAGTGCACCCATGAAGGCAAAAAACGAGGAGGAATTTGGGGAAAGCGAGCTTTTCTTAAAAGAGGGATTTCAGGTAGTTCAGGTAAATTTTTCGGGTTATAACAGACCTTATGAAAAGCATGGAAATAAATATATCGTAACAGCGCCGGGATATCTTCTTAAGTTTGTGGATATGAAAGATGAGAGAAATGAGCTGGGAAGACTTCTGACTATTATCCAGAAGGATGAGGAGACGAAAGCAAAGGTGATTACCACATGGCAGTTTTATAGCGGTACATCGACGATCAGAATGCAGAATCAGGTGATCAATGAAGGCGATCAAACGCAGACACTGGAATATATTTCTTCCTTCTTTTACCTCGGCATTGAAAAAGAAGGCGAAATGAGTTCTGATGATAAGATGCAGCTTACCTTAGCCCACAACGGATGGCAGAAGGAATTCAGCTTCCATACATACTCTTTCCCTGCTCTTGGCCTTGCGCAGACGCAGCCCACGGTATATCAGAGAACTTCCAAAACCATAGAGCTTACCAACATAGGGAACTGGTCCACCAAGGAATACCTGCCTATGGGATATCTTTCCAATGAGGAAGCAGATACCTCTCTTTACTGGCAGATCGAGCATAACGGTTCCTGGCATGCAGAGATCGGAGATGAGAACGATCACTTTTATCTTGCTCTCAGTGGACCGACAGAGGTGCAGTCGCACTGGTTTCAGGATTTGAAACCGGGAGAGAGTTTTACCACGGTTCCTGTTGCGGTAGGGGTATGTAACGCGGATTTTGCAAAGGCCATGGGACAGCTCACGAAATATCGCCGCATGATCAGAAGAAATAACAAAGACAATGAGAACCTTCCGGTTATCTTTAATGATTATATGAACTGTCTTTTCGGTGATCCCACAACGGAAAAGGAACTTCCGCTTATTGATGCTGCCGCAGAGGCAGGCTGTGAATATTTTGTGATCGATGCCGGCTGGTATGCTCCGGGGCTCTGGTGGGACAGTGTAGGCGAATGGCAGGAGTGCAGAGAACGGTTCCCGGGCGGAATCAAAGAGGTTACGGATTACATACGTTCAAAGGGAATGGTGCCCGGCGTATGGCTTGAACTGGAGGTCATGGGCATCAACTGTGAAAAGGCGAAGAAAGCGCCGGATGACTGGTTCTTTGTGCGGCATGGTAAGAGAGTTTACGACAGAAGCAGATATCAGTTGGATTTCAGAAATCCGGAAGTAATCGCCCATGTAAATGAAGTGATAGACAGAGTCGTTAATGAATACGGCGTTGGTTACATTAAGATGGATTATAACATCGAGCCAGGAATCGGCACGGAACTTTCTGCAGACAGTGTGGGAGCAGGACTTCTTGCGCATGAGAGAGCATATCTTGCATGGCTGGACAGCGTCTTTGAAAAATATCCGGATCTTGTGATTGAGAACTGCTCTAGCGGAGGGCTTAGGATTGACTATGCACTGCTTTCCAGATACAGCATTCAGTCTACCAGTGACCAGGAAGACTACAGGGAGTACGCAACCATTGCAGCCAATGCGTGTGCGGGACTTACCCCGGAACAGGCAGCGGTCTGGTCCTATCCTCAGAGAAATGGGGATGCAGAAGAGACGGTTTACAATATGGTGAACGCTATGCTGCTCCGCATTCATCAGAGCGGACATTTAGCAGAGCTTTCAAAGGAAAGATTTGATCTGGTAAAGGAGGGCATTGACTATTACAAGTCCATCAGAGCAGATATCAGGAAAGCTATGCCGGATTGGCCCTTAGGACTTGCAGATAATCGTGACACTTTCCTTTGCAGCGCTCTCAAGACGGATAAAAAAGCTTATCTGGCATTGTGGAGAAGAAATAAAGATGAGGAGGATACCAGGGAAAGTATCAAAATTCCTCTTGGACATTTGTTTGAAAAAGAAGGTGAGCTTTCCGTAAAGCTTTCCTATCCTCAGACATCATTGGAAGAAAATGTAAGATATGAATATGAGGACGAAAAGAAAATTCTTACTGTGAAATATAAGTGCAGAACAATGGCGAGAATTTTTGAGATTACGTTAAAATAATCAGGAAAATGAAGGAGAGATAAAAATGGCGAAAGCGGTAAAGCTTGCTGATATTGCCAAAATAATGAATGTAAGTACGGTAACCGTTTCCAAAGCGCTGTCAGACCAGAAGGGTGTCAGCGAGGAGATGCGCGAAAAGATAAAACATCTGGCAGATGAAATGGGATATAAATCCCCCTCGGCAGCAAAGATGATGAGCGCTAAGAGGAGCTACAATATCGGAGTGGTAGTGTCAGAACGGTATCTTGACCAGTATGAATCTT
Organism: Lachnospiraceae bacterium; assembly: GCA_017622575.1. Taxonomy (GTDB): domain Bacteria; phylum Bacillota; class Clostridia; order Lachnospirales; family Lachnospiraceae; genus Suilimivivens. The sequence continues at coordinate 9,154 of JAGAQU010000053.1, forward strand.
TTTACTGGCAGATGTACCAGGCTGTGGCAACCAAAGCTGTTTCCAAGGAATGCTTTACCATGCTGGAGGTGCTTGGCACTGATGCGGAACAGAATCTGGAACTGCCAAAGCTTCTTAAGGAACATAAGGTGGAAGGCCTGATCATTCTGGGGCTCTTAAAAGAGGATTACCTGAACATGATGGTGCAAAATATGGATGTTCCATTTATCTGTCTGGATTTTTATGATAGGAAGCAGGAAAGTGATGCAGTTGTCACGGATAACTTTTATGGAATGTACCGGCTTACCAATTATCTGTTCGAAATGGGACATAAGGACATTGCTTATGTGGGAACACTTCTTTATACAGAAAGTATTACGGACAGATACTTCGGCTATACCAAGGCATTACTTGAGCATGGACAGCAGGTGAAGCCTGACTGGATTATCAGCGACAGAAATATCGATGATGGGCAAAGAGGGGATGACTTTGATTTCATACTTCCTGAAAAGATGCCCACTGCTTTCGTGTGTAACTGTGATCTCACGGCAGGTATTCTGATCAATTCTCTGCAAAAGAAAGGTTACAGAGTACCTGAGGATATTTCCGTGGTTGGATTTGACAACTTCATTCATCCGGGGATCTGTAAGGTGGGTATTACCACCTATGAGGTGGACATAAAAGAAATGGCGAGAAAAACCATAAACAATCTGATCAAAAAAATGAACCATGAGTCCTATAAGCAGGGCATTTCCATCGTGGAAGGCCATATGGTGATCAAAGACAGTGTAGCAAAAAGGTCGTGAGCATTCTGCTCACGGCCTTTTCAAATAATTACGGCTCCGAAGAGGATAAAGCGGTTCCTTTCTGCCTGAATGTCGCAGGAGTGCAACCTGTGAACTTCTTAAATAGAGAAATAAAGTGATTGGTATTGTCAATCCCCACCCTGCTTCCTACTTCGTGCACTTTTAGAGGCGTTGTGAGAAGGAGATGCCTGGCAGCTTCGATTCGCTTGCGGTTCAGATATTGGAGAGGAGGCATGCCGAAGGCGGCTGTAAATTCACGACAAAGCTTATATTTACCCACATGAAATTGCTCTTCCAGTTCATCCAGAGAATAATTTTCCTGAAAATCGGTATCAAACAGTTCTTTTATTTCTTTCAGATAAGGGGCTGCCTTAAGCGAATTGCTGTCATCTGAAAGATAGTAAAGAATACATCTGGTAATCACAGTATCTAACAGAGAGGAGACGGCAAGTCTGGAGGCAGGATTATTGCCTTTTGCAAACAGTAAAAGCTTCTCGAGATGAAGAACTGTATCGGAACGAGGAGAAAGAGGCATAATTCCGATTTTTTCAGGAATCATCTCATAGTAATAAGAAAGGTTATTGCCTGTGATTAATAAAACATCATATTCCCAGGGAGCAGTGGCGATATTAAATCGAAAACGCTGATGGCAGTCGAGAAACAGGAGAGTGGATGGTGCCAGTGTATATACCTGATTCTCGATCAATAGCTTTCCGCAGCCTGCCTTGGTGTACAGAAGCAGGTAGCAGTCGAGGGAACGGATGTCAAAGGAAAAGGGAGATGAGGCAGCAATTGTTCCACCGGAGAGCACTTTGAAAAAAGGAGTATCCGGATCGTCATCTGTATCATAAATCTGCCCCAAAAACTTTTCTGCCCGGAAACCGGAGAAAAACTTCGGCGCAGATACCAGTGCATTCAGAAAATCAGCTTTTATATCCATATTTAGCCTCCCTTTAGCCTTTTTATACAAAGTATAGTACAGTTTAAAGGGAATGGCAAATGAGAGAAAATATTAAAGATAAAAAATAAATTAAAATTAATTATAAATTAGCTAAAAATAAAGAAAAACAGGAATTTTTAAAAGACAATAAGAAGAAAAATGTTGTGCAAAATGCATAAAAACAGATATGCAAAATTGTGTAAATGGAAGAAATGCATAAAACAGGCAATAATAATATATATTTTGCAATAATAAGTGATGATTAAAAAATATAGATAAATATAATTAAAATTAAGTTACACAGGTAACTCACCTGTTAAAAGTCAGGTAAACACAGTTTTGTAACATGAAAAAGGAGGATAAGTTATTATGAAACTGAAAAAAGTTTTAGCACTTGCACTTGCAACAGCTATGACATTGTCATTAGTAGCTTGCGGTGGCAGCGCAGAAACAGCAGAAACACCTGCAACAGAAACTAAGGAAGAGGCAAAGGAAGAGGCTCCTGCAGCAGAAGAGAAAACTGAAGAAGCAGAAGCAGAGGCTCCCGAAGGAGTTCCTACTTATTCACAGATCACTATTGGAGAAGACTACACAGATCTGACAGCTACAATTAAGTATATCCACTGCAGAACAGACCGTGAAGAAGATGGCACCTTTGCAAAATTGGTAGAAGAATTCAATAAAGTATATCCTAACATTACAGTAGAAACAGAGGGTATTACCGATTATGCAGAAGACTCACTGCTTCGTCTTTCCACAGGCGACTGGGGCGACATTATGTTTATCCCTGCTATAGACAAGGCTGAACTGCCTACTTACTTCCAGCCTTATGACACTCTTGAGAACATGAAGAATGAAATCAACTTTGCAGATGCTTGGCAGTTTGACGGAATCAGCTACGGTGTTCCCTGTCTTGCCAATGCACAGGGTATTGTTTACAACAAGGCAGTGTTTGAGGCAGCAGGCATCACAGAGCTTCCCAAGACTCCCGATGAATTTATCGCAGCTCTTCAGGCTATCAAAGATAACACAGATGCAATTCCGCTGTACACAAACTATGCGGCAGGCTGGACCATGGGTGCTTGGGATGCATACCTCGGAAGCGTATCTAATGGTGACAACACATACATGAATCAGAAATTTGTTCACACTGCAGAGCCTTTCAAGGATAACGGTGACGGAACAGGCGCATATGCTCTTTACAAGATTCTCTATGATGCAGTTGCTAACGGTCTGATCGAAGATGACTATACAACAACTGACTGGGAAGGCTGCAAGGGCATGATCAACAATGGCGAGATCGGATGTATGGTACTCGGTTCATGGGCATTCGTACAGATGAGAGATGCCGGTGAACATGGCGAGGATATCGGATATATGCCTTTCCCTATGACTGTAAACGGAACACAGTATGCACTTGCAGGTGGTGACTACAACTATGGTATCAATGTAAACTCTTCTGACGAAAACAAGACTGCTGCTATGGTATTTGTTAAGTGGATGACCGAAGAGTCCGGATGGTGCTATGACGAAGGTGGCTACACTGTTGATAAAGATGGACAGAATCCTGATATGTATAAGGCATTTGAAACAGCTACACTGTTGAGTGACGAACCTGCTCTTGCAGGAGAGGAAACTCTTCTTAATGACATGAACGCTGAATCAGAACTTTCCTTCAATGCAGGCGGAAATGCAAAGGTTCAGAGAATCGTTGAAGCAGCAGCTACAGGTTCTGAGACCTTTGATGATATCATGGCTGACTGGACAGCAGCTTGGAATGCAGCACAGGAAGATCTTGGAGTTGAAGTTAACAACTAATCAGAATCGGGATTAGGAAATATTGCAGTTCATAAATAGAGAAATCTATTGATATGTGAATATCAGAGCCAAGGGGAGATACCTCCTTGGCTCTCACTTTCACAGAATGTAATTTCAGGAGGAAAGGGCGTATGGCAATGATTCAGGCGGCTAGACCAAAAAGGAAAAGGACTTTCATGGAATGGGCAAGAAGCAGAGACGGGCAGAAGGTGTTTGTCATGCTTGCTTTTATGATTGTTCCGTTATTGCTATTGTTTGTATTTACGTATCTGCCGTTCGCAGAGATGTTTGGCTTCAGTTTTTATAACATGAAGTATGTAGGGGCAAGAAAATTTGTCGGTTTAAAAAATTATATGAAAGTTTTCCAGAGAGATGACTGCTTTGGGGCATTGAAACTGAGTCTGTATTATATGGTTGGTTCTGTTGTTCAGCTTGTACTTGCATTATACCTGGCAACGGTGCTCAGTTTTAAAGTAAAGGGTGGCGGAATTTTTAAAGGATTCATGTTTTTCCCTTATCTGATCAACGGTATCGCAATTGGTTTTATTTTTAAGTTTTTCTACACCAGAGGCTTCGTGCTTGATACGGTGCTTCAGTGGTGTGGTTTTAATCTCGAAAATCTTCCGTATTGGTTAAAGGACCAGAGTATTAACAATATTTCTCTGGTTGGTACTTCGGTATGGCGTTATTTCGGACAGAACATGGTGCTTTTTATCGGTGCGATCATGTCCGTGGACTCGGAGCTTTATGAGGCCGCCATGCTGGACGGTGCTAATAAATTACAGCAGTTTAAGTATATTATTCTGCCCAGTATCAAGACAATTATTACCCTGAATGTGATCATGTCCATTACAGGTTCTTTGAGTGCATTTGAACCCCCTTATGTTATCACAAGCGGTGCCAACGGAACCGGTACTTATTTCGTGGTAATGCATGAGATCGCCCATACCCAGCAAAAGGTAGGACTCGCGTCTGCCATGGCAGTTGTTCTTTTGATGATCATATTTGTGGTGACCATTCTCCAGAAACTGTTCTTCAAGTATGTGTTTAAGAGTGCAGAGGATGAAGACAAGAATGCGGCAGCAAAGCGTGAGAAAAAGCTGGCCAGACTGGCAGCAAGAAAGGCGGGGAAATAAATGACGGTATTTCAGAAAATCGGCAAATATGTAGGAATTTTTCTTAAGTATTTTTCACTGGTATTCTTTTCCTTTGTGGCGGTGCTGCCTGTTGTATCCTGCGTCATCACGGCATTTAAGACGGATACCGAATATCAGCAGACCAATGTAATGGTACTGCCTGAGAGCTGGCTGAATTTTGACAACTTCGTTCAGGCTTTCCAGAAAGCCAACATGAGCAAAGCATTTATCAACTCTACAATCATTCTGATCTGTGTACTTTTGATCTCTACATTTGTAGGTACCCAGCTTGCTTATGTGCTGAACCGGTTTAAATTTCCGGGCAACGGACTGATCCGTAATCTGTTCCTTTTTGCATCCCTCCTTCCCGGCGTAGCAATGCAGGTTGCGGTTTATGAAATCATGTATAACTTAGGGTTTATCAATTCCCTGATCGGCTATATCATTATGATGTGTGGTACGGATGTTATTTCCATTTATATCTACATCCAGTTTTTTGAGAATATTCCCACGTCGCTGGATGAATCGGGTATTGTGGATGGGGCTTCCTATTTTACGATCTTTTATAAGATTCTGCTTCCGCTTGTGAAGCCTGCGATCGTTACCTCCTGTATCTTAAAGGGTGTAGGTACTTATAACGAATATTATTCTGCGAATCTGTATCTGCAGGATAAAAAGCTGTATCCGACAGTGGCAACCTCCCTGTATACCTTTGTAGGTCCTCTGGGAAGTAAATACAATCTGATCTGTGCGGGTGTTATCATTTCCCTTTTGCCGGCACTGATCGTGTTTATCACCTGTCAGAAGCAGATATACAGCGGACTTACCTCCGGTGCAGTAAAAGGGTAATCAGAAATAAAGAAAACAGGAGACTTGAAAAATGATGGTTGAAGAAATTAAAGCTCATTTGATAAATGACATTATCCCTTTCTGGAAGGGACTTCGTGATGATGAGTTTGGCGGTTATTATGGCTATCTTGATTATGACCTTAAGCTGGATAAAAAGGCGGTGAAGGGTTGTATCTTAAACAGCCGTATTACCTGGTTCTTCTCCAATGCCTATACGCTTTTAAAGGATGAAAGCCTTTTAGCGGAAGCCAGACATGGATTTGCCTTTTTGAAAGAGCATTGCATGGATAAAGAAAACGGAGGCATCTTCTGGTCCATGAAATACAACGGGGAACCGGAAGATACCACAAAACATACTTATAACCAGGCTTTTTCCATCTATGCTCTTTCCTCCTATTATGAAGCATCGGGGGATGAAGAGGCGCTTGAAATGGCTAAGGAACTGTTCCGTATCATCGAGACAAAATGTACCGATGAGATCGGTTATAAGGAGGCCTTTGACAAGGAGTTCCATGAGATTGAAAATGACAAGCTTTCCGAGAACGGTGTGATTGCGGAAAAGACCATGAATACACTGCTCCATGTGTTTGAAGCATACACGGAGCTGTACCGCGTGGCAAAGCTGCCTGAGGTGAAGGAGAGACTTGAATGGATCATGGATACCTTTGCAGACAAGGTATATAATCCAAAGCTCCACAGACAGGAAGTGTTCTTTGACAGAGAGATGAATTCTATTCTTGACCTGCATTCCTACGGTCACGATATTGAGACGGCATGGCTTATTGACAGAGGCGTGGAGATCCTGAATGAGAAGAAATATGAAGAAAAAATGACCCCTATCACCAAAGATCTGACCGCGCAGATTTATAAGATTGCCTTTGACGGCAGATCCCTTGCCAACGAATGTGAGAGGGGTGTGGTCAACAAGCACCGTATCTGGTGGGTTCAGGCGGAGACTGTGGTTGGATTTTTAAACGGCTTTCTGAAAAATCCTGACAGACCGGAATATTTGGATGCGGCTAAGGCTGAGTGGAACTTCATCAAAGAGTATGTCATTGATAAGAGGAAAGGCTCCGAATGGTACTGGGAGGTGGATCCCGACGGAAAGCCTTATGAGGGAAGACCGATCGTAGAACCCTGGAAATGCCCTTATCATAACGGCAGAATGTGTTTTGAAGTGATAAAAAGAAGTTGAGAATGCAGCGGTTGCTGTTTGGAAAAGAGACAATATGAAGTGACCTCACAATTGTAGATTCGTGGATTTACCTGTAAGATATTATTTGCAGAAATAATATTAGGTAACAGGGATTACCGCATACAATAGGAGGTCACATATGAATAGTATAGTTTATGTTGGGATGG
>JAGAQU010000054.1 GCA_017622575.1 Lachnospiraceae bacterium
ACCAGAGATTTGCTTACAGCTTCCTTCAGATTCCACCTCACGATGGACACCCTTGCTGTTCGGCTATACACTTCCCACTATCCGGGCGTGTTCGGGACTTACACCCGTTAGAGCGCGCCCATGGCGCGCAAACAAACAAAATGGCACTTGTCTACCGGCTTCGGTAAAGTGCCATTTCTCGTTTAACGTATCGATTATACATCCTGAATTTTGATCTTTCAAGAAGAATGTTTATTTATTAACAATTTCTTTATAACACTGCATTTATTTTGCTTTCAAGGTCGTTTTTGCTCATTGCCCCGATGGCTGTGACTACAGCTTCTCCATTCTTAAAAACGATAAAAGTGGGGATAGACATCACACGGTAGCTCTGTGCCACCTTTAAATTTTCATCGATGTTACATTTTCCTACCTTACATTTGCCGGCAAATTTGTCTGCAAGTTCTTTCACAATGGGTGCCATCATCTTACAGGGTCCGCACCAGTCGGCATAAAAATCTACAAGAACCGGGATCTCACTTTTTAAGACCTCTTCCTCAAAGTTGTTTTCCGTAATTACCATTTCCATTTGATTGCCTCCTTATCATGATTCATTTGATTTTATTATAGAATTATCTGTTGATAATATACTTATAAATCGGATTTCCCATGGAAGAAAATTTTTGTTCGTACTCTGTCATTACATTTCCCTGCATCATTTCTTCATCATGGTGCAGATCATAAGTGATCTTTACAAGCTTCCAGCCTGCCTGTGGCAATTCTTCCACCGCAAAATCAAACAGTCCCCTGTTATCCGTCTTAAACTCAAGCACACCGTCCTTCTTTAAGAATCTGTCATATCTTGCGAGAAACTCTTTTGACGGAAGTCTTCTCTTTGCATGCCTGTCCTTGGGCCATGGATCGGAAAAATTTAAGTAGATTCTGTCCACTTCGTCCAAACCGAAAACTTCGTCAATATTTTCCGCATCCATTCGGATAAACAGTAAATTAGGAAGAGGCTCCTCCCCCATTTTCTGAATTGCCCGAAGGAGTACACTGGAATACTTTTCAATTCCGATATAATTGATATCCGGATGGGTTTTTGCCATCTCACAGATAAATCTTCCTTTTCCCATACCTATTTCAATATGAACGGGATGATCATTTCCAAAAACCTGCTGCCAGTTTCCCTTTTGTTTTTCCGGCTCATGCACCACCAGGCTGCTTTCTGCGATCACATCTCTGGCACCCGGCACATTCTTAAGTCTCATGCCTTTTATTCCCTTCTCCCATTTTCCTGTTTTCTTTCACTATTGTCGGGGCTTTATTGTACAACATTTTCGTTTATTTTTAAAGTCTAAAAATTTTGTGAAAATGTTTGGATTTCCTTAAAAATAGTGTATCATATAAATAAAGATTTTTCGGGAGCTGTTATCATGAAACATAAACCTTCTACGCGGATCAGTTATTTTTTGCTATCCGTACTTATATATATATCCACTGTTTTTTCCGCAGCTGCTTTGGTTCCGTTGCAGGTAAACGCTGCTCCTTCTTCTCTTGAAGAGCTGCAGGCGCAGCAGGAGGAACGCATGAACCTTCCTGTTCAGAGCAACCAGACGGAAGACTGGCCGGAAGGTCCTGCCATCGGTGCGGAAGGCGCAATTTTACTGGAAGCCAATACCGGCGTAATACTTTATGCGAAAAATATTCATGAAAAACTGTATCCTGCCAGCACCACCAAACTGATGACCTGCCTTCTGGCAGCTGAAAACAGTTCCATGGATGAGATTGTAACTTTTTCAAGAGATGCCGTTTTCAGTATTGAACAGGGCAGTTCCAATATTGGTATCGATGCAGGTCAGGCAATGCCCATGGAGGAATGCCTCTATGGTATTCTGGTGGCCTCTGCAAATGAAGTAGCCGCTGCGGTAGCAGAGCATGTAGCAGGAAGCCGGGAGGCATTTATCGATATGATGAATGAAAAAGCCGTAGAGCTTGGCTGCATGGACACTCATTTTGTCAATCCTCACGGACTTTTTGATGAGCAGCATTATACTACGGCATATGATCTCGCTCTGATAGCAAAAGCCTTTTTCCAAAATGAACTTCTTTCTAAAATTGGAAATACTCCTTCCTATCATTTTAAGGCAACTGCCGACCAGCCTGACGATTTTACCGTAAAAAATAAGCATCAGCTGATTACGGGAGAAATACCGTATGAAGGTATCAAAGGCGGCAAAACAGGTTACACTGATGAAGCAAGACAGACTCTCGTAACCTGCGCAGAAAGAAACGGTATGAAACTGATCTGTGTGGTTATGAAAGAGGAAAGTCCGGAACAGTTTAACGATACGGTTAAGCTCTTTGATTATGGCTTTAATAATTTTACTGTCGCACGTGTGGCAGAAAATGAAACCAAATACAATATAGATGATACTGTATTTTTCCACTCCTCCTACGATATATTCGGCAATTCGGATTCCATTCTTTCCCTGAATCAGGAGAGCTATGTAATCCTTCCCAAAACCGTGGATTTTGAAGAATTAACATCAGAAATTTCTTATGATGTATCCGAGGAAAATCAGATAGCCAAAATAGATTATTATTATCACGGGGCTTATGTGGGAACTGCCTCTATTGATCTTGCAGACAGAGAACATACTTCTTACGATTTCACTAGGGAGCCTCTGCGTGCAGAAAACGGTCTGACACCTTATACCGTAGACAATCAGAAGAACATTATTTTTATTAATGTCAAGATTGTACTTCTTGTGATCCTCATCGTGGCTGCCCTGCTGATTGTTATTTTTGTCATCCGTGACATTGTTACCAATTATGCTTTTATCTCCGGCAACAGAAACCGCAAGCGGAAAAAATACTGGAACCGGAAAAAAAGAAACCGGGACAAAGGTCCAACATTTCCTTCTTCCCGGTTTGATGATTTTAATTTTTAGTTTTGCCGCTTTTCTTTTTCAACCTTCGGTGTTCCTTTGCCTCGTCACGCTTTTGCTGGATTTTAAGACACTCTTCCTCTGAGATAAACTTGGAGGTTTTTACCACATATACACCGTCGTTCTCGGATTTACGAAGTCTGATCTTGGATTTCATAAATCCGTGTACGGGGCAGACGGCCACACTGTAATAATGCTTTCCGTTGGGTGTAAACCAGCGGATTTTTTTGCGCAGATTTCTGTGGCAGAGATAGCACTTGGTACTGATCACTTCTCTATCCTCAAGGGCCTGCTGTTTATCCGCAAATTCTCTTGAAATATACTTCATATAATTATGGAAAAGTACATGGACTTCTTCTTCTCTTGTCCCGGGTAATACAAAGGTGTCAATGGAATAGTTTACAAGCACCTCCTCCTGCAGTTTCTGTAGGATTTTTGCCGTATAATAGGCATCACTGAAGGCTCTGTGAAAAGGGATATCCTTTTCAATTTTCAAAAAATCAATGGCGTACTCAAGACTTCTTCTTGATTTGCTGTCCTCATAAGCAATACTGAAAAGCTTCTGAATATCCAGAAACCGCAGCGGCACATCACTTAAGGAATTCATCTGATAGTAACGGATATTTCTCTGCATCTCATACAGATCAAGAGGTCCCCAGGTACAGAAAATGTAATCATCACCGCACCACTCTAAAAATTCGTTCATAACCTCTTTAAAAGGCCGTCCTTTTTGCAGATCCCGCATATGCAGATGAATCAGTTTGCTGGTAATTTTGTGCATATGAAGGTATACGGTGGGTTTGATCAGCTGATTAAATTCATCAATCATGCTTCTGTCGCTGTTTAATTTAATGGCACCGATATCAATAATCTCAAAGGGAATTTCCTTTACCTCCGGCTCCTCCCCCGTATTACTCTGATTCCATTCCAAATCCAGTACAATATAGTTCATTACATCTGTTTCCTCGTTTTGGCTTTTACTCTGCAAATATCTTATCATATTTTTTTGTGATATACTACTTGTAATAAATACAAAATATTGTAAAACAAAACATTTGCTTCCTCTGAAATAGCGTGCTATGATATTATCCAAAACGAAATGAATCTGTGAGGTATCTGATGAAAAACGGTAAGTGGAAAAAATTCTTATCCTACTATAAACCCTATAAAAAAATGTTTGCGGCGGATATGTTCTTTGCCTGCATGGGCGCAGGCGTTACTCTGGTAATTCCCCTGATCATCCGCTATATAACCAATGATGTGATTTACAGAGAGCTTTCCGAATCTCTGCATATGATTTTGACTCTGACCATTGTTATGGCTGCTTTGATCATACTGGAATGCTATTGCAATTATTTTATTGCTTATTACGGACATATCATGGGCGCAAAAATGGAATACAATATGCGCAACGAAATTTTTGCCCATTACCAGAAGCTGTCCTTCAGCTTTTATGATAATCAAAAGGTAGGGCAGCTGATGAGCCGCGTCACCAACGACCTGTTTGACATCAGTGAGCTGTTCCATCATGGCCCGGAGGATCTGGTCATTTCCATTATCAAGCTGATCGGTTCCTTTTCTATCCTGCTTTCCGTAAACTGGAGACTGGCACTGACTGCCTTTGCCATTGTGCCCGTCATGCTTGCCTACGCCTTCTATTTTAATGTGAAAATGAAGCGGGCCTTTGTCAAAAACAGGGCTAGAATCGCAGATATCAACGCGCAGATTGAAGACAACCTTTCCGGCATCCGGGTGGTCAAATCTTTCGCCAACGAAGATATGGAAATGGACAAGTTTAAAGCGGGAAATGACCGTTTTGTAGAAAGCAAAAAGGAAAGTTACAAATACATGGGACTGTATCATTCCGGGTTAGGCGCATTTACCACCCTGATCAGCGTGATTGTCATTGCCACCGGTGCTGTTTTTATCACAAAAGACCTGATCACGATCACCGACCTGATCACCTTTTTGCTTTACATCAACAACTTTACGGAGCCCATCAAGAAACTGATCAGCTTTACCGAACAGTTCCAGAACGGAGCTTCCGGATATACCAGATTTCTTGAAATACTGGAAATCCATCCCGACATCGAAGATGCGCCGAATGCTCTGGAGCTGAAAAATGCAAAGGGCGACATTACTTTTGAGAATGTTTCCTTCCACTATGAAGAAAACTCGGAAACCGTACTTTCCGATTTAAATCTCCATGTAAACGCCGGAGAATATATCGCTCTGGTGGGTACCTCCGGTGTGGGAAAATCCACCTTGTGCAGTCTGATTCCCAGATTTTATGATGTCTCCGGCGGACGCATTCTGATCGATGACAGAGATATCCGTGACTTTACGGTAAAGAGCCTTCGAAACAATATCGGAATCGTCCAGCAGGATGTGTACCTGTTCACAGGCAGCGTGATGGACAATATCCGCTATGGACGTCCTGATGCCACGGAGGCGGAAATCGTGGCAGCCGCACAGAATGCCAACGCCCACGAATTCATCATGAATCTGCCGGAGGGCTATGACACCAACATCGGTCAGCGCGGCATCAAGCTTTCCGGCGGTCAGAAGCAACGCCTTTCCATCGCCAGAGTATTCTTAAAGAACCCGCCTATTCTTATCTTTGATGAGGCAACCTCTGCCCTCGACAATGAGAGCGAGCGGGTCGTACAGGAATCTCTGGAAAAGCTTGCCAAAGGGCGCACCACCTTCGTGATCGCGCACAGGCTTTCCACCATCCGGAACGCACAAAAAATCCTGGTGCTTACCGAAAACGGCATTGCCGAGAGCGGAACACACCGGGAATTACTCGAAAAGAACGGAATTTACGCAGAGCTTTACAATATGCAGTTTCAAACGAAGTAGCTTTTTAATAGATTCTTACGGTATCACCGTTTTTGATTTCTTTGGTGGCAGAGAGGATAATCCGGCTGTTTTCATCCAGTGCACCCTCTACTGCCGCAAAGCTGTCATTCTCATCAGAGATCCTCACATTCACTTCCTCCGCATAATACTCAGCTCCGAGGATTCCTTCTCTTTCCTTCAATACATAAACGTAGCTTCTCCTATCCTCCTTATGGATGGCAAGAGGAGAAATGCAAAGAGGATATTTTTCGCCCTGCTCCCGGTGGGACAATGTGCCTGAGAGTCCCGGTGTACCTACTCCTTCCGGCAGACAGATAACGATCTCATAACTGCCCGGAGTATTTTCACTCTCTGTAAGATAATCCACACTTGCTTTGATTTCTTTACTGCTTCCTTCAAGCTTTAGCGACACTTCGTCATAAAGACCCACGTATTTTTTCTGTTCTCTTGTGAGACTTACTTTAAACCGGCAGGGAACGGTGTCATCCGAAAGAAGCATGACTGCTGTATCGGGAATTCTGTCACCTTCGCTGATGAAAACTTTTGTGACTGTACCGCTATTCTCTGCCTTGATTTCTCCATTATTCTCCATAATATTTCGATAAAGAGACATCTCTTTTTGAAGACTGCCAAGCTCCAGCCTGCAGGAATCTAAAGTGGCATCCCCATTTTCGGGAAGAAGGATATCCTCCACCTTCCTTCCCGCTTCTTTCATTGCATTGTCCCGGTTCCACTTTGCATCGGCTTCTCCGTAGGCAGCAGATTTCAGGGAATCCGAAAGCGCCTGATCCTCTCCGTCTTCCGACTCCTCTATCTCCTCTTCTGCCTGCGCCACTTCCTCCGCGGCCCTTCCGACCAGAGTATCCTGATATCTTGCAAGAGCATCATAATCCTCTCTCGCCCGCTCCTCCTCAAGTGCCTTCTTTTGCTTTGCAAGCTCTTCATTTTGGAGTATGGTGTCGATCTGAAGTTCCATTTTAGAGATATCCGTTTGCTTTTCACTGATAATTTCCTCAAGGTCTTTCAGATCCACAGTGAAAAGTAAGTCCCCTTCCTCCACCTTATCTCCTTCCTGAACCAGAAGACTTTCTACCCGAAGACCACTGAGAGCTGTCACCGCATTTCTGCTTCCTGCCTCCACGATCCCCTCCGCTTCCACAATATGTTCAATATATTTCTTTTCGGGAGATATTGTAGTGACCATAGGCAGCTTCTGCGCATAGACGCTTTTGGAGATCACCGTGCAAAGCCACATAAAGCCAAGAAACAGAATAAATCCCGTTATCATCCTCTTTTTTTGCATTTCTACTCCTTCAACCCTGAATAAATAATTCCCTGTTCCAGATAATCCTGTCCAAACATAAACACAAATACTGCCGGAATCAGCGTGATCACAGAAGCACAAAATGCACTTCCCGCCTGTGCCAGCGTGATCTCCGGAAGATACAGGGACAGTGGCCACAATGCTTTGTCCTGCAGGAAAGCCATAGGCTGTTCCATCAGATTCCAATATTCCAAAAATCCCAATACCAATGCCGATAAAAGTCCGCCCTTGCCAAGGGGAAGACCCAGCTTTAAAAAGATGGTCATTTCCCCCGCCCCGTCGATTCTTGCCGCCTCAAGAAACTGGGGCGGAATACCGCGAAAGCCGTTATAACAAAGAAAGACCGGAAAGGCAGAAAAAACTGCCGGCAAAATGACAGCTCCGTGAGTGTTGATCAGATTCAATCTGTTTAATACCAGATAGCTTGACAGAGTTCCAAAACAGAACAAAAAACTGAGGCGTCATAAAAAGCAACTTTCCGTAATGGGAAAAGGTTGGATAATCCGGTATCAGCTTCCATCCTGAAAGGGTTTCCTTTTCCATGAGAACAGGTGCCAAATACAAATTCAGCTCCCCCTCTCCCATTATAGACCCTGTGATCAGGATCAAGACAGGAATACAGGTAAGTAACGCCGGAAATAAAACAACCGGCAGCAAAATCCATTGATATCTTTTCCTCATTTTAAGCCTCCGGTCTGTCCCAAAGATACTGCAGCAACAAAATAACAAAAAACAGAAAGCCTCCCACACACACAGACGCTGCCGCCATCTTGTCAAAGTTAAGATTCACGAACCAGTTATTAAACAGATGCTGCAAAAGATAAATATCCTGCTCCGGATAGGAACCTGCCACCAGATATGCCTCCCTGTAGATCTTGAAGGAATTCAGGAACGAAAGAACCACTATAGTGTAAAGGCTGCCTTTCAGATTGGGAAGCATGACCCGGAAAAAACATTGGTGCCCGGAAGCACCGTCTACTCTGGCAGCCTCCAAAAGCTCCTTGGGAATAGCCAGAATTCCTGCAAGCCACAGAACTACCGTATAGCCGGTGTTTTTCCAGAGATAACTAAGCACCAGTATGGCCAGACTCTGCTTGGTAAAAAACATCTTCCATACAATAACCACTGTGGCCGTCGGCATTGCCAGCGGAAAGAGATACAGCGTCCTGATCCATACGGCGTCTTTCAGGCTGCTGAGCAAAAGCGCAATCACAAGCCCGGTCACTACCAAAAGCGGAATTCCTGTTATGGTAAAGCGGATAGTATTTTTTACTGCCAGCAGAAACGCCTCATTGGTAAAAATCATTTGATAGTTTCCTATTCCGTTAAACTTACCTGTAACCGCTGTCGTAAAGGATCTCCTTACCACATCTCCAAAGGGCAGAATCACAAAGAGCAATACGCCCAAAAAGCTGGGTGCCAGAAAGAGGCAGAAGGCCTTTGACCTCCTCCTTCTGTTACTCTGCCAGATAAAGGGACATTTTTTTCTCAATCTCGTTCAC
Source organism: Lachnospiraceae bacterium (assembly GCA_017622575.1). Taxonomy (GTDB): domain Bacteria; phylum Bacillota; class Clostridia; order Lachnospirales; family Lachnospiraceae; genus Suilimivivens. The sequence continues at coordinate 8,619 of JAGAQU010000054.1, forward strand.
CGCTTCCTCCAAGCTTTCTTCTCCCTGAAAATAGGAGATACCTTCCTCATAAATTGCATTTTCCAGTGTCTTGTCTTCGATATAAGGAGTATCCACCCTCTCCATCCATTTTTCCAGATTATCAATCTGTTCCTGATCCGGCCAGTAAATGGCAAGTTCAACGTAAAGTCCGTCACCGTTGCCCATAGACGCATAACCGTATGGCTCCCCTTCTTCCGGCACATGATCCTTTATGACAAAGCTGTCCTCAAAGGCTGCTATGTTGACCGCATATCCCATAAAGGTGGAAGACTGGTTTTCTTTTCCGAGAAGTACCTTAAGAAAATCCTGCGCCCTGTCAACCGATTTTGATGCGGCATTGATTCCTGCGAGTGTCTCGGCCAGAAATACATTGCTGCTCTGCCCGTTCATGGGAATCAGTTTACAGTCCTCAAACCCTTCCACTTTTCCTACAGAGAGGATACTTCCGTATTCATAAGGATAAGTCATGGCCCCATATACCAGCTGACTTTCGCCTGCAAGATAGCCCATTTCATCCGGATAGATTCTGAGATAGGATGAATCATCCAGTGTTACCCCCAAATCCTGCAGATAATATTCATTCAGATTGTTGTATTTTTCAATAACATCCTCAGACAATCCTTCCACCTGAGCCTCATAAATTCTTTTCGTCTGTGTCAGAAATTCCGCAACGGCTTCCGGATCGATCCCGCCCTCTTGTGTTCTCCAGGAAGGAGCACAGCTTATGGCAAACAGACGCATGATTCCTTTCTCCGTACATACCTTTAAAAGAGACTGATTCTGGTATGCTTTTCTTAAGCTTTCCAGCCCATCCGCAATACCCTTTAAATCCTGCATCTCTGTAAGATAATCTTCTCTTCCGAACAGGATCGGAAGCTGTATCTCACAGGGTATCGTATAAATTTTGTCACCCGTTCTGAAAGCATCCACGATATTGCCGAACAGTTCCTCTTCTCCGCTTAAGCCTTCCATCACCGAACTCAGATCAAGCAGCAGTCCCTTTTCCATATAGGCGTCTACCGGCATATCATCCAGTATCAGCACATCGGGACCCTCACCCGCCATAATCTTTGTATTCAAGGTTTTTAAAGCATCTTCCCTGGTCATAGAGCTGTCCTCACCCATACCAATCTCGTATTCCACGAAAACATCAGGGTTAACGGTCTGATACAGGGTAATTGCCTGACGCACCAGACTGTTTTCCTCTAAGCTGTAAACCTTCAGCCTTTCACCGGGCACTGTGGGGGTATCGGGATCATAGGTAAATCGCACCAGTCTGCCCTGATTAAACAAAGTCATAAATTCGTTATTTTCCATCATAATCATGCCGAGCAAGCCATATGCAGGATTGTTAAAGGTGCAAAGACTTCCGTCTATCACCTGTTCCATGGCACTTCCCCCAATCACATGGCGATGTAGTCCCTTTTCTCCTGCCAGATAGAGAACGTTCTCTTCCCCGGGAAAGAAAAACAGATCACACCAGCTGTTGCCGTTAAAGCTTCTGTCAATGTAATTTTCCCTGATAAATTCCGCTAAAACTTCATCCTCCAGGTATTCTTCCTTTTCCATGTCATAAATCAGCAGACTGTCATAGTCATAGCCGTCCATGATCATCAGGTTCCCCTGAAACTGTATCAGATCGGGGCGCCACTCCTCTGGGGTCAGGAATTTTTCTCCGCTGCCGTCCTCTTTAATTTCATAAATAGTATTACTTCCGATAGTAGTTGCAAAGATCCTGCCATCCCGGGAGATATATACTCCATATAAATACTTTTCTTCCTCCGTCAGGGAGACCGTAACCGGAACTTCCTCACCATCCGGCTTAATGATCAGGAGCTTTACGTTCATCTCATAATCTTCCGCTGGTGTTTCTTCTGCTTCCGCCTCACTCTGGTCATCATAGATAACGGCAACCGTATTATCTCTTCCTACTGCCATACTCAAAACATAGGTTTCATTTTCTATCATCTTTGTATGCCAGTCTCTCACGTCTTTTTCCCAGGTCACTCCGTTATCCTTTGAAATAAGAAAATCAGAATAATTATCGGTTATGATAAGACTTCCGTCATCCAGCTGATAAAGGCGATTATTATAACCGGTAAGCTGTCCTGACAGATCCGTAACAGTCTCAATATATCTTCCCATAGCGATATTTTCTTCTTTATGCTCCGATTGATCTTCGCCGGAATTATTGGTTTCCTCATTGGAACTTATTGTCGTTTTCACGCAGCCTGTCATGGAAATAAAGAGCATGACAAACAGCATAAACATTGAAATTATTTTGAAAGCTTTCTTGTTCTTATGCAGCATTCTTCTTCTCCTTTTCTGAGTTCTGTCAAACTTGTTTTTATTTGCATCATACCAGTCTTTTCTCTAAAATTTCTCTAAGCACTAAAAAAACAGACAGCCAAAAAAGCTGTCTGCACATTCTTCCAAACCTTTATATATCTTACCTTCTCCATGTTATCATCAAAGTTAATCTTCCGGGGAATCCGGATACTCCCGGATCATTTCCCGGATCATATTTGCATCAATCTGAAGCCTTCCCTCATACATTCTGACAGGAATCTTTTCCTCCAGCCCGTAAATAGCCGGATAATCCTCATGCTCAAAATCATATACAATGACCTTTCGTTTATCGGGATCTATCATCCAATACTCCCGAACACCTGCATCCAGGTATTTTCCAAGCTTCTTAATACTGTCCTTGCTCCTTGTGGAAGGAGAAAGCACTTCAATAATAAAATCCGGTGCCCCGTCAATACCCCATTTTCGGATTTTATTTTTATCACAAAGAATGGCAACATCCGGCTGAACCATGGTCTTATCATCACTGTCAAGCCGTACATCCAAGGGTGCTATTAAAGGAATACATTCTCCTTTGTTTTCATGTATAAACTGACTTATCTGATGATAAAGCTCTCCTGCAATTCTCTGATGCACAAAATTAGGAGCACACATGTCATAAAAGACACCATCAATCAACTCTGCCCGTTTGTCCTCCGGCAATGCATAATAATCCTCTGTTGTATACTCTCCCTGTTTCTTAACAGCGCCGTAGACTGCCATTTCCTCCCTGACTGCAGATGTCTCTCCCCGAAACAGGCTTTCCAGTGCCTGTATGGTATCATATCGCGGAGATTTCGTTTCTCCCCCAAAAATTTTCTGGACAGTACCAAGAGGTACTCCCGACATATGTGCAATCTGCATATAGGAATATCCTTTTTCCTTCTTAATCCGTTTCATCTCTTCTATCGTCATACCCATACCTCACATTCTTATAATTCAATATTATCATATTAATATCCGATAAACAACCATAATATATCCATTTTATATCCAAATGTTTATTCAAACTTATCACTCCACAAATATTAATAGCAACTTAAGGTTTCTTAGAGACAAATTAAAGAATTCTGTGATAAACTGTTAAAATTAAAATATCTTTACTGACCACTATAAACAGGAGCAATCATGAGAATATTACTGGCAGAGGACGACACCCAACTGAATAAAGCTCTCACTTATCAACTGGAATCGGCTGATTTTTCGGTTGATTCCTGCTCTGACGGTGAGGAAGCCCTTTTTTACGGAGAGCAGAACATCTACGATGTGATATTGCTTGACAGGATGCTGCCCTTTATGGAGGGTACTGATGTACTGACGACCTTAAGAAAGAAAGGAATTGCCACACCCATTATTTTGATCACGGCACTTGGTACTCTGGCAGACAAGATAACCGGACTTGACCTGGGGGCTGATGATTATCTCGTGAAACCTTTTGCATTTGAAGAGCTCCTGGCCAGAATCCGCTGCGTTACCAGAAGGCCCCATTCTCTTGCAGAAGACAGCAGCCTGACTTTCTCCGACATTACCTGGCATATGAATGATAATCTTCTTACCGGTCCAAAGGAAAGCTGTACCCTCTCCAAAAAAGAAGGCGAACTTCTGGAGATTTTTGTCCGATCCGGGGGACAGACTATGAAAAGAAGCACTTTGCTCTTAAGGGTCTGGGGTCCGGACAGCGATGTGGAAGAGGGAAACCTTGATAACTATATTCATTTTCTGCGAAGACGTCTGCAGATTGTCGGCAGCAGTCTTCAGATTAAGACTGTGCGTGGCATAGGCTATTGTTTACAGGAAAAACAGGAGAAGTAATTGATGTATCAAAAAGTACGTTTAAGGCTGACTCTGTTATGCACAGGGATCACTGCTTCCATCATGATCACTATGTCCCTCTGTTATCTGTATGTTTCAGAGCAGGGGCTTTCCAAAATGGAATCACAGGGAAATTATACTTTCTTCGTACTGGATAACGAAATCCCTTTCCTCTACAATCAACTGGGATTCCCTGAGGAAGTCTCCGCCAAAGACAGTCTTTTAAAAGATGCTTTAGAGTCTTACCGCGATATGCTTGCCATTTCTCCTTCTGAAAAACAGACTGCAAATTCTCCATATCTATCCCGTCATACAGAATATGAATTTGTATCCTCTGATCACCTGAAATATTTCGGAAGTGTGATCATTATGGAAAGAAATTCCTCTGCTTTGCAAATAATTGTATTATCTTCCCTGAACGCTCTCGATCATCAGATTCTTTTGCAACGACTTCTTTTTGTTTTCATTGATTTTGCTGCTATTTTACTGCTTACCTTTTTTTCCTTTATTTTTACCGGTAAGCTTTTAAACCCCATTGCGGAAAATCAACAGAAACAGACAGACTTCATAACTGCTGCCTCCCACGAGCTTCGCACACCGCTGTCTGTCATTTTATCTGCTTCAGAATGTTGTAAAAAAGTTGATCCTGCCAGTCAGCAGGGATTTCTGAGGACGATTCAGAAGGAAGGACATCGCATGTCCTCCCTGATTGATGATATGCTCACCTTAACCCAGTCAGATTCTAGGCGCTTTGCGATTCATTCTGTGCCGACAGCATTTGACACTCTACTGATAGATTCCTATGAGGCATTTATTCCCCTGGCAAACGAAAAATCCATATCCCTTTCCCTTGATCTGCCAAAAGCATCTGTTCCTTTATGCCTTGCAGACCCGGAGCGTATCAGCCAGGTTATCTCCATTCTGCTCCATAATGCCGTAAGCTATACGCCGGAGCACGGAAAAATTGAACTATCTCTTTCTTATCAAAAAGAAAAATTTTACCTGTCTGTTAAGGATAGCGGGATCGGTATCTCCGATGAAGAGAAAAAGAAAGTGTTTGACCGTTTTTACCGGGCAGAAAAATCCCGAAGTACCAAAGGGCACTTCGGGTTAGGTCTGTCCATTGCTTATGATATTATTAAAGCTCATAACGGCAGTATCCGCGTGACCGATGCAGAGGGCGGCGGAGCTGTCTTTACTGTTATTTTGCCGGTCTGAACTGGTTACGCCTTTTGCAGATAAAATGCCTTTGCTCCATGGCTGTTAAGTGATACATGAAAGGCTGCTTCGGCTTCGGTTTTCTCACCGCTCCAAAGCTCTTTGACGGAAACTTTGTCATAAATCTCCAGATCACTTAAAAAAATTTCAATACTGCTTTCCTTCTCTCCGGTATTAAACACGGCCACATACTGACCACCCTCCGTACTCACACCTGTCCAGAGAATATGCTCGCATCCCTCTGTTTCTCTTCGCCATACCTGGTGGGAATGGCGCACATTCCTGTGCATTTTCAGGATTTCCTCATTAGTGAGAAGACTTATGGTAAACTCATCAAAGCCGGTCATCTCACCGCCGATCATCAAGGGTGAGCGGAAAATGCTCCACAACGTCATCATGGTGATCTGCTCATCCTCTGTAAACTCCGTCCTATTTTCTCTTCCGTAATCCTGACGAATAGGTCCGATGGGCAGCATATCCGCATCGGGCCAATGACCTGCCCCTGTATGGGTACACCACTTTTCCGCCCTTTGAAACATATCATAGAGCAGTTCCCATTGATCCCAGAAATCATCTGTGATACGCCACATATTGGCAGTCTGCTTGTAAAGCTCTGCCTTCTCTAAGAGAGCGGGACCAGGTGAAAGGCTTAAAATCATTTCTCTGCCACAGCTGTGTAATGCATCACTGAGCATGACAAGCTCTGTTTCCTCATGAGGCAGTTCCCTAGCAATATCATCACACTTAATAAAATCCACACCCCAGGAAGCATACAGTGCAAAAATACTGTCATAATATGCCCGCGCTCCCTCCTTTTCAGGATTGAGGCCGTACATATCCGTGTTCCATTTACAGATACTGTCTGTCTTGGCAACCTGCCTTGCCGTTCTGTTCGTTCCCAGAATTTTGCAGTCCCCATGCACTGCCTGTCTGGGAATGCCGCGCATAATATGTATTCCGAATTTTAACCCTAATGAATGAACATATTCCGCAAGTGGTGCAAAGCCTTTTCCTCCTTTTGCAGAAGGAAATCTGTTTTCCGCAGGGAGAAGTCTCCCGTATTCATCCATGCACAGTTCCGTAAACGGATGATATTCATGATTTACGGCAGCAGGTTCATACCACTGGATGTCAACAACAATATATTCCCAACCATACTGCTTTAAATTTTTTGCCATATATTCCGCATTTTTTCTTACAATGTCTTCTGTTACGGCAGCGCCGTAACAATCCCAGCTGTTCCAGCCCATGGGAGCCATCAAAGTTTTCATCTTCCTTTATGTCCTTTCTTCATAAATTCCGTAAAATGTTTATCCCTGTTTCCAGTATAAATCCTTAAATTCTGCCCATTTTTCCTCATTATCAACAGCGTAAAGACCCATGACTACTCCGGTAAATCCTCCTGCCACTTCAGAAGAAAGATATTTGCTGCGGGCACTGCCAAGGAGCTCTCTTGTATCCCCTTTTCTGACATAAAAGAAATATTCTGACGGCGTTGATTCCGCTTCCAGAATCACATCTTCCTCTGTAACCTCCACACTTTTAAGAACAGCCTGTGCATCTCCGACCTTTACTCTTGCTATGACTCTTTTTTCTCCTTTTTCTCTGATCACAGCAAGATCATAATGCTCATCCTCATCCATATAAAAGGTGAGACCTGCTTCCTTCGCTTCTCCGCTTACCGTTACGGTAAGTTTTGTATCAAACTCCGATTGACGCACACCTACAAAGGTAGGAGTATCTGCTTCCTCCAAAGTGATGGCTGTTCCCTTCAGACTCATGACTCCGTCTTCAAAACGGTAATTCTCTCTGTGATAGTCACGCAGATAACACCATCTGGGATTACTTAAATCCATCTTTTCAAAAGATACATCGTAAATTCCCTGTTTTTGCTCATCTGCTGTAAGGTTCACATCCATCCATTCCGTTACAATACCATTGTTGCCTGCCGTAAACCATCCGTCCTCCTGAAAGAATACCGGTGCCATAAATACCTCTCTTCCCAGATGATGGTAGGCTTCCCATGTTCCAATCTGACGAAAACCGAGACACACAATGAAGAAATTGCCTTTTTCATCCTCTATCAGATCCCCATGTCCGATTCCCTGGATGGTACTCAAGTTTCCTCCCAAATTTCTGTTGGTCAGTTCCGCCTTCCGCCGCCATCAGATAATACCAGTCCCCGATATGATACAGATGTGGAGATTCCAGATAACGACCGCCGTTACCGCTCCACACAGGAATACTGTCTGTCAGCTTCTCCCCTGTCTCCACATTGATCTCACACTGATATATACAGGGTTTTCCGTCATCACCCGTACCGTTGCTGGTAAAGTATACCTTTCCGTTATCAAACAAAAGAGAAGGATCAATGCCTCCCTGATCCACAAAAATCGGATCAGACCATTCTCCATAAATGTTTTTTGTAGAAATATAAAAGTTCTTGTCATAGGTATTGTTATTCGTAACCATATAAAAAGTACCGTCATGGTAACGCAGTGTTGGTGCGAACACACCGCCGGAGCTTGGTATCTGATGGAGCGCTACCTGGTCATTTCTTGTCAGACAATGTCCGATCTGTTTCCAGTTAACAAGGTCCTCACTCTCAAAAATGGGAACTCCCGGAAAAAACTGAAAAGAACTGCATGCAATATAATACTTTCCGTTTGCCTTACAAATACTGGGATCCGGATAAAATCCTCTGATGATTGGATTCTGAATTTTCAATTTTTTTCTCCTTCTGATTTTCCTTACTTATTTCTCTTTATGATTGCCACGTCGGTCTTTTCAAGCGTAATAGAATCCCCGGCTTGAACGCTTCTGCCACTGATCAGATCTATTCCTTCTCTGTCCAGAATGATCTCTGCCGCTTTCTCTCCATGATTGAGCAGGAACAAAAAGCTTCCTTTCTCATTCTCTCTCACGGTAGCTTCCACATCCTCAGGTACCTCTGCTACAGGATGAATATCAAGTTCCTCACAAATTTCTCCCAGGAAATGCTTATAAAATTCATCGCTGGAATGTGTTGCCACATAATAGGCTTTTCCTTCTCCAAACCGGTTACAGGTCAGCACCGGCATACCTTCATAGAAATCACTTTCATAGGAGGAAAGACCTTCTGCTCCCTGCAAATGAAGCAGATCACAGAGTACTGCTGCCGGATAATTCTTTCCTTTATAAGTGAAGGAATTGGCTTCTCCCTCGGGAAGTGCATCGGACTCCTCCACCCAGATTCCCAGAATATCTTTTAATCTGCCGGGATATCCTCCGGTTACTACAAGATCATGGTCTTCCACATATCCGCTGAAGAAAGTGGTCAGGAACCTGCCGCCGTTTCTTACATACTCACGAATCTTTTCATCAAATCCATCCTTGCACATATAAAGAAGCGGTGCAATCACCAGTCTATAGGAAGACAGGTCATCCTCCACGCTGACAAAATCTACAGAAATATTTTTTTCACTGAGTGCTCTGTGATAGGTACCGACTTCCTTGCAATAATCGATCAGACGGCTTGGTCCTGCAGAATACTCGGCAGCCCACCAGTTATCCCAGTCAAACACAATCGCCACCTTTGCATCCGTCCTGCTGCCCAGAGTTTCGTTTCCGATTCTGTCAAGTTCTTCTCCCAGTGCTGTAATTTCCCGGAACACTCTGGTATTTTCATTTCCCACATGGTCAATCACCGCACCATGATATTTTTCACAGGCACCGATACTTCTTCTCACCTGGAAGAACATCACGGTATCTGCTCCATGTGCCACCGCCTGATAGCTCCACAGGCGCATAACTCCGGGACGTTTTAACTTACAGTAAATATGCCAGTTGCTTACGCTGGGTGTCTGTTCCATCAGTGCAAAAGGTTTACCGCCCTTAATACCTCTCATCAAATCGTGCTGCATAGCCACCTGGGCAGGATAAGCATTGTAAGCCGGATAGTTGTCCCAGGAAATAAAATCCATAGACCTTGCCCACTTCTGGTAATCCAACATTTTATAGGAACCCATGAGATTGGTAGTAACCGGAATATCAGGTGTATATTTCTTTACAGCTTCGTATTCCAGTTTAAAGCACTCCAGCATGCTGTCAGAATTAAAACGACTGTAATCAAGAGAAATCCCCTGGAAATTTGTGCGGATACCGTCCCATTCAAATTCTTCGGAAAGCATATTGGGAGCAACCACATCATCAAAATCATATAAAGTATGTCCCCAGAAAGACATATTCCACACCCGGTTCAACTCATCAATAGTTCCGTATTTTTCTTTCAGCCAGCTGCGAAATGCCTTTTCACAGTTTTCGCAATAACATTCTCCTCCGTATTCATTGGAGATATGCCATGCCACGATATTGTCATAATCCTTGTATCTCTCCGCCAGCTTTTCTGCGAGGGCAACGGAATATTTTCTGTATGTAGGACTGTTTGGACAGGAATTGTGACGGCTTCCGAACTTTCTCTTCATACCGTTATGTTCCACTCTTAAAATATCCGGATGTTTTCTTGCCATCCAGGCCGGATGAGCTGCTGTAGAAGTAGCCATGCATACCTTCAGTCCGTTTTCCCTTACCATATTCATAATCTTATCCAGTCTGGAAAAATCATATGTATTTTCATCCGGCTGCAATGCTGCCCAGCTGAAAACATTCAGTGTCACCACATCAATATGAGCAAGCTTAAAAAGCCGCATATCTTCTTCCCATATTTCTTCCGGCCACTGCTCGGGATTATAATCTCCGCCATATAAAATTTTCTGCACTTTGCTACTTTCAATCATTTTCCTGTCTCCTTCTGTTCTTTATGGGCCGTTATGCTCAGTTTATCATGTATTTCCGGTCTCAACAACTGCATCTGTGGAAATTTTCTTACTCCCCTTTTTCAAACTGAAATCTGGACAACTTTATCTTTCCACTGATCATGATTTCCAAGTCATAGCAATCAGATTCTTTTATCCATTCCTCCGGTAAAAGTACTTCTGCTAGAGTAAAATCGGATTCTTTATTTTTTCCGACAGGAATTTGATGTCTTCCTTCCTCCCGACCCTTTCTTCTGCAAGAAAGCGTAATTTCTCCTTCCTCTGCAGCACAAAGACAAAGCAGAACTTTTTCCGGATATTTTTCAAATTTAAAATCATTGTAATATAATTCACAGCTTGTCTTGTTTTCCGGTGACTTATCCACAATATCCTGATTTTCACCCGGCTTTCCTGGGATCATGCATGTTTCACCGTTGACCGCATGTCCTTTACAGCCTCTGTGAACAAAACAGTTTTTACTTCTGTCGTAGAGTACTGCTTCCGTCCATGCAAAAGGGTTTCTTTTCTCTTCCCTATCTCCCACGATAGTAAGGGAAGCCTGCTGCCTGATATCCTTAGAGGAAGCTCCGGCCATAAAGGTGTATACACTGCTCTCCAGTTTCATGGATTTTGAAATCACATCATAATATCTTAAATCCTTTTCTAAAACCCGGAAGGAGATCTCTCTTGTCTCACCGGGAGCAAGACCTTTTACTCTCTCAAAAGCCACCAGTCGGCTTACCGGCTGTTTGACACGGGAGGTTTCCTTGTGAACATACAACTGTACCACTTCATCCGCCATCACTTCTCCTGCGTTTTTGATCGTAAGCTTCGCTTTGATCTCCTCACCATTCTTTTTCAATGTGAGAGATCCGTAAGTAAATTCGGAATAAGACAATCCATATCCGAAAGGATATAGCACTTCCCCTTTAAAATACTGGTAAGTTCTTTCTCCCTGAATAATGTCATATTCATTTATATCCGGCAGATCCTTGTCGGATAAATACCAGGTCTGGGGCAGGCGTCCTGCCGGTGACACTTTTCCGCAAAGAACAGCCGCAATTCCGCTTCCCAACTCCTGACTGCCACTGGGACTGTAGAGAAGAGCCGGTATTTCCTCTTGTAATTTAGTGATAGCATATGGATAGTTTGTAACCAGAATTACAACCGTATCGGAATTAACTGCGTGCACCGCATCAATCAACTTTTGCTGAAAAGGAGGAAGGGCAAGTGTGGTTCTGTCCACCTCTTCCTTACTGTTTATCACAGGATTACTTCCCACAACAACAATCACCTTCTCTGCTTTTGCAGCAGCTTCCACCGCATCCCGGATACCATTCGTAACCACCTTGATACCAAAAACAGAAGGCTCTCCGTCTGTAACTGTGAGATATCCATTTTCATCTATGGCTGTCTTTTTTCCATTCCAACAGTTGATGTAATAAGAGGCTTCTTTGTCATCCACATTCACATCAACAGAACCCGTCGACACATCTGTGAAGCGAAACGATTCTCTGATAAACCAGGAAAAGGCTTCTTTCCTGGTTGCCTTGATCAGCTCAGAATTTTCTTCCAGGGATACATACTGTTGATTGCTCGAAGCGACCAGTGTTGTACTTCCGCATCCCCAGTCCGTAAAGGAAAAAATTTCTGCCTGCTCCTCATTTGTCAAATACAGTCTGTTATCCCGGTCAAGTCCGATATATTTTCCATTGCAGGTAATATAAATATCAGATAATCCGCTTTCATAAGAGACTGCTGTCTGCGAATATTCTTTTTTGATCCCTTCAAGGAGTGTAATGCTATATGGAGGAATTCCCCCATACCAATCCTTATACCACACATCTGCAAGAGGTCCTATGACTGCCAATGATTTTGTTTCTGATGGATTTAAAGGAAGAAGATTTCCTTCATTCTTCAGAAGAACAACCGCTTCCTGTGCCATTTTCGCTGACAAACTCCTGTGTTCTTCATTGTTAACGAATTCCTCTCCCATTCCGGTGTAAGGACACTCTCCTTCTTTATCGAAAAATCCCAACCGGATCCTGGTCCGGAAGGAATTTCGCACGGAGCGGTCAATATCCTCCTCTGTGATCAAATCCTTTGAAAGAGCCTCTCGGGCAGCAGCAAACACGACCTCCCTGTCATCTGTAAAACAATCCACTCCCGCTTTTAATCCGCATGCAAGTGTCTGTGCATGTGTCTTAAAATACTGATGATCATTAACCGTCTGCTGAAAATCACCGCCATCACAGACTACATGTCCCGGTAAGCCGTAAGTGTCTTTTAAAAGCTTCTGTACCTCACAATTGACAATGGCGGGAACACCATTGATCTCATTGTAAGAGGTCATCACTGCTTCTGCTCCGCCCTCCTCAATGGCCTTTCTGAATGGTTCCAGATAATATTCATATTTATTCCTCATGTCAACGGACGAGGAAATTTTAATGCGGTCCCTCTCTATATTATTGGCATAGAAATGCTTTAGGGTAGCACCACACTGAATATAAAAAGGATCTTCTCCCTTCATTCCCCGAATATAGGCAGATGCCATCTCTCCGGTAAGATACGGGTCTTCTCCGTATGCCTCTTCATTTCTTCCCCATCTCGGATCTCTCTCCATATCAACGGTAGGTGCCCAGCGGCACAATCCGCCCCGATTTCCTCTCGTAAAAAGCGCTCTTGCCTCCTCACCGACTGCTTTTCCGCATTTCCGAATCAGCTCTCTGTCAAAGCTTCCACTCATACCGATGGGCTGGGTAAAGCAGGTAGTAGGCTCCGGCTCCCCGGCATTAAAAGCCTGATCGTGTCTTGCTTCAATTCCGTGAGCCGCCTCTCCACCCATATAAGATGCCCTGATACCCAGACGCTCTATATCGGGACAGCCTGTGGTCAGACATGAAATTTTTTCTTCCAATGTCAATTCCCTTATCAGATAATCAAGTCTTTCTTCTATAGGTAAACTGTTATCCCATAAAGGCGTTCCTTTGTAGTCACTCATTGAAAATAACCCTCTCCCTTTTTGTTTCTTTCTGTCTTTTTCTTATAGGTTAAAATGTAACGGAAATATCTGCATTGCCCTTTAACTGAATCACCGTATCCTTCTTATCAATCTTGACTTCACCCATGGAAACCGAAATGGCAATCACATTGACAAGTCTGATACTGTAAGCCTGCTCGGAGACTGTCTTAATCTGCAGTTGATTTCCGTCTCTTTTTGCCGTCATCACAATCTTTTCTGAACCGTCCATATCATAGACAACACAGGAAGCTTCCTTCTCATCCTTTAAACAGTACAGTCTGAGTTCTGCGCCATCCCCATAATGATAATCCGGTTTATCATCATGCACCCCAAGAGCCACAACAGAATTTTCCCTTACCATGAGGGGAATACTCATATAACCATGCTTTTCCGTGATCCAACAGCCACCCTCTTTCTCTTCTCCCGTAAAGAAGTTGGTCCAGGTTCCTTTCGGAAGGTAATACTCTGCAATTCCCCGGTCATTAAAGATTGGCGCAACCAGAAGACTGTCCCCAAGCATATACTGTTTATCCAGATAATGACAGGTTTTATCCCCGGTAAATTCAAGCACCATACTTCTCATGGTTGGCACACCCGTTACGGAAGCGTTCACAGAAATTTTGTAAATGTATGGCATCAGTCTTGCTTTCAGCCTTGTAAAGAATCTTACCACATCCACTGCTTCCTCATCATAGAGCCAGGGCACTCTGTAGGAGGAGCTTCCGTGGAGCCTTGAGTGGGAGGAGAGAAGACCAAAGGCAACCCAGCGCTTATAGACATCCGCTGTGGAAGTGCTCTCGAAACCTCCGATGTCATGAGCCCAGAAGCCGAATCCGCTCATAAGCAGGGAAAGTCCGCCACGCAGGCTCTCCTCCATGGATTCATAATCCGACCAGCAGTCACCGCCCCAGTGAACCGGATACTTCTGACTGCCTACGGTTGCTGAACGTGCAAACAGTACGGCTTCCCCTTTTCCGCGTTTCCGTTCCAGCAATTCGTATACACATTTATTGTAAAGATAAGTATAATAGTTATGCATCTTTACAGGATCGGAACCGTCAAAATACATCACATCCTCTGTAGGAATTCTCTCACCGAAATCCGTCTTAAAACAGTCGACACCCATGTCGATCAATACTTCCAGCTTATCCTGGAACCATTGATAGGCCTTGGGATTCGTAAAATCCACGATAGCCATTCCGGGCTGCCACATATCCCACTGCCAGATTCTTCCGTTTTTGCGCTTGATGAAATAGCCCTTTTCCATGCCCTCGTCAAACAGATACGATTCCTGCCCGATATAGGAATTGATCCATACACAGATGTTTAAACCCTTGTCCTTGATACGCTTTAACATACCTTCCGGGTCAGGAAATACACGGCTGTCCCACAAAAAATCACACCAGTGGAATTCCTTCATCCAAAAGCTGTCAAAGTGGAAGGTTCGTAAAGGAATTCCTCTTTCCAGCATACCGTCCACAAAGCTCATGACCGTCTCTTCATCGTAATTCGTGGTAAAAGAAGTTGTCAGCCACAGACCGAATGTCCAGGGTGCAGGCAAAGATGGTTTTCCTGTCAGATCCGTGTATCTCTCAAGCACTTCCTTCATGGTAGGTCCGTTGATCAGGAAATAGTCAAGATAACCTCCCTTTACGGAAAATTCCGTTCTTGTCACCATCTCCGTAGCCACTTCAAAGGAAACCATCTCGGAATGGTTTACAAGCACCCCATATCCTTTATTGGTTATATAAAAAGGAATATTTTTATAAGACTGTTCCGTGCTGGTGCCCCCGTCGGCATTCCACATATCAACACTCTGTCCGTTCTTTACAAAAGGAGTAAATCTCTCTCCCATACCGTAAACCAGCTCTCCTACAGATAAGGAAAGCATCTGACGCATATAGGTTTCCTCGCTGTCCGTGGTATTATAGGCAAAGCCGGTAAAATCAGTTTTCATGAGTGCAAGGTCTTTCCCAGCACTCTTCGTAATCACTTCCCCGTTTCTTACATAAGTCATGGACCAGTTTTTCTTTGTGATGACAAGCGTGAGGGTCCCGCTTGTGATTCTGATCTCTTCCTCATTGTCATCCACTTCCAATGGAAGCTCCTGTGTCAGCTCCAGCTCAAAGGATGGTGTATCTGTAATTTCTCCTTTATAGTGATAGATGCGGACTCTTAAAATATCGGGAGCCGGAGATGTAATCTCCAGGGTCAGGTTCACACCGCCTAAGGTATCGCCTCTCTGGGTAATATGTACGGTAGGTGCACAGATTGTTACTTTTCTTTCCTCGATTTTGGTAAAATATGCTTCCTGGGGAGCAAAGCAGCTGCATCCTTCCTTCTGCAGCCAGCATCCGTTACTGAATTTCATGAGTCACATTCCATCCTTTCTTTTGTTTTTATATTTTTATGTATTTATTATATCATGGTGTTTCGATATTTTGTAAAATAAAAAACGCTGTAAATTGTAAAAAACAATTCACAACGTTTCCACGTTCCTGACCGGAGTCGAATCGTCCCTGAGCGACACGCGCCTGATGCTGCAATGTTTGTATCTCTCCAATCTATGCTTTGCCGGTCCCATGGTACCCGGGCTTGCCCCTACCAGCATTAGAATCTGATCCATAAACACCAGGAACAGCGCCGTCATCACCACACCGACAATCACACAGCTCCACATGCAGAAGGAGCAGACTTTTTTTGCATAGTCCTTCCGCCCTTCTCCCAGGGCGCGAGAAATCACAGATGTACCGCCCACACCAAACACAGTCCCTACCGCCATAAAAATAAGGAATACCGGCATCGCCAGCGAAACGGCGGCAATCAGAATAGCATTACGTGTCTGCCCGATAAAGAACGTATCCGCCAGATTATAGATCAGCACCATAATCATTGCGGCCATTGCAGGAAGCACATTCTTCAGCACTGCCTGCGGAACAGGCGCCTTGCGGAACACTTCCAGATTTTTGTTTTCCATTTTCTTTTCCATTAAAATCACCTCTCTAAAATAATCGCATACTTTTAATCGTTAGCTATTGAATTATTCGAAAATAAATACTCACTTTGTGTGAGCACTTATTTTAAACTATCCTTAACTTTCTTAAGGAGTGAATAAAGGATTTCCCGTTCCGTCTTGGTCAGACCCGATAGAAGAATCTCTTCCGCCTGGGTCATGTCCCGCTTCGTTTCCAGAACCCTGTCTATCCCCGCCTGCGTGATGCGCACCAGCTTAATCCGTTTATCCTTTGCATCAGTATATCCTTCCACCAGTCCTTTCTGCTCCAGTCGGGAAATAATTCCGGCGGTCGTGGACTGTGCAATATAGAGAACCTTCTCCAACTGTTTCATGGAAAGCTGTTTTTCAGGGACATCGTTTAGTGCCAGCAGGGCTCCTGCCTGTGCCATTGTCAGATCCCATGAACGCATCCTATTGTCTGCTCTTTTCTGCATCTCGTCGCCAATCTGCTTCATCAGTATCCCGCAGGACACATGGTCTGCCATATCTATGCCCCCTTTCTGCCGATAAATATAGCACACTATCATCCCTACGTCAATAGCATGCGTTTGATTTTATACACATTTTATGTTTTGAAAAATGCAATCCTTTTGTAATACACAGTTACCAACAGCACACAGGCCCCCGACCATGCCAGAATCTCTGCATAAAAAATCCCTTCCTGCCCTATAAACTGCGGCAGAAATATGGCAGCAGATACCCTCATGACAAACTCCACCATTCCGGATACCATGGGTATGACAGTATCTCCCATCCCCTGCAGGGCGCTGCGATAAGTATGCAGAGCATATAATATGATCAGGAAAGTGCTCATAACCATCAGGTAATGATGGGCGATCTGCAATACCTGTTTTGCCTGTACTTCTTCTGCTGAAATGAATAAAGAAAGAATATCTTTTCCCCATAAGAACATAAGAACAGAGATCAACACTGAGGTGGCAAACGCCATAGCAATCCCTTTCCTCATGCCTGCTTTAATACGCTTATCGTTTCCCGCCCCTTTATTCTGGGCAACAAAGGTTGAAATTGCATATCCGTATGAAATAGCCGCCGTCTCTAAAATACCATACAATTTATTTGTTGCCGTAAAACCCGCTACAAACAATACGCCAAACCCATTGATGACTGACTGAAGCACCATCCCTCCAATGCTGATGATCGCATCCTGGAACATAACAGGCATCCCCAGCCTTAAAAGCCTTTTTGACAGACTGATATCTATTGCAAAATCCTGACGCTTCAACTTCAAAAAAGAAACCCTGCGCAGGACAACAAAACAATAGATACATGAAATTCCCTGTGCGATCAGCGTTGCCACAGCAGCACCGGCAATACCCAAATGGAATCCCATCACAAACAGCAGGTCCAAACCTATATTCGTACAGGAAGCAATCACCATGCCTATCAAAGGAGACCGTCCATCCCCTAATGCCCTTAAAAGAGAGGCTTCCAGATTATAAAACATGATGACCGTAAGCCCACCTATCATAACCCGCAGATATGTCAGGGAACCTGCAACAATATCTTCCGGTGTTTTCAAAAGCGCCAGCATCGGCGGCGCCACAAGTTCCCCCACCGCAGTCAGCACAACTGCCGCCCCGATGGTAAGGATGACTGCATTTCCCATGGATTTATGTAATGATTTTTCATCCTTTCCTCCATAATGTTGTGCAAAAAGAATAGAAAAACCCTGTGTCATGCCAGCCGCCATCCACAAAAACAGCCAGTTCAGCCAGTCGGCTGCACCAATGGATGCCAGAGCCTGCATATACGCCTTCCGGTCTTGGTCGCACAATCAAAGGATTAAGTATTCCATATTTTTTGATGCTGTCCTGGAGCTCAATCATCTGACTGTCTGCCTGCACCTTGAATGGATGATTGGTAAAGGATATTAATCTCTCCAGTTCAATCTCAACGATTTTTTCACCCGTATCCAGATGCTCTGCTTTTTCTGCTATTGGCATTTTTCCTCCTTTTCCCTGAACGAACTCGCGTTACTCGCTTGTTGTCGCGGCATTCGTCAAAGTCTCAAGCAAGCTTGGACCTTGACTCATTGCTTACGCAAAAAAGCCCGCCCAGATTAGAATTGATTATTATCTAATCTGAACGGGACCTCACCGTCAGGCTTGAATTCTTCCAAACAGAAATATTGAGCTGGTTACATATCACAGATTTACTTACTTTTACAACGCAATACACATTCTACACTATGGTTATTTCCCTGTGTTTGCATATTGACAAGTATCTCTGTTAGCAGTTTTTTTATTTTGTTAGCAGATTTCGTAATTTACTTACTTTTCTGTTAGCAGTCTGCTAACGAAAATCATGCCAAATAATAAAAATGCGGCAATGATTTCTGTCATCATTACCGCACAATTTGAGCGTCCCCTATAGGAATCGAACCTACAATAGAGCCTTAGGAGGGCCCCGTTATATCCATTTAACTAAGGGGACAAATGCCGTATTTTCGGGCTTTTCAGCCACTTTGGCATCGGCAGCCATATCTATGAATCCAACACTAAGTGATGAATTTCTATTGTATCTTAAATCAACATCTCAGTCTATTCCGGTTAGAATCGAACTCTGACTTATTCCCATTTCCCTTGCCTCGGGATTAACCATGGTTAAACCTTAGGAGAAGCCTCCAGTGGTGTCAATCCCGGTCAAGGAATGTAAACTTATGTCAAGGAAATCCTTGATTTCTCTAACTTTCCTGTCATTCTGTGTCAAAATAAGTAAATAGAAATTCACCTGTGTAAATCGCTCTTCGGTGGCAACCCGGTGGCAATGCCACCCTGAGGGTTCAACCATTGCGTTCCATGGAGTTCATAACTATGGCTACCATTCCCGCAAAGCTTGCAGTAATGATAACATTATTTTCTTATTAGATTACCTATATTATAGCGTGTCTGGAGCCGGATGTCGATGGTTTTTGACCATCATTGACTTATTTTTACTTATATTTTCCCACACTATATTAAATGATAACTTTTTGCATAGAAGTTTATACAATCAATCGTTTCCTTAGACATGATATGACACCAAGCAGTCTGGTTGCATTTACCAGCCCATGGTCTGCTGTAAGTGCATGAACCTCTCCGATGACCAGAACGCCTGCCACAGAAACTCCTATAATAAATACCAGACAATAAACAGCATAAAACAGATTTTTTAAGAACAGGGTTCCTTTTCCGGCAGTTTTAATAAATAGTTTTTCATACAAACTCTGTCGGCTGTCCTGACACCATACCGCATCCTGTCCCCGCTTATGGTACAATGCATAAAAAATACTGAATTCTCTTCCTACAGTACCTTTGGCAGCCAAGGCCCAGATAACAAGAATCAGAACACTGCCACTCATGGACCCAAGCAGCGTAAGAAGCCGCCTGTTCCAGTCCTCTTTATAAGCTTTATCGGATACCGCACCTATAAGGGTGTCATCCCTGCTGTCAAAAAACAGTATCACCCGGTCGCCTTCCTCTAAATCGGCCGGATCAAGCCCCAACTCTTCTATCCCAATATACTTCATTGTATTCTGCACATATCTGACCGAATCCCCTTTTACGGTTCCATAC
>JAGAQU010000055.1 GCA_017622575.1 Lachnospiraceae bacterium
ATATCCGAACAGTGCCATGATACTGACAAGAAGAGAGGTGTAACATTTCATGCCGATCATGGTTGTGCCAAAGGGGAGCTTTGTCAGAAGAAAGCCTGCCACATTGGAAAGGAAGGTGGCCATCACCCACACGCCCTCCGTCCCGGCAAAAAACCGATAGTTTCCGAGGCTGTACGGAGTATCCGTAAGATCTACTCCCTGCCCGATCTTCAGAAGCGGAAACAGCAGTAAAACAAGAGGAAATACGAATTCTGCAGCCCTTTGCAGGCGGCTTTCTGTCATGTTATTATCTCTCTGCATAAGCTCTCCTTCCTGTTTTAATCACAAATGTAAACAAAAGGTTCCTGATCCATTCTATGAACATTCCAGCCAGAAACAGTACCGCAATGCTGAAAAGAAGTTCCAAAAGAAACCATGCCATGCCTTCCTTTCCGGCAGGGTTAAGTATGCTTCGAAGGAAAGGATACCAGGTATGCCTTATGTCCGGATGCTCATGAAACAAATAAATGCCAAAGCTGTACTTTCCCGCTCTTCGGATCAGCTCTGCCATTTTCCCTTCCCTGATATCGATTTTTGTAAACCCGTAAAAAAGTCCGATCGCCCCTGTCAGGCATAAGACAAAATTATAGTGAAACGGTACCGTAAAGTAATAAGCGGCACCGGGAACATACCGTAAGCCATACCATAAACCAACCGTTATCAGGAAGAGCAAAAGACTGCTCCCCACATAAACGCTCCATGCTCTCTTCTCCAGGATTCCGCCACCGTACTTTTTCAGATAAGCACCGATCAGATAAACGCAGAGAAACCAGACAGGATCATAGCCGTACTTGTCTAACGGAAGTGCCACCGGACAGATGCTTTTGACAAGACAGAGAAAAATCAGTAACCCTGCAAGGATCATCTGAAGCTGCTTCTTTTCCAGTCTTTTTACCGCCTCATTTAGTAACGGCATGAAAAGCATCAGGAAAAAGTAGGAGGATGCAAACCAGTAGGTATCGGATTCAATGGGCAGAAGATACTGCACCATGCCGTAGATTCCCTGCTCCTTTGCAAGCGTTGGCACCGAAAAGCAGGTGAGCACAAGCGGGATCAAAAGGGCATAGAACCAGATCTGTAAAAGAAAGGTAATCACCTTGGAAAGCTTAAAATTTCCCTCGCTTCCCATGTATCCGCTGATCAGCACATAGGCATTCACCGCCACAATGCAGAAGGCCTCAAGAAAAGTGCCGAGAAACTGCGAAGCGGGCGCTCCAAAAAGGGCTGACGCATCAAGGAGGCTGCCCGATTCCCGCATAAAGTGCAGGGTGATCACCATGACCATGGCAAGAACTCTCAATAATTCAATATTTGCAAGTCTCTTTCTTCCTGTCACCGGATGCTCCTTTCCTTAGCGCTCTCTGTCCACCTTACCGTTCTCCACACGGTAAACCATATCGCATTTTTCAATGGTCTGTAATCTGTGGGCAATGATGATCAATGTCTTTCTTCCGTGGAGTCTGTTGATGGAATCCATAATCGCTGCTTCCGTCTCGTTGTCAAGGGCGGAGGTTGCCTCGTCAAGCACCAGCACCTCCGGATCCTCAAACAGTGCTCTGGCAATACCGATACGCTGGCGCTGTCCGCCGGATAACCGGATGCCGCGCTCGCCGATTCCGGTATCAAGACCTTCCGGAAGTCCTCTCACAAATTCATCCAGCTGTGCTTCCTTTAGCGCACGCCATACCTTTTCATCATCGATATCCTCGTCTGCGAAGCCAAAGGCTACGTTTTTACGAATAGTGGAATCGATCATAAAAATAGTCTGTGGAATGTAACCGATGTTTTTCAGCCAGGACTGATAATGATCTCTGACCTCCACACCGTCTGCCAGAATCTCACCGCTTAGCAGCTGTAAAAGGCCCAGCAGGATATCCACAACGGTGGTCTTGCCGGCACCCGAGGTTCCCACAATTCCCACACTCTTTCCGATGGGGATCTCCATATCGGCGTGATCAAAAATAAGTACATCCGTGTTGGGGTATTTATATACAATATCTTTCAGTTCAATCTTTTCTCTGATCTCAAGCTTTTCCACTTCCACTTTCTTCTGGTAGGAAGCCTCATCATAGTCGATGTTCTCATCCCGGATCTCCTCCTGCAGATTGTCGGAAACTCCCATAAAGAAGGGCTCAAAATAGGAGATGGAGGTCAGATGATTGTTGATCCTGTTGGCACAGGGAATGAGACGCATGGCAGCTACCGCCAGAAGACCGATCTGGGGCATGATTTCCTCCACATTTGCCCCCTGCAAAAGGCTCATCATCACATAAAGGATCATCCCCGCAATGGCAACCGTTTCAATCAAAAGTCTGGGGGTTGCGTTGTAGAGATTATATCTCTGCACCGCATTCACATAACCCACACCGCATTTGGCATATTCATTGATAAAGTAATTTTCCTTGTTTGCGATCTTGATCTCCTTGATTCCCATCACGGACTGGTCGATCCATTTATACAGTCCGCTGTAGTAATCCTGATTTTCCTCTCCGGCTTTCCGCATAATAGGCTTCAGCACACACTTGATGATCAGCAGCGCCGCAACAAGCAGCACCGCAACCGTGATGCTCATGACCACATCCGTGATCAGGCTTACCGCCACAAGGCAGACAAAGACAATTCCCTCGCTGACAAGCTGCAAAAGGGAAAGGATCAGACCGTACATATTGTTGACGTCCGAAGTAATGCTTCTCTGAATCACGGAAGTATCCGCATTCAGGTAATATTCATAAGGGCGCTCCATGAAGTTGATCATCATTCTTCTGGAGGTGGCAAACTGGTTGGTATAAACGAATTTGAGCTGCACCTTCTGCTGAAAGAACAAAAAGATATTCTTGACCGCAAAAATCACGATCAGTCCCGTCATCACGAGGATCATCAGCGTTCTGGTGTCATCATAGCCGATTTGGAAGATATCGCAGATCACCTGCAGATATCTGTGGCTTTGTACTGCATTTTTCTCAAGGACTACGTTCATCACAGGAAGGATCATGGAAACACCGAGCGTTTCCAGCACTGCCCCGATGAGCATCAAAAAGACAAGCAGGATCATTTTCTGCTTCTGTCTTCTGTCCAGCAATATCATCAATTTTCTAAAGATCTTCTTCATAGTATCCTTTTATCCTTGCACAAAATATATCATTATATTTTATCATAGTTGTATTGATAAATCAATTTGCGAATGGCGGGACCGGAATGTCAAACCGTCAGTAAATCTGCTCGTTCTGTCTGTGAATCTCAGGTGCCTCGTACTTGTCCATGAAATCTTCCCCAAGGAACACCTTCTCCTTTGCAAAACGGATGGCGTCCGGCACCGTGAACACGGAGACAATCCTGTCGAAGCAAAGTCCCTCCACATAATTTAAGATCTCCATGGGGAACTTACTGTCGAGCACGATATGCTCCGGGAACAGTTTCTTATAATCAAGTACATCTCTCGGATGAGGTTTCAGCAACACCAGGGCTTTTTCCCCGTCCACCCATTGATATTCTTCCATAATGTCTGTGAAAATTCTCTTTCGGGTCTTAAGATCGCAGAGAGGCTCCGTCAGCACAAGGACCCTGTGTCCGCCGCCTTCCCCCTCATGAAGTCGCTCTTCCAGTTCTTCTCTGTTTTCGATAAAAATTTCCGTCAGTATTCCTTTTGCCTCCTCAGACAGCTGCTCCGTCAGCCGGGCACGTGGCTTTTCGATATATTTGGGGCAGGGATACTGCAGCACGGAGATATCGTTTACTTCCATATCGATACAATATTTGGAATACCCGTTCTGGATAAAGATCAGATTGTGGGCAGCCATCCACGCCTTCAGTCCAAAGTGCCCACGGTTGTCAAAACGTGCCGTATCATAGTACCTGATACAGTCAAGGCCGTCCTCAAGGGCATGATAGTAAATCCTGTGTGTGCTTAAGTAATACCCGATCGGGTCAGAGTCACAGAACACGTAAATGTCCTCATACTTCCTAAGGTCCACCGGAATGTAAGGCGCAAGGAGCTTACCGAAGCGTCTGGTAAAACGGATCCTCTGGATCATGTTTGCCACAAGATTTCCTCTGTCCTTGTGGAGCTCTGAAAGCTCCGGGAAAAAGCTTTCCTCCTTTTCGTCAAAGGGGATCACTTCCCTGAAAAGTCCCGATTTTTCTGCCCGTTCCTTCAGATTTCCGAAATCATTGGACATACTGCTTAACATAAGGGATGCCTGTCCCCATTTATCTTTGTCCATATTCAGTTCCTTCAGACAGGCAATATATGCATGATAAAAAGTATGACAGATATAAATACGCCCCTGCGGTTTCTTCATAATGCTGTTTCCCCGTTTTCTTTGTTTCCTTCAGATGATGCAAATCAGTTCTGCAAGCAGCCTGATCCGCATGCGCTCATTGTAGCATAGAAATTTATTTGATTGCAACGAATTATAGTGTATAATTGGTGATATTAAGAGATTTTTAAGGAGTGTTATCATGAACGGGAAAAAACTTGCAATCATCACTGCCAGAGGCGGCAGCAAACGGATTCCCCGAAAAAACATAAAGGATTTCTGCGGAAAGCCAATCCTTTGCTACTCCATCGAAGCTGCTTTTGCATCAGGTGCCTTCGACGAGGTCATGGTTTCCACGGACGATGCGGAGATTGCCGAAATTGCGCGGAGCACCGGCGCAAGCGTTCCTTTTTTCCGGTCAGCGGAAATGTCGGGAGACTATGCTTCCACCGACGATGTGATCATGGAGGTGCTGAAGGAATATGAAAAAAGCGGACTCTTTTTTGAAGCCTTTTGCTGCATTTATCCCACCGCTCCTTTTCTTACCGGAAAACGCTTAAAGGATGCCATGGAGCTTTTGGAGACTTCGGATTCGGTGATGCCGGTGGTGCCCTTTTCCTATCCGCCCCAGCGGGGCTTAATCGTCAATGATAAGGGTTTTGTGGAGCGTCAGTTTCCGGAATATGCCACCGCCAGAAGCCAGGATCTTCCAAAGATCTACCATGACTGTGGCCAGTTCTACGCCTGCCGCACCGCTCCCTTCATGGAAGCCGGTACCACGGATGTGGAAAAGCTGGTTCCCCTGGTGCTCTCAGAGATGGAAGTACAGGACATTGACACCCCGGATGACTGGGAAATCGCTGAGATTAAATATAAGAGACTAAATCATGGAAAGGCCGAGTCAAACTATGAATCATAAAACGACAACAGACACTCCTTTTTACAGAATCAAAGAGAAGGATTTATTATACGATATCAATCTGCTGAAAGGCGCCCTTTCAGAGAACTGGGGCGAGAATTTCGTCATGGGCTATTCCGTCAAGACAAACTCCCTCCCCTGGCTTTTACATTATTTAAAGGGAAAGGGCTTTTATGCGGAGGTGGTTTCCGCCACGGAATTCGATCTTGTTCACCGCCTTGGCTTTTCTGCCGGCAGCATCATCTATAACGGTCCCATCAAGGATAAAAAAGTGTTCGAAGCGGTCCTGATCGCAGGCGGCTATGTGAATCTTGATTCCAATGACGAGCTCTCCTGGATGGAAGAGCTGAGCAGTCTGTATCCTGACAGGAGCTTTCGCGTTGGGCTTCGGGTAAATTGCGACATTGCTGTCATGTGCCCTGATGAGGAGCTTGTGGAAGAGGAAGGCGGGCGCTTCGGCTACTGCTACGAAAACGGTGTTCTGAAGGCTGCCATCGACAGATTAAGCGCTCTTCCCAATGTAAAGGTAGGCGGTCTTCATCTTCATTCCTCCACCCAGTCCCGCACGGTACATGTTTACGGCGCCCTTGCAGGAATGGCGGTCAAAATTGCAAAGGAATATGCGCTTTCCCTTGACTATATCGATATGGGCGGCGGCTATTTTGGCGGAAGGGATGACAAACCGGACTACCGCGATTATTTTAAGGAAATCTGCCGGGTGCTCTCCGGTTATTTTGATAAAGAAAAGACAACACTGATTGCAGAACCCGGTGTCTCTTTAATATCAAGAGCCACCACCTTTGAGACGGAAGTGCTTGATGTGAAGGATATCAGAGGGCGAAAATTCATTGTCACAAACGGAAGCAGGGTCAATTTAAATCCCCTGGTCACCAGACACGTTTATCCTCATCACATCGAATATGTAAGTGACAAGAGTGTCAGAAATATAGAGAAAACGCAGTGGATCTGCGGCGCCACCTGCATGGAGTATGACAGGCTGTTTGAGATCACAGATGATACCGCTCTCATTCCCGGAGATAAGATCATCTATGACACTGCCGGAGGCTACACCATGTGTCTGAATCCCCTGTTCATTCATTATTTCCCCGCAGTCATTGTGGAAAAGACGGACGGAACCCTGTTTGTGGCAAGGGAGCCTTGGGGGAATGAAGAATATTTGCAGAAGAATCACTGGGAGGAACTTTGATGAATAAAAGTTTTCAAATCGGCAACAAAATGATTGGTGAGGGTGCACCCGCTCTTATTGTGGCAGAGATCTCAGCCAATCACAATCAGGATTATAACAGAGCTTTGGAGATCGTTCACGCGGCAAAGGAGGCCGGCGCCGATGCGGTAAAGCTCCAGACTTATACCGCAGATACCATCACCATCGACTGTGATGACGAGTGTTTCCAGATCAATGAGGGAACCATCTGGGACGGCACCACCTTGTACAAGTTGTACCAGGAAGCTTATACGCCCTGGGAATGGCAACCGAAGCTGATGGAGGAAGCAAACAAGCTGGGCCTAGAATGCTTCTCCTCTCCCTTTGACTTTACCTCCGTGGATTTTCTCGAACAGATGAAGGTACCGGCTTACAAGATTGCCTCCTACGAGATCAATGACATTCCTCTGATCCGCAAGATTGCAAAGCTTCATAAACCCATGATTTTTGCCACAGGCATCGCCTATCCGGAGGATATCGAGCGGGCTCTTTCTGTTTGTAAAGAGGAAGGGAACGAGGACATTGTTCTTCTCAAATGCGTCTCCTCCTATCCCACGCCCTACGAGGCGGTAAATTTAAGAGTCATTCCTACTCTGGCTAAGACTTATGACTGTATTGCGGGCATCTCCGACCATACCATGGGAACCATTGTCTCCGCGGGTGCGATTCCTTTAGGCGCCAAAATGGTGGAAAAGCATCTGACACTCCGCAGGGCTGACGGTGGTCCTGACAGCGCTTTCTCCATGGAGCCCGAGGAATTTAAGCAGATGGTATCCGAGATCCGCATTCTGGAAAAGGCACTCGGAAGCAGCGAATATGTTCTCACCGACACCCAGAAGCTGGAGCACGAAGGTTCCCGTTCTCTGTTTGTGGTAAAGGATATTCAAGAAGGGGAAATTCTCACTCCCGAAAATATACGCTCCATCCGACCCGGCAACGGACTTCATACCATGTATTATGAACAGGTGCTGGGCAAAAAAGCAAAGCACTTTTTAAAGAAAGGAACGCCGCTTGCATGGGAACTGATCGATTAGTTTATTTCAGAACAGACGGCAACAGCCATATCGCAACCGGGCATCTTGTGAGATGCCTGTCTATTGCCGATGCCTGTTTTTCCCTTGGCATGAAGGTCTGCTTTCTCGTTTCCGATCAGGAAAGCAAAGCGCTTTTGCAGAGCTTTGATCCTGCCTGCAGATTCCCTGTGAGGATTCTGGAAACTGCAGTCTATGATGATCCGGAGAGGGAGCTGCCTGAGCTTCTTTCTATACTTTCCGATTCCACTTCCATTCCGGGTTTTTCGGCCGATTCCTCCGACACGAATGTCACATTGGATGATGTGATTTTTTTCCTGGATTCCTATTATGTGACGGAGCATTATCTGTCTGCCGTAAGAACTGCCGCAAAAGTGGCCTATCTTGACGACCTGCAGCTTTTTGACTATCCTGCTGATCTTTTGATCAATTATGATGTGATACCGGAAAGCAGGTCAGCATCCTATCAGGCTGCTTATCAGAACGCGGCACGCACTCTGCTGGGAGCTTCCTACACGCCACTCCGGGCGCAGTTTACAGATTTGCAGCCCTATTGTCGAGACCGGGTTTCCAATATCCTGGTGACAACAGGAGGAAGTGACCCTTATCATTTCTGTCTGAGACTGATTGCAGCCTTTAGGAAAAACAGTTTCTTGCATCTCTTTCAGCTTCATGTTGTGGTCGGCCGATTGAACGAAAATAAGGATAAGCTCTATAAACTCGCTGATGAGCTTCCTTTTCTTCAGCTTCATGAGAATGTGTCCGATATGGCTTCTCTTATGGCGAGCTGCGATCTTGCTGTTTCCGCCGCCGGAACCACCCTGTACGAATTATGTGCCGCAGGAGTTCCTTCCATGAGCTTCTGTCTAGCGGACAATCAGCTGACAGCTGCAAAGACCTTTGAAGAGGCAGGGATCATACCTTGCGCCGGAGATATTCGCTACAGCTGTGATGAAGCACTTGACAGGATCATGGATTTTGTGACATATATGTCAGAAAATTTTCAGAAACGAAAGGCTGCCCATGAGACTATGAGACGACTGGTGGATGGGAAAGGTGCCGTAAGGATAGCTGAGGCTCTGATCGAGATGTAAATTCAACAGATTACATGTATAAAGAAACAATCTCCTGTTTATACTAAGAAAAAATTCAGTAAAAACAGGAGATTATTTTTATGAATAACGAAAATAGAACCTCTTCTCTTCCGAAGGCCGCTTTGGATGAGATCCCCACGCCGGATCCCGATGCCGTTTCCATCACCGGCCTCGTGAAATCAAGAGGTCGCATTTCCGGCTACCAGTTATCCGATGACCGAATCGTCAGCCGGGAAGAAGGTGTATCTCTTGCAAAAGCAGGCAAGATCAAAGGCGTAGGGGTTGCCCACAAGAAGGAAACCGAATATCTGAAATCCATCCCGGACGATTCCGAAAATAATAATCTGGCTTCTCTTCCTACCGTGAAGACGTCTGCATTTTAAGAAAAAGGCTACGCATATGCGCAGCCTTTTTAAATTATTTATCAATTATTTTCTTTGCCTCTTCATACTGCTGAACGGAAGAGCCCAATACAGAACACGCTTCTTCTAATGGGAGGTTAAGATTTTTTATTAAATTTTCTACAGAACTTACCAGGGAACTGGCTTTGCCTTCGTTAAACTTTTCCCGTTCAATCATTCGTAAGGTCATATACTCTTCCTCCCATCCTTTATTTTTCCTGGTGTCTTCCACTTCACTCTCCAACTCCCTTGTGAAGCTGTCAACCGGTATCCCGTTTGCTATATACAAAAGGAAATTCTTTAATTCTTCATCCACATCATCCATATCCGATACAGGATTTAAAAATACTTTTGTTGTTTCATCCCTCAGATGAAGCGATGTATCCTGAATACACAGATTTTCAAATGTGTAGATATGTCTTCCCTTTCCGAAAATATCCTTTGCGCAGATAAAAATGACATAGCTCTTATTGAGTTTGTTAAAATCATCACCCTTCAGGATCAGGTTCAGGTCGATCATGCCCTGATAATAACGGCTTCTTTTCGGAAGATTTCCCGGGTTTGCTGCCTGCATTTCCACATTGTAAACCATATGTCTGTCATCCTCAATATAGACATCCAGTCTCACACTTCGTGCATCCACTGCATGATCTATGGTCTTCTGCTCCTCGGGATAATCTATATGATCGATCCTGACATCCAGAATCACTTCCAGTAACTGCTTGCAAAGCTTCCGATTCCGCATCCCCTTCCGGGAACCATGAACGTGCTCCAGATATCAGAAATATATTAGCACGCTAGTTGTTATTTACCTTAACAGAACCATGGTGTAAGCGCAACGGTTTTTATTAATTTTTCATTTATCAAAAAATGTTATTATCAAACTGCACAAAGCAAATTCCCCCAGTGTTTATCAAACTTTCCAGAATTCCATCCTGCTATTTAAGCAAAAATAAGATGAATTTTCGTCATCTTTATCTTCCATCAAAAGAACATTCTCTTTATTTCCTCAGCACACAGAGCTAACTCTTTCTGATCATCGCCCTCCAGAATAAAATATCCTCTTCCCATCAGAGAATGCCCGTCAGATACGGGTTGCAAAATCTCTCCTTCTTTTATGCGGCATTCCCACTCTGTCAAAGAAATTTTCAAAAGACCTTTCCCACTTTTGTTCTGCAATTCCTTTATCGTCCGCTCTATCTGTGCCTGATCCGGTAGCTGCTTTACTTCCCCCTGCATATCAAAGTAATGGATCATCATGGATTTTGTCTGCTTCGGCACAAAACAGAAAGGCTTTCCCATGCGATATTTGATGTATTCCTCTGCCACATCCACACCGGTGCACAAGGGCGTAAACAGGTTATGAAGATTATGGCCGGAAGGTCTTGCCGACAGCTCGATTACAAAAGGGCCATCCTCGCCTCGAATAAGATCTGCATGGAGGAGACATTCCCTTAATCCAAGGCAGGCTGTCACCCTTTGCATATATACTTTTACCTGTTCATAAAAAGGATCCGCAGGCTGCACAGAAAAATATGCTACCGCCTGTCTTGCAGGAGGAGGGGTATTCCTTTTATAGCGGAGCAGCACCATCTGAAAATCGCTGCCCACCATGGCACCGTCCACACCATATTCTTCACCCTCTATACATTCCTCCAACACATAAGATTCCCCTTCCGCTTCTTGAAGCGCCCGTTCCAGTTCTTCCCGCCGGTTCAGCATATGAATTCCTCTGCTCCCGGAGCCAAATCTTGGTTTCAAAATAGCAGGAAAAGCAAGAGACAGTTCCCCATTCACCAATTTCTCTGCCAAAACATCATTGGGCGTTTCATCTCCTAAATGATTTCCCACACCATAACAGTGGCAGCTCCGTAATCCCTGCTCAAAAAGTGTTTTGTGAAAGCTGTATTTGTCTGTGCAGAGAACTGCCATCTCTTTGCTGATCCCGGGTAGCGTCAGGGCATCATTTACCGCTCCGATAGTGGTCAGGTATCTACCGATCGGCACTGTCAGCACAAAGGCAGCTTTTTCCTCCCTAAGCGCCTTTATGGTTTCTTCTTCATCCGAAATATCAACCACAAGAGCCTTATCTGCTGCCGACAAGCCTGGCGCTTTCCCGTTACCGTCCAGTGCCACTACAGTAAGGCCGTATTCATGTGCTTTTTCTATTGTGTGAAGTGCCTCCTCACTGGCACCGATGATTGCTGTTTTCATTTTATTGATGTCTTCCTTTCATAAGCAAAATACCGCGTATAATGGTATCGACCAGATATCATTTTCATTGCCAAAATTCTTCATAGAAAAACGGATGGCGCGATATGGATGATATTTTGAAACAAATTGAGATAAGCTTTTGGAGCGGACATGTTCTCCCTTTTTTACTTCTATAGCATATACTCTCTGATCCTTTACAATCACAAAATCAAGCTCTGCTGAATATTCACTGGTCCAATAGTATAAATCATATCCATTTGCTTTCAATTGGGACGCAACATAATTCTCCATCAATGCTCCCAAAAAAGTATTTCCTTCACCGGACAAAATAATATGATGGGGCAACCCCGACTTCATAGTCAAAATGCCCACATCACTCATATATAGTTTAAAAGAAGATAAATCTGTATATACCGGTATGGGTTCAAATCCATGCTCAACCCTTTGGCATTTAATCACAATTCCGGCTAGGTTCAACCATTCAATGGATACTCCAAAAATAGCTGTTGTTCCACCCTTTTGCACAACCTTATATTGAAATTTTTTATTTTCCTTAGCAAGCTGTGCCGGAATCGAATTGTAACAGGCACGTATTTTTACACTGTCTGTATTAGATGCATATTTAGCCATATCCGCAATATAGTTATCAACAATTTCGCTTTGGACTGATGATGCATCCAGAAATTTCCCTGTATCGAGAAAAGTATTTACTGCTGCCGGCATGCCTCCCACAATCAAAAACTGGCGAAGATATTCTATCGCCTCTGTGTGCAGCCCTTCCGGCAAAGCAGTCATAGTATGAAAACTATCTCTTATCTGAACGGCAATGAATTCTTTTCCAAATGCCCAGAGAAATTCCTCAAAATCCATTGGAAACAATTCTATTGTCTCTACCTTTCCCACCGGAAAAGAATATTGATTTCTGTTAATGGCAACCCCCAGAAGACTTCCTGCTGCCGTGATATGATACTCCGGCGTTTCTTCGCAAAAATATTTCAACGACGTCAATGCCTTTTCACAGGATTGAATTTCATCCAAAATAATAAGGGTTTCTTCCGGAATAATTCTTTCCCCTGCCACAGCTTCCAAAAAGCGTAAAATTCTTTCCGGTTCCAGATTCTCCTCAAAATAAGCTCTGACCTCTCTGCTGATCTCCAAATTCACATACACTGTGTTTTTGTAATATTTTTCCCCAAATTCTCTCAGCAAATAGGTTTTTCCAACTTGTCTGGCACCATTTAAAATAAGTGGTTTTCTGTCTTTCGTCTTATTTTTCCACTGTAATAGTTTTTCTTCTATCTTCCTCTTCATAATGGAACCTCATATAAATATTTTTCTGATTCTACTTATATAATTGCCCATTTTGACATTTAAGTCAAGAAAAATCAAAGTATTCTGATTTTTCTTGACTTAAAAATAATCTCTATTATTTCAACACTTTCTCCAGTTCTTCTATGACAATCTTAAGTGCCTTAATTCTTGCATACTTCTTGTCAACAGATTCCAGGATATGCCAGGGTGCAAAGGTGGTGCTTGTCTTCTGGATCATCTCATTGACAGCCACCTCATACTCATCCCATTTTTCGCGGTTGCGCCAGTCCTCATCCGTGATCTTCCACTGCTTCTCCGGTGTGTTCTGGCGGTCGGTAAAGCGGGCAAGCTGGGTATCCTTATCGATCTGTACCCAGAATTTGATGATAACGGCGCCCCAGTCATGAAGCTCCTTCTCAAATTCGTTCATCTCATTGTAGGCGCGCTTCCAGTCATTCTCGCTGCAGAAGCCCTCGAGGCGCTCCACCATCACGCGTCCATACCAGCTTCTGTCAAAGATGGCAATATGTCCCGTCTTCGGGAGACGCATCCAGAAACGCCACAGATAATGTCTTGCCTTCTCATGAGGCTCCGGACTTGCAATGGGCTGTACCTCAAAGCCCCGGGGATCCAGTGCTTCCGTGATACGCTTGATATTGCCGCCCTTTCCTGCTGCATCCCAGCCTTCATAAACTATAACTACCGGCACTTTTTTCCGATACAGTCTGTTGTGCAGCTCTTTCAGATGATTCTGAAGCTTGGTAAGCTGTTCTTTATATTCCTCATCGGAAAGGCTTTTATTCTCAAGGGGAATCTCAGAGAGCTTCGGCACCTTCTCAAGGGGAAATACATTTTGAAGAAGGGGTACCGCCAGACTCTGATTCTGCAGTGCGATCTCTATCCCTTGTGTCAGTATTTCAAGTGCCTGCAGTTCTGCCCATTTTTTTGACTTGGCATCGATCACATACCATGGTGCGGATGGATTATTGGTATCCTCCATATAGCGGTCAAATACCTCCAGGCATTTACCATAATGCTTATTCTGCCACTTGTCGTTTTCACTGACACGCCATCTGGTGTCAATTTCTTCCACGAGATCCTCTATCCTCTTTTTCTGCTCCTTCTCGCTGATATGGCAGAAAAATTTCATGACAAGATACCCGTTGTCGGTGAGCTGCCGTTCAAAGCGCCTGATGCTGTCGATACGTTGCTCGTAGGTCTTCTGATCCATCTCTCCGTGAACGCGGTTTCTTGTGACTTCGTCCATCCAGCCGGAGTCCAGAAACATAAATTTTCCTGCCTCCGGTATTTTCGTAAAGTAACGGCAAAGAAAAGGCTTTCTTTTTTCCTCCTCTGTGGGCTGATCCATAGGTGCCACCTTAAAAAATCTGGGATCGATATTCCGGATCATCTGGCCGATCACGCTTCCCTTTCCGGCAGTCCCCCAGCCTTCCACAAGCACCAGAACGGGAAGCTTGTGTTCCTTGATCAGTGTCTGCTGTCCGGCAAGCTTTTCCCTTGCAGCCTTTAATCTTGCCTTCAATTCTTCCTCTCCCGGTCTTTCCGGAAAAATGACATTCTTTAACATAACAATACCCCCAATTCTTCTTTTCACTCATACAATATGATGCCGTTTTTTCCCTCTTCTCTTATGTTTATCATACCCTATTTGGTGCTTTTTCACAACGCATTTTCAACAGCATGAACCACTAAATACGTACGCAAAAGAGGCAGTGCCAAACGGCTCTGCCTCTTTCTCGTATCTATAGCATTTTATTACTTATTTTGTTTTATTAGGAAGTACCACCTTATCCAGATGCCAGATCTCATCCACATATTCCTGAATGGTTCTGTCAGAGGTAAACTTGCCGCTGCATGCCACATTTAAGATTGCGCTCTTTGCCCATCTCTTTTCATCACGATAAGCAGCTTCCACTCTCTTCTGCGCCTCCGCATAGGACTTAAAATCCTTTAAGATGAAGTAGGTATCTGCCTTAGCTGTGCTTAACGTATTGAGCAGGGAATTGTAAAGTGTCCTGAACCTGTCGGGATCATTAGGAGCATAGGTACCGTTGATCAGCTGCATCAGGACTCTTCTGATATCCGGATCATTGTTGAAAATCTCCATGGGATCATATCCGCCGAAGTTTTCATATCGAATGACTTCATCGGAAGAGAGTCCGAAGATGAAGGCATTCTCCTCGCCAACCTCCTCAACGATCTCCACATTGGCGCCATCCATGGTTCCCAGAGTCAATGCACCGTTTAACATGAACTTCATGTTACCGGTACCGGAAGCTTCCTTACTTGCTGTTGAAATCTGTTCGGATACATCGGCCGCCGCAAAGATGAGCTCCGCGTTGGAAACTCTGTAGTTTTCGATAAATACAACCTTGATCTTGCCGTTAATGGCAGGGTCATTATTTACCACATCCGCCACGGAATTGATCAGCTTGATGGTCATCTTGGCATTGTAATAGCCTGCTGCCGCTTTCGCGCCAAAGATAAAGGTTCTGGGATAGAAATCCATCTCCGGGTTATCCTTCAGCTGATTATATAAGTACATAACATGAAGGATATTGAGGAGCTGACGCTTGTATTCATGAAGTCTCTTAACCTGTACATCAAAGATGGAGCGAGGATTTACTTCAATTCCGTTGTGCTCTAAAATGTACTTGGCAAGACGGACCTTATTCTGATATTTGATATTCATGAACTCCTGCTGCGCTTTTTCGTCATCCGCATAAACCTTCAGCTTGTTGATCTTGGGAAGATCTGTGATCCAATCATCCCCCACATGAGCTGTTACCCAGTCTGCAAGGAGCGGATTGCCATGGAGTAGGAATCGTCTCTGTGTGATACCGTTGGTCTTATTATTAAACTTCTCGGGCATCATCTCATAGAAATCCTTTAATTCCTGCTTTTTCAGGATCTCTGTGTGAAGTCTTGCAACACCGTTTACGGAATAACCCGCAGCAATGGCAAGGTGTGCCATCTTAACCTGACCGTCATAGATGATAGCCATTTTGCGGATCTTATCCTGATTACCCGGATACATCTGCTGGATTCTCTGGATAAATCTGCGGTTGATTTCCTCAATAATCTGATAAATTCTGGGAAGCAGCCTTGAGAACAGCTCAATGGGCCATTTTTCCAATGCTTCCGACATAATGGTGTGATTGGTATAAGCACAGGTTTTGGTTGTAACCTCCCATGCCTCATCCCAGGTAAGATAATATTCATCCATGAGGATTCTCATCAGTTCAGCCACAGCTACCGTAGGATGGGTGTCATTCAACTGGAAAGTCACTTTCTCATGGAATTTGCGAATGTCATCATGCTTACGCATATACTTGGCAACTGCCTCCTGAACGGAAGCGGAGATAAAGAAGTACTGCTGCTTTAATCGGAGTTCCTTGCCTGCATAGTGATTATCGTTGGGATAAAGTACTTCCACAATATTTCTTGCCAGATTTTCCTGTTCTACTGCTTTCTGGTACTCCCCTTTGTCAAAGGAATCCAGCTGGAAGCATTCAACAGCCTCTGCATCCCAGATACGAAGCGTGTTTACGATTCCGTTGCCATAACCAACGATCGGAAGATCATAGGGAATCGCTCTTACGCTCTGATAGCCTTCCTGAACGAAATTGCTTCTTCCGTTTTCATCCACATGTACATTGACATAGCCACCAAATTTTACTGTCTTGGCATATTCCGGTCTTCTCAGTTCAAAAGGATTGCCGTCTGCAAGCCAGTTGTCAGGCACCTCCACCTGATAACCATCTCTGATCTCCTGCTTGAACATACCGTAGCGGTATCTGATGCCACAGCCGTAAGCTGCATAGCCCAAGGTTGCAAGGGAATCAAGAAAGCACGCAGCCAGTCTTCCAAGACCGCCGTTTCCAAGCGCTGCATCAGGTTCCTGATCCTCAATTACATTGAGATCAAGTCCCAATTCATCAAGTGCTTCCTTCACCGGTTTATATGCCTGTAAATTGATAATGTTATTGCCAAGTGCACGACCCATCAAAAACTCCATGGACATATAATAAACTGTCTTGGGATCCTGCTTTTCAAATCCCTGCTGAGTCGTCATCCATTTGTCGACTACTGCATCCTTGATTGCATAAGCAACTGCCTGAAAAATCTGTTGCGGCGTTGCTTCCTCCAGTGTTTTTCTATACAAGGTTTTCACGTTGTACAACACACTTCTCTTAAACAGATCTTTGTCAAAGTTAAGTGTCTGCGGCGTAGATTTTTTTGCCATCATTTTCTCCTCCACTCGTTGATAACTATGTATGCCATTTATTTACAATTTTACACACGTTTTAAGCCATTATACTACAGGAAAAAATAAATCACAAGGCGCAGATGCTCCCAAATGGCACCTGCGCCTCAAATTTGACCTATATTTTACTTAGATTTTTTCTACAGAAATTGTGACCTTTTCACCGTTTACATTCCACTCTTTGCTGATGGAAAGCACTGTATCCACAAGAATTTCATCTGCCAGCACCTTTCCGGAGATGGCTGCCTCATTAGCCTTCACAATCTCAGCAACCTTCTCATTACCGCTGATCGCTACTTTGATGTGATCCATCACCTCAAAGTCAGCATCCTTACGCATGGTCTGGATCTTGCTGATCACTTCATAGACAAAGCCTTCCTCAACCAGTTCAGGTGTTAAGTTGGTATCGAGTACGACAGTGACATAGTTGTCAGCTTCTGTGACAAAGCCGGCCTTCTGTGCCACATCGATCAGAAGATCTTCCTCGGCAAGGGATACTTCCACGCCGTTCACTTCAAACTTGAGGGCACCCTCTGCTTTCAGCTGTTTCATGGCCTGTGTTCCGTCCACTGCTGAAAGGTACTCTCTGATGCCGCCAAGCTGCTTGCCGTATTTCGGTCCCACAGTTTTAAGCTGGGGTTTAAAGCTATAGCTGGTAAGATCACTGACGTCATCCTTAAATACCACTTCCTTCACATTCAGTTCATCCTCGATAATGTTCTCAAAATACTCATCAAGGGTATGCGGAGCCTTTACATACATGGTGCCGATGGGCTGACGGTTCTTGATATTCGCTGCGTTACGTGCCGCACGTCCCATCACAACGATATCAAGGGACTCTTCCATGTTTTCTTCAAGCTTCTTGTCGATCATGGCCTCATCAGCTACAGGGAAGTCACACAGATGGATACTTTCCGGTGCATTCTTGTCGATACTTCTCACCATGTTCTGATAGATTTCCTCTGTCATGAAAGGAACCATGGGTGCTGCACATTTGCTGATCTCCACAAGTGCGGTGTACAGGGTCATATAAGCGTTGATCTTATCCTGTTCCATGCCCTTTGCCCAGAAACGCTCACGGCAGCGTCGCACATACCAGTTGCTCATCTCATCCACAAAGTTGTCAAGCACTCTTGCCGCTTCAGGGATTCTGTAGTTGTTTAAGTTATCATCCACTTCCTTAATGGCAGTATTCAGCTTGGAAAGAAGCCATTTGTCCATTACAGGAAGCTTATCATATTCCAGAGTGTATTTGGTCGCATCAAATTTATCGATATTGGCATACAGGATAAAGAATGCATAGGTGTTCCAGAGGGTTCCCAGGAACTTTCTCTGTCCCTCCTGCACAGCCTTGCCATGGAAACGGTTGGGAAGCCATGGCGCTGAATTGATATAGAAATACCAGCGGATCGCATCGGCGCCGTATGTTGCCAGCGCATCAAAAGGATCTACGGCATTTCCTTTACTCTTGCTCATCTTCTGACCGTTCTCATCCTGCACATGACCGAGAACGATGACATTCTCATAAGGTGCTTTGTTAAACAGCAGTGTGGATTCTGCCATCAGCGAGTAGAACCAGCCTCGTGTCTGGTCAACAGCCTCGGAGATAAACTGTGCGGGGAACTGCTGCTCAAAGAGTTCTTTATTTTCAAAAGGATAATGATGCTGTGCAAAAGGCATGGCGCCTGAGTCAAACCAACAGTCGATCACTTCCGGCACCCTCTTCATGGTCTTGCCGCACTTCGGACAGGTGCAGGTAATCTCATCAATGTAAGGTCTGTGAAGTTCTACTGTCTTCGCTGCAGGATTACCGCTCAGCTTTTCCAGTTCCTCTCTGGAACCGATGGCTTCCTGATGTCCGCAGTCTTCACACTCCCAGATATTTAAAGGGGTACCCCAGTAACGGTTACGGGAAACGCCCCAGTCCTGGATATTTTCAAGCCAGTTGCCGAATCGTCCCTCTCCGATAGATTCGGGGATCCAGTTTACGGTCTTGTTATTGCGAACCAGATCATCGCGGACTGCCGTCATTTTGATGAACCAGGATTCTCTTGCATAATAGATAAGAGGAGTATCGCATCTCCAGCAGAAAGGATAGTCATGCTCAAACTTGGGTGCTGAGAAAAGCTTTCCTTCCTTATCAAGGTCCACAAGCACATCAGGATCTGCATCCTTTACAAACTTACCTGCATAGGGGGTCTCCTGTGTCATATTTCCCTTGCCATCCACAAACTGTACAAAAGGCAGGTCATACTTACGTCCTACCTGGGCATCATCCTCACCGAATGCAGGGGCGATATGAACGATACCGGTACCGTCTGTCATAGTGACATAGCTGTCACATGTTACAAAATGACCTTTTTTATGCTGTTTTTCTGCTGCTTCACCTGCGCAGGCATATAAAGGTTCATATTCTTTATACTCAAGATCTTTTCCTGAATAAGTTTCCAGGATTTCATAAGCAGGCTTTCCTTCCTCAGAAAGAGAGCTGAGAACGTTATCAAGCAGAGCCTGTGCCAAATAATAAGTATAACCGTCTGCTGCTTTCACCTTTACATAAGTCTCATCAGGGTTCACACAAAGTGCCACGTTAGAAGGCAGTGTCCAAGGTGTGGTGGTCCACGCCAGGAAATACGCATCCTCTCCCTTTACCTTGAAACGCACTACTGCGGAACGCTCCTTCACAGCTTTGTAACCCTGTGCCACTTCATGGGAAGAAAGAGGAGTTCCGCAACGAGGGCAGTAGGGAACGATCTTAAATCCCTTGTAGAGCAGGCCCTTATCCCAGATCTGCTTTAAAGCCCACCATTCGGATTCAATGAAATCATCATGATAGGTTACATAGGGATCATCCATATCAGCCCAGAAGCCAACAGTACCTGAGAAATCCTCCCACATCCCCTTGTATTTCCATACACTTTCCTTACACTTGGTGATAAAAGGATCCAGTCCGTATTCTTCAATCTGTTCCTTGCCGTCAAGTCCCAGTTCCTTCTCCACTTCCAGTTCAACGGGAAGTCCATGGGTATCCCAGCCTGCTTTTCTGGGAACCATGTAGCCTTTCATGGTACGGTATCTGGGAATCATATCCTTGATCACCCGGGTAAGCACGTGTCCGATATGAGGCTTGCCGTTTGCCGTGGGAGGGCCGTCATAGAAGGTATAGGTAGGGCCTTCCTTTCGGTTTTCCATACTCTTTTTGAAAATGTCATTATCTTTCCAAAATTTTTCAACTTCTTTTTCGCGATCCACGAAGTTGAGATCGGAGTTTACTTTTTGGTACATTGTTTTCGTCCTTTCCTTTTTATTTTTGGAGATGTTCAGATGATAGTTTATGTGAACATCTTACAAGATTGTAAAATAAAATCCCCCGTCCGTAAAAAGGACGAGGGATAAATTCCACGTTAACCACCTGTTTACATCATACGCTCCGCTCACAAAAAAGAACGGATTAATATGGTTTCCCGTAACGGAGGAATTCCGGCTTAACTTACTCGCTGTCGCTTTCAGTCTGCGGCTCGAAAGTGATGTTCACTGCTTTTCTACTGATACCGGCTCTCACCTGCTCCGGCTCGCTGTGATGTTTGAGAAACAGCTACTGTCTTCGTCATTGCCTTTACTTTTTTCAAAGTACACCATTTGTGCAGGATTTGTCAAGGGTCTGCTGAAATTTTGCTTATGAACAGTTAATTTTACCGCAGGAAAAACCTTACCAGCTTCTCATTTATCTTCCGATAGGGCTGATAGCGCATGGGGAGATCCAGCCATGTCTTTTTGTCTACGATGCTTTTATAATGAGAGAAGGTATCAAAACCGCTCTTCCCGTGATAAGCACCCATCCCGCTCTCTCCAAAGCCTCCAAAGCCAAGCTCACTGGTGGCGAGATGAATAATGGTGTCATTGATGCATCCGCCTCCGAAGCCACAATGATCCATCACTTTTTTTGCCGCGGCTTTGTCCTCCGCAAAAATATAGAGTGCCAGAGGGTGGGGAAGGGATTTTACTTTTTCTATGGCTTCTTCCAGAGATGAAAAGGTGAGTATTGGCATGACGGGACCGAAAATTTCCTCCTGCATCACAGCATCCTCAAAGGTCACATGATCCATGACTGTGGGCTCGATCTGCAGGGTTTCCGGATTTTTCTTTCCGCCAAAAACGATCTTAGTATCATCCAAAAGACCGCTGATCCTCTTAAAATGCTTTTCACTGATGATCTTTCCGTAATCCCTGTTGTCAAGGGGAGATGTTCCAAACTGCTCCCTGATCTGAAGCCCTATCTGCTCAAGCAGCTCATCCTTCACAGACTCATGACAATATACAAAGTCCGGTGCCACACAGGTCTGTCCGCAGTTTAAATATTTTCCGAATACGATTCTTTTGGCGGCTAATTTCAAGTTTGCGGACCTGTCTACGATGCAGGGACTTTTCCCACCAAGCTCCAGGGTCACAGGGGTCAGATTTTCCGCCGCTTTTCTCATCACTTCTCTTCCCACTGCCTGGCTTCCCGTAAAAAAGATATAGTCAAACTTCTGGTTCAGGAGATTTGTGTTCTCCTTTCTGCCTCCGGTGACAACCGCCACATGCTCAGGAGGAAAGCATTCCTCTATGATCTTTGCAATCACTGCGCTGGTGTTCGGTGAATAGGCACTCGGCTTTACCACCACCGTATTGCCTGCGGCGATGGCATCCGCAAGAGGATCAAGCGTCAGAAGGATTGGATAATTCCAGGGACTCATGACCAGCACCACACCGTAGGGTGAAGGCTTTTGATAGCTTCTTGCATGGAACTGTGCAAGAGGTGTGGGCACTGTTTTTTCCGAGGCAAATTTTTTTAAATGCTTCTGCATATAGGTGATCTCACTCATGGTGAGACCGGTTTCACACATATAACTCTCAAAACGGCCTTTCCCTAAATCTGCACAGAGCGCTTCCCGGATTTCCCGCTCATGCGACCGGATCGTCTCCTTCAGCTTTGCAAGAGCCTTGGCACGGAGGGAAAGATCAAGAGTTGCCCCACTGTCAAACCATGCCCGCTGTCTCTCAACAATTTTCCCTATTTCTTCTGCTTCCATCTTCTATTCCTCCAACAATTTATTGTAGAAAAGCTCCAACTCCTTTGCATCCATTAAAACAGGAACAGGATACAACGGATTTGCCTCTCTGTCCGCATAGCGGGCCAGCTTCGGAATGTCTTCCCTGCGAATTTCTTTTATTTTATCTCCGATACCAAAGCGCTTCTTCATGTCCTTAACAGCCTGTATAAAATCTGCTGCCGCCTGTTTTGCCGGGGTTTCCCTGTCAGCGATCCCCGCTGCCATGGCAAGGCAGTGAAGCTTCGCATCAATGTTCTCCCCGTAAGCTTCCAATACATAGGGCAGCAAAACTGCATTGGCAAGACCATGGGGGACATTGTACTGTCCGCCCAGGGAATGTGCCACCGCATGGACGTACCCCACATAACCTTTAAGATACCTGCCATCTGTCCAGGGCTCTTTCCCGGTCTGGCAATCCTGGCTCCCACACCCTTTGCGCAGTCCATGCTGGAGCCTCCCCCAAAGCCTATCAGTGCCTGACATTCCTTGGAAAGATAGAGTTCTCTCGCTTCCTCCACGTTATCTGTGGTGGGATTTGCTACTGTTTTATCATAAATCTCATAAAATATATGATTCTCCCGCAGTGCTTTTTCCAGCGGTTCAAGGAGTCCGTGGCTTCGGATTCCCTGATCCGTCACGATCAGAATGCGGTCAATTCCTTTTTCTTTTAAAACAGAAGGAATATCCGCAAGATGTTCCACCTTCTTTGGCTGACGGTAAGGTAAAATGGGAATTACTAAATGAAAAGCTTTCTGAAATATACGACAATAGATCTTTTTTACCTGATTCATGATTCATACCTCGCATGAGAAATTGGAAAACCGGATTTAAATATATCGGAATTCCGACACAAATTTTAGCACAGTTTTTCGGCAGGTGCAAGTTCTTTACTCACGATACATTCTGATGTAAAATACAGTAAGGAGGCATTAGTATGAGTACAAAAAAAGAATCACATCACTATATTGAGGTAACTGGTGACTTTAAAATGCGGGAGCTTGACAAGAGTGACTTAGAGCAGTTCAATGCGCTGCTCCAATACGCCTTCCAGGTGACCTCCTATGAATTGTTTCAGACAGGCTGGCAACAGGACGAGATCAAGTATGCCAAACGGCCTATTCTGGAAAAGGCCTATGTACTTGGATGGTTTTACAAGGATAAACTGGCATCCATGATCGTAGTATACAGTATGAAGGTCAATATTCATGATGAGGTCATGGATATGGGCGGCATCACGGGAGTTGCGACCTACCCTGAATATACAGGAAAAGGGCTGATCCATTCCCTGATGAGGCATGCGCTAAACTATATGCATGAAAAAGAAATGGAAATTTCTTTTCTTTATCCCTATTCCATTCCCTTTTATCGGAAAATGGGCT
Organism: Lachnospiraceae bacterium; assembly: GCA_017622575.1. GTDB lineage: Bacteria > Bacillota > Clostridia > Lachnospirales > Lachnospiraceae > Suilimivivens. The sequence goes on from JAGAQU010000055.1 coordinate 23,251, forward strand.
GGGAGATCGTTTCCGACAAGCTTACCTTTACCGTAAAGGATACCCAGCTTCCCAAAGCACGCCCTGTGGATGGCATGGTAGAGCGTGTCAGTCTTGATTCTGAGGATTATCACAATGTTCACTCTTATTTTGCACTGCAGCGCCACGGGTGCCTGATCCGCGACAATTTATCCTGGGAGGAATACTGGCGCTGGGATAATGACGATATGATAGCTGCCGTCTATTACAATAAGGATCATAAGCCTCTCGGATATGTGGTCTACTACATTGCAAATGACATTTTTCACATAAAGGAAATGGTATACTTAAATATCGAAGCCAACTACGGGCTCTGGAACTATATCAGTGCTCACTTTTCCATGATCGATCAGGTGCAGGGTGACAACTATTCCGGCGAGCCCATGGCCTATCTTTTTGAGGACAGTGAGATCACTGAGACTATTTCTCCCTATATTATGGCACGTATTGTAAATGTAAAAGATTTCCTTTTGCTTTATCCTTATCAGGTACAGCCTGAGGACTTTAAGATCCATTTTAAGGTTCACGATGAGATGGCGCCCTGGAACGAGGGCGATTACATGGTTTCCTGGCATGACGGGGAAACCATCTGCGAACAGGTAGAGAACAATCAGTCCATCAATGTGGTGGAGCTTGATGTCAATACCCTCACTGCCATGCTGATGGGATATAAACGTCCCTCTTATCTGTATGATCATGAAAAGATCAGGACGGAATATTATATGCTGACCTGGCTGGAGAGGCTGATTCCGGTTGAGAAACCATATTTTTCGGATTACTTCTGATATCTTTTCAGCCATATATTTACAAAAATATATGGCTGAATCGTCACATTTTACCCCAGAATACTCAACAGTTCTTCTCTTGTGAAGCTTCCTGTTCCCATATCCTCACCTGACAGGAGTCTATCCGCAAGCTCCTTTTTCTTTTCCTGAAGCTTTATGATATTTTCTTCAATAGTTCCTTTTGCAATCAATTTGTATACAGTTACCACATTTTGCTGACCGATCCTATGAGCTCTGTCGGTTGCCTGATTCTGAACAGCCAGATTCCACCAGGGGTCAAAATGAATCACAATATCTGCGGATGTCAAATTCAGTCCTGTACCACCGGCTTTCAATGAAATGCAAAATACGTTTGTCGCATCATGATTAAACTTTTCTACAAGCTCTATTCTCTTTTCCTTTGGCGTCGCCCCCGTTAATACATAAAAAAGAACAGATTGTTCAGCCAGTTTTTTCTGAATGGTTTCCAGCATGGATGTAAACTGTGAAAACAACAGTATTTTATGCCCACCTTCAATAGCATTTTGGATCAGATCCATGCACATGGTGAGCTTGGCCGAATCCTCATGGAAATCCTGATAAATGAGGGCGGGATCACAGCAAAGCTGACGCAGCTTCGTAAGTTCTGCCAATATCTGTATTTTAGAATTTTTAAACTCCTCATCCGTCTGTTTATCAAGGAGAAGTTTCATTCGTTTCACATGTGCGTCATAAAGCGTTTGCTGTTCCCCCGACATTTTTGCAAAAACATTCTCCTCCAGTTTTTCCGGAAGATCTTTTAAAACATCGGTTTTCAGTCTTCTCAGCACAAATGGTTTTATCATCTTCTGAAGCTGTTTCGTGGTCTTCTCATCCTGATTCTGCACGATGGGAAGCTCCAGTTCACCCCTGAAACGCTGATAGCTGTAAAGAAATCCGGGCATAAGATAATCAAAGATGCTCCAAAGCTCACTGAGCCTGTTTTCAATAGGTGTTCCTGTCAGAGCAAAGCGATACCCGGCACTTATCTGCTTTACGGCTCTTGCTGCCTGCGTATTGTGATTCTTAATAAACTGTGCTTCATCCAGAATCTGGCAATAGAAGCTGACTTCTGAATAATTGTCAAGATCCCTCTTCAAAAGGTCATAGGATGTGATCAGAATATCCCTTTCTCCGGATTCCCTCACAATTTCTTTTCTCTCCGTTGCTGTTCCTGTGATCATTTTAACAGGCAATACAGGTGCGAACCGCTGAAACTCATTATGCCAGTTAAATACAAGTGATGCAGGTGTCACAATCAGACATCTCCTGTTGTCACAAGCTCCCGCTTCCAAAAATTCAGAGAGAAGAAATGCGATAATCTGCAGGGTTTTGCCGAGTCCCATATCATCTGCCAGTACACCTCCAAATCCGTTTGCCGCTATGCATTTCAGCCACTGAAAACCTTTCTTCTGGTAATCCCGAAGAATTTCCTCAAGACTTGCCGGTATTTCATATTTCTGTTCCTCTGTTCCCTTCATGTTAAGGATCAGCTGTTTGAACTCCTCATTTTTCTTAAGGATAACGCCGGCCGTTTCTTCCATTTCACTGTCAAGATACAGCGCACGATACTTTGGCACCTCAGTTTTGCCTTTTTTCAGCTGTGACTCGGAAAGTCCCATGGTTTCTTTCAGTTCAAATAAAGAACCCATTTTCTCCTCATCTATATTTACAAAGCTGCCGTCCTTAAGGCGATAGTATTTTCTTTTTCTCTCATATCTGGAGAGAATTTCCGCCAGCTGTTCCATGGACATGTCATCACTTACGAGATTCAGCTCCAACAGTTCTCCGGATAGTGAAATTCCCAGTTCAACGCGGGGAGAGGAAACCACCTTCATTCTCCTTAGCGCATCCGATACATATACGGTTCCCAGTTCCTGAAGCGCCGGTATTCCCTCTGTCAGCAGTCTGTAAATCGCCTCATCATCATCTGCAAGCACCATCTGTCCCTTATCGCTGTCAAAAGCATTAAACCACACTCCTGCCGACCGTCCTGTCTGTATTTCCTCACTGATATTTCTGTTTATCTGCTGATGATCCGGAAGTGCTTTCCTGTCATTTAGGTTTTTGTATATTTCATATTTTTCATTCCCATAAACTGCCTGTATACTGCAGGTGATAAAATTTCTCTGTGGCGCATCCAGATAGATCTCATAGTCAGCCTTAGGTGCTTCATATTTAGCGGAGTCAAAATTTTTTTCTCTGCACTGATAGACCTGCTTTAATGCAGGCAAAAGCTCCCTGCAGAAATCACAGATATCTTCATTGCCAACAAAGACCTCCTTTGTGCCGGTTTCCTCGACACAGGCAATAAACTCACTGACTAATTCCGGTTTATTTCTCTCTTCTCTGTAAATCAGTCCGTCCTTAAAATAGATATCATATCGTCTTCCGTGATAACAGGAAGGATTTGCCGCCGTTATCTTAATTCCCTGATCCTCTCCTCGTATCTGCAGAACAAATTTTAGTTTTTCATCCGTATTTCTGTATTTCCTGTCACCGGTTCCATTAATATTTGCGATGAAGGTTCTCTCACCCACCGCCTCCAAAAAGTCTTCCAATTCCAAATCATCCAGTACCATCGCTCTGATCTTACTGTATCCTGTACTGTAGTTATATCCATAACTGTAATAGTAATGATATTCGCTGTACCTCTCCTCATTCTGCTTTGCCCAGTTCAAGATAAATTTTACAAGTTTCCGAGACGTAGTATCGAAAGCTGACATAGTATGTCTGAAATCCAGTTCTTTTCCATAGTAATGCTTCTCTTCACCCTTCACATTTTCGTAGAATTCATAGATATCCTTAATCACATACATTCTCGTATTCCCTATCCTGAACTCCAACGAAATATTGTCCTTTGTACAGGTCAGATAAGGATCAAGCTTTATCTGTTCCCTGACATTTCCCACTGACAGCATCAGACCTTTCCGGCTCATCTGCTGTTGCAGGAGCTTCTTAACTGACGATGTTGTCTGCTTTGTTTTTCTTCTTTTAGGAGTAGTTTCCTCAAAAAGAGAGAGTTGCCTGTAAAAAGGATTCTCCTCCGGTTCTCCAAAATAATATCTGTTATATTCGGATGATTCAAAAGCAATCAGTACTGCCACACAGTGCTTACAGATTCCGGAATAGCTGTAAAATGCAGGGCATTCGCAGCTGACCGATATCAGTTCTTCCTCATACGGATCATATCTCATATCCACCAGATAACTTTTCCTTCCGCTCCCTCTAACCCTCGCATGAATTTCATATAATCCGCCATCATCCTCCTCCACTTCCATAGACAGAACCTGCCCGCTCTCATATATATCCAGTCCACGACCATAGGAAACACTTCCTGCATACTTCTTAATCATTTGTCTGGTAAGCATTGTACTCTCTCCTTCAAATGCCGCTTATATAATTTGACATTACGCTATTAACGCTATCACCATTGTACAAAATCATATATGGTTCTATCAAGACTTCCTATCATAAATTTTCTCCATCTTCTTGTCAGTTCTTCTGATTCGTTGTAAACTGTAACAAATAAAAGAAAAGAGGAAAAATTATGGACAGGCAAAATCTGACCCTTCTCACGGATCTCTATGAACTCACCATGATGCAGGGTTATTTCAAACACAAGGACCGCAACGAAACCGTTATTTTTGATGCTTTTTACCGCAACAATCCCTGTGACGGCGGCTATGCCATTGCAGCAGGGTTGGAACAGCTGATCAAATATATCAAAGAACTTCACTTTTCAGCTGAGGATATCGACTATCTTGCAGGCCTCGGTATTTTTGAAAAGGATTTTCTCGATTATCTTGCTGATTTTAAGTTCTCCGGTGACATTTATGCCATTCCCGAGGGAACCGTTATCTTTCCCAGAGAGCCACTGGTGAAGGTTGTAGCCCCCATCATGGAGGCACAGCTTGTAGAAACCGCTATTTTGAATATTATCAATCACCAGAGTCTGATTGCCACTAAAGCCGCCAGAGTCTGCTATGCTGCAAAGGGAGACGGTATCATGGAGTTTGGTCTCAGAAGAGCCCAGGGCCCCGATGCCGGCATCTACGGTGCAAGAGCCGCAGTGATCGGTGGCTGCATCGGTACCTCCAATGTACTCTGCGGACAGCTTTTTGATGTTCCCGTCAAGGGCACTCACGCTCATAGCTGGATCATGAGTTTCCCTGACGAATATACTGCTTTTAAAGCTTATGCCGACATTTATCCCACTGCATGTATTCTTCTGGTGGATACCTACGATACTTTAAAATCCGGCGTTCCCAATGCCATCCGTGTCTTTCAGGAAATGAGAGAGGCCGGAGTTCCTCTCACCTATTATGGAATCCGCCTTGACAGCGGAGACCTGGCATATCTTTCCAAAAAGGCTCGCAAAATGCTGGATGACGCAGGGTTCCCTGATGCGGTGATCTCCGCCTCCAATGACCTGGATGAATATCTGATTGAAAGCTTAAAGGCACAGGGAGCAACCATCACCTCCTGGGGTGTAGGTACCAATCTGATCACAGCAAAAGACAATCCTGCCTTCGGCGGTGTTTACAAGCTGGCTGCCATTATGGATGAAAAAGGTGAATTCGTGCCTAAAATCAAGCTTTCCGAAAACTCCGAAAAGGTTACCAACCCCGGTAATAAGACTGTTTACCGTGTATATGATAAAGAAAGCGGCAAAATCAAAGCAGATCTGATCTGTCTGGTGGAGGAAAAGTTCACAGAGAATGAACCTCTGTTGCTCTTTGATCCTTTGGAACCCTGGAAGAAGACGAAACTTCCCGCCGGCAGCTTTACACTCCGCGAGCTTCCCGTTCAGATTTTCAAAAAAGGGGAATGCTGTTACGAATCTCCAAAGACCATGGATATCAGAGCTTACTGTGAAAAAGAAAAAGACACCCTGTGGGATGAAACAAAACGTTTTGTCAATCCTCACAAGATATATGTGGATTTATCAAAGAAACTATATGATACAAAAATTCAGTTGCTGGATCAGATGAGCTGACATAGGAAAAAATAAGAGGTGCTGCCTTCTCAGTCAAGCGAATTCCGTATTATTTATAAACGTTTTATCGTTTGTGAAGGCAACTATCTCTCTATTTATCTGTAAAAAGCACAGTCAGGAATTCTACTGCAGGTAAAAGCACTCTCTCATCTACCCTAAACCCCGGTTGATGAATGGTCGGACCTATTCCTGTACCGATTTTGATATAGCAGCCCGGAATATTTTCCTCATAGAAGGAAAAATCATCTCCTCCCATGGAGCTTTCCTCCGGCACCACCTGTAATTTCTGCTTTTGGGCTGTTCTCACTGCATGATTTACCATTTCACCGTCATTATAGACAGCAGGTGATCCGGGAAACCACTGAAACTGCGCCGTGGCACCATAGGCCTGTGCTGTGGACTGTGCTATCTCCCTCATACGCCTTTCCGCAAGAGCTCTATCCTCCCTGTTCATGGTGCGCACAGTCCCTTCCAATTCCGCAGTCTCCGGAATCACATTCCAGGTCTGTCCCGCTTCTATTCTGGTCACACTGAGAAGCGCCGGATGAAACGCATCCACATTTCTGGTAATGATCGTCTGGAAAGCCTGTACCATGGCTGCCGCCGCCGGAATGGGATCCACGCCGTGATCCGGATGGGCGCCATGACAGCCCATTCCTGCTATGGTCACCAGAAAACGATCTGCAGCAGCTGCCACATACCCCTCTCTGATACCCACATATCCTGTCTCATTTGTAGGATCCGCATGAAGTCCCCATATTCTTTCCACACCATTCATGACATCTGTTTCCATAATTTTGAGGGCTCCCACCGAGGATTCCTCTGCAGGCTGAAAAATGATCTTCACTGTTCCTGCAAGCTCCGATTTTCTTTTCGTTAACAGTATGGCACAGCCGATTCCGGCAGTGATATGAAAGTCATGCCCGCAGGCATGCATTTTTCCCTCAAATTCAGAGGCATAGGAAAGATTGGTTTCTTCCCGGACAGGCAATGCGTCAATATCACACCGAAGCGCCTGAACCGGTCCCTCTTTTTCTCCTCTAACGATCGCCACAAGTCCTGTTTCGAGATTGCAGGGCAATATCTCTACACCTGCTTCTTCCAAAATTTCCCGGATTCTTTTCGTTGTCCCGTATTCCTCATAGGACAATTCCGGATGTCTATGAAACCATTCAAAATATTCTCTCAAATTTTCTTCAAGGCTGTTCATCTTTTCACCACCTTACTATCCTTTACTGTTCGGATCCAGTGCATCTCTCAGCGCATCTCCGATAAAATTGATCGCCATAACCAGCACCACGATCACCACTCCGGGCGGTACCCAGAGCCAGGGCTGTTTTGTCAGCACAGTCAGAGACTCTGCACCGTTTAACATATTTCCCAGGCTTGCCGTAGGAGGCTGAACTCCCATACCAAGGAAGCTCAATGCCGCTTCATCCAGCATGGATAACGCAAGAACTGAAGTGGCATACACCAAAATCGGCGCTACCGTATTGGGAAGAATCTCCGAAAACAAAATATGCCTAAGAGGCATTCCTGCCACAAGATTGCCTTTGATAAAATTCGTTTCCCGCAGATTCAGCACATTGCCTCTTACAAGCCTTGCAATTCCCGGCCAGTCCACAAAACCCAGGATCAGAATGATACTCCATAAACCCGGCTTAAAAATAGCTGCCGCTACCAGTACCAGTAAAATATAAGGAAAGGACATGACCATATCCGTAAATCTCATTATGAGCATATCGGCCACGCCTCCAAAATATCCCGCGATAAGACCAAGTATGACTCCGATGACCGTAGAAATCAGGGTAGCCATAATGCCTACCAGCAGGGAAATCCTCATGGCATACAGAAGCCTGCTGAACACATCTCTTCCAATCTGATCTGTGCCGAGGAGAAAGCCTTTCCCCGGTGCGCCGCTGAAAGGTCCCGCCATTTCATTGGGATCATAAGGGGCAATAATCGGTGCAAACAGCGCTGCAAGGCCGAGGATCACCACGATCACAAGACTGATCAGAGCAAGTTTGTGACGTTTAAATCGCCTGAAAACTGTCTGCAGATAACTCTCGCTTACGATATCCTTCTTCTTTCCCTCATCTATTGTATCCACACTGTATTTCTTTTTCTTTCTGAACTTCTTTTCTATCTGCTTTTCCTTTCCCATGCCGTTCCTCCTGTCTACTCAAACGTAATCGTGGGATCCACCAGCGCATACAGAATATCTGTAATCAGATTGGCAATCAACACAACGATCGCAGAAAGCAGGCAGACGCCCATAATCACAGGATAATCCCTGCTGATAATAGCGCTCATGGTCATAAGTCCCAGTCCGGGCCAGGAAAAAACCTGTTCAATGATAACAGCGCCTCCGAAAAGCATCGGGATTTCCATGCCAATCACTGTCACAATAGGAACCAGGGCATTGCGGAGAGCATGCTTATATATCACTTTAAACCTCCCGATACCCTTGGCTCTTGCCGTGCGCAGATAGTCCTGTTGGAGGATTTCGAGTACAGCGCTTCTGATATACCTGATATTGCTTCCTGCCATAGACGTGGCAAGCACCAGCACCGGCATGATCATATGCTTTACCACATCCAGGAAGCCTCCGTCAGTTCCAAGAGTGGTCATTCCGCTTGAGGGAAGCCATCCCAGCTTTATCGTAAACAGATAGATCAACAATAGTGACAGAAAAAATCCAGGTATACTGCTTCCCAAAAAGGATAAGGTAACCACTGTGTAATCACCCTTGGAATACTGGTGAATGGCACTGTAAATTCCTGCCGGTACAGCCATGATCAGACTGACGATCAAAGACACCCCCATAAGAAGCAGGGTTGGTCCAAGGTGGCTTTTTATCATTTCGCTGACAGGCTGATAGGACTTTACGGAATATCCCAGATTTCCGTGAAGGAGCTGCCCCAGCCAGACAAAGTACTGGATATAAAAGGGCTTATCAAGTCCGAGGGCGATCTTTTTTGCCTCCACTGCAGCCTCCGACACCCTTGGTCCTTTCAGCATCTCAAGAGGGCTTCCGGCAAGGCACATGATGGCATAATCAATGATGGTAATGCCGATCAGCACGGGAATTGCTATCAAAATACGTTTTAAAATGTATTTACTCATATCTCTCATCCTCCTTGCCGTGGTTTACCATGATAATCGGACAGGCAGCAAAATGACCACTTCCCGGTATCGTCTCCTGAAGTACCGGTTCTCTCTGCCTGCAAATCTCTGTGGCATAAGGACATCTTGTATGAAAACGGCATCCGGAAGGAGGGTTGATACTGCTTCCGATTTCTCCCTGCAAAATTCCTTTTCCCTCTTCCCTTTCTGAAGGATCCGGAACCGGAACCGCATTTAAAAGCGCTTTTGTATAGGGATGAACGGGATGATTAAAAATTTCTTTTGCCTCTCCCACCTCCACAATTTTACCAAGATACATAACGGCAATTCTGTCACTGACATAATTCACTGCCCCCAGTCCGTGCCCCACAAAAAGAAGTGTCAGGTTCAGTTCCTTTTGCAGGCTGCGAAGCAGATTTAAAATCTGTGCCTGTATGGATACGTCGAGGGCACTGACGGGTTCATCACACACAATAAACTCAGGATTTAAGGAAAGAGCCTTTGCAATACCGATTCTCTGTCTCTGTCCTCCCGAAAACTCATGGGGATATCTGCCGAGTACATTTCTTGAAAGCCCTACCATATCGAGAATCCTTACGATATCCTTTTCCACCGTCTCCTTTGTGGAAATTCTGTGATACAGCATAGGTTTTGCGAGAATTTCATAAATATGTTTTCTTGGGTTTAAAGAGGAATAGGGATCCTGAAAAACCATTTGAAGACAGGTACGGATTTGCTTCATTTCATCTTTTTTCAGGGAATTCAAATTTCTGCCTTTGTAATAGATGGTGCCTGCAGTTGGTTTCTCAAGTCCTACCAGTTGTCTTCCTATGGTGGACTTGCCGCATCCGGATTCCCCCACAAGGCCAAGGGTTTCTCCTTCTCCGATGGAAAAGCTGACGCCGTCCACTGCCTTGACAAATCCTGTTGTGTGTGTAATGATTCCGCTTTTTATGGGGTAATATTTTTTTAAATCCTCTATCTGAATAAGCGGGGAATTCTTTTCATTATTCATATGAAATTCCCCCTTCCTTCATCACAATACATTTGGCGGTATGCCCACTGCCAAACTCATAATCCTTCTGCGGATTATCACACTCCGGTCTTCTGTACTTACAGCGGGGTGCAAACCGGCATCCGCTCATATTGTCATAATTCTCCGGAACCATTCCCGGAATGGCGACAAGCTCTCTGTCTTTTGTGTCACGAATGGTTGGCACCGTATCAAGAAGCGCTTTCGTATAAGGATGTCTGGGCATTTTGAATATTTCATTTACCGGAGCCTCTTCTATCATCTGACCTGCATACATGACAATTACCCGGTCAGCCATGTGAGCCACCAAACCGATATCATGAGTGATCAATATAATGGACATGCCATTTTCCTGCTGTAGCTCCCTTAAAAGCTTCATGATCTGTGCCTGAATGGTAACATCAAGTGCCGTAGTAGGTTCATCCGCGATCAAAAGCTTGGGATTACAGGACAGGGCCATGGCAATCATGGCTCTCTGGCGCATTCCTCCCGACAACGTATGTGGATATTTTTTCATAGCACTCTTTGCATCCGGCATTCCCACTTTCTCAAGCAGTTCTTCCGCCCTCACTGCCGCTTCTTCCTTTGAAAGCTTTAAATGAGTTCTGATGCTCTCTGTAATCTGATTGCCCACCGTAAAGACAGGATTTAAAGATGTCAACGGATCCTGAAAGATCATCGTCATCTGATTTCCTCTGATCCTGTCCAGTTCCTTTTCCGTCAGAAAAAGAAGATTCTGGCCGTCAAACAAAACCGTTCCTCCTTTTACAGATCCACCTCTTGCAAGGAGACCCATGATCGACAGACTGGTCACACTTTTCCCACAGCCGGACTCACCTACAATGCAGACCACTTCTCCTTCATCCACATGAAAGCTGACATGATCCACAACAGTACTTGTTCCGTAATCTCCCTGAAAAACTGTTGTAAGATTTTCTACTTCCAATAAATGCGACATCGTTTTCCTCACTTGTCTTTTCTATTACGAGACAATACCACAGACCGGTACGCACCCGGCCTGCGGTATTCTAAAAGTTCTCTGTTTATCATTATTCTACAACATCCCATTCCTGAATGTTATTGAAAAATCCATATACATTGGCATGCACATTTGTAAGGCGTTTGCTGACTGCACCCTGTGGGCTGATAATGTAAGCGGAGAACATGGGTACATCTTCCTGCACCTTCTTATCAATCGTAGCGTAAAGCTCTTTCAGTCCGGCTATATCTTCTGTCGTTCCTACCTTGCCAAGTGCCTCATCAATAGAAGGATCACTGTAACCGGTCCAGCTTTCCGCACCGGAAAGGAGCCATGCGATATCAACAGAAGGATCGATAGGCGGATAGGTGTACTGAACCGCAAACAGATCATAATCTGTGGAGCCTGCCATACTCATTAAAGTAGCGAGGTCAACTGTCTGAACCTCCACCTTGATTCCCACTGCTGCCCACTGAGCTACCATCACCTGTGCAGCATTTACAAAAGTACCGTCGCCGGAGTTTACAAAGAACCGAAGTGTCTGAGAACCATCCCATCCTGCTTCTGCAAGCAGTTCTTTTGCCTTTTCCGGATCATATCCATAAGGAGTAATGCTGTCATCATAATAAGGACTTGCAGAAGAGAGGAAACCTTCCACAACCTCACCATGTCCCTTAAGCAATTCGTCAACAATCTTCTGTCTGTCAATGGCATATACCAGTGCCTGACGCACTCGCACATCAGGAATATTCTCAGTCTGAATAAATACCGACTGATTCGTTACAGGTGACCCATAAACAACATTTACATTGTCAAGTGCTTCGATACTCTCCATATCTTCCTGAGGAATATTGGTCATCGTATGATGGGTTACATCGATTTCTCCTGACTGTAGTCCCGAATAAACCTGACTGGAATCTACAATTTTAATATTCAGTTTGTCAATCTTAGGTGCGCCCTTCCAATAATTTTTATTCGCTACATAAGAAATGTAATGATCGGTATCGTAATCTGTTACCATGAAAGGACCACTTACCACATCGGGATGATTAAACCAATCCTGAGTCGTTAATTCCGCTTCACTGAACTTTTCGATCACATGCTTCGGCATCGTATGGAGATAGCATGCATAGGCACTCTGGAATGTGATCATTGACATAGGCTCTTTTGTAGTAAACTGTATGGTCTTATCGTCAATGACCTGAACACCGGAAACGCCGGTAGCACCTTCTTCCACAAATCCATCATCACCTACGCCCTCAAATACATTATATACCAAAGTGGCATTCGCTACGATCGGACTTGCCAGACGCAGGAAAGAATATTCCACATCATACGCTGTAATGGGATTACCGTCTGACCATGTAGCATCATCATTGATATGCACAATAAAGTTTTTATTATCCTCTGTGGTGATGGAATCCGCCAGTATATACTCAAAGTTCAGATTCTCATCAAATTCAACCAAAGGCAGAAACTGAAGATCTACCGCGTATTTGTTAATAAATGTCTGATCGATGACAAAGGGATTAATGCTTCCAAGGGAATCCGTTACCCCTATATTGACGATCTTCTCTCCTGAAGCAGCTGTCTGCGTACTTTCTTCCGTACTGTTTGCTGTCTCGCCGGAAGCAGTTGTTTCCGTGCCGCTTTCTGCAGGAGCACTCTCCGCTGAATCTGATGAACCACATCCTGCCAGAGAAAGGACCATAGCTGCCGTAAGCGCTAGGCTGATAAATTTACTGACTCTTTTTTTCATTATTCTCCTCCTTGCACTATCTATTTCCTAGTATTCTTATATAGATAGTGGCTTAATTATACTTTCAGTAAAAACAAATGTCAATAAGTAATCATAAAATCTTGCACTTTGCAGTTTTTTATTTTACTATACTTTTAAATAATCGTACAGAGGAATTTTCCATGAAGAATTTATTAAATTATCAGTCATCGGAATATGATTGCGGTCCCGTATCTATCATCAACGGCATCCGTTATTTATTTGAAAGAGAAGAAATTTATCCTGAAATGATCAAATTTATCATGCTCTACTGCATGGATACTTATAATGAAACGGGAGAACTGTGCAAACAGGGCACATCTCCTTCTGCTGTCACTTTTATGGCTGACTGGCTCAACCATTTCGGTCAAACCAGGAACTTCCCTATCAGCTGTAATGTTTTATCAGGCGAAGAGGTCACCATTACTCCCGGCAGCCGGATTACGGAAGCTTTGAAGCAAGGCGGGGCAGTTGTCCTTCGCCTGTATTTAGAGGTGCCTCACTACGTACTTTTGACGGGGATAAATGAGGAAAGTGTTCTTATGTTTGATCCTTTTTACGAGGAAGAGGACGATCCCGAACTGGATCAAGAATACTTTGAAGAAGGCATTGCCTTTATCAGCGACAGTCCCAAAAAAGCAAATCGTGCCGTTTCCCTGTCCCGTATCAACGGAATCGGAAAAGAATACTACGAAATGGGAGAGCTTTCTGAAAGGAAGGCGCTGATCATGTTCAACACCTCCCTTTAAAAGTCACTGCTCCATCTGTCTTCCTAAAAAACCGGAGGCAGACTGAATCAGTTTCTGCTCTACTTCACCCATTTTTATTTTTTCATTATTGCTGATAAGAGCAACTACTCCTATCACATCCCCTTCACAGATAATGGGGCTGATTGCTTCATGAATAAATCCGTCTGTGCCCTCCTGCGTCAGGGGAATAAAATTTTTATCTCCTTTAGACGCAATGAGCGACTCCCTGTTATTGGTTTTTTCTTCCAGTTCTCTGCTTAAGGACTTCCCCAGAATACTTTTAAAGCCACCCGATACCGCTATGAACTGATCTCTGTCCGCAATCAGCGCCACATGTCCCGAAACCTGGCATAGACTTTCCGCATACTGCTTTGCAAAGGTATTCATCTCCCCAATAGGCGAATATTTTTTTAAAATAATTTCTCCTTCTCTGTCGGTAAAAATTTCCAGAGGATCCGACTCCCTTATCCGAAGCGTTCTCCTGATTTCCTTTGGGATCACGATTCTGCCCAGATCATCTATTCTACGCACAATGCCTGTTGCTTTCATAAAAAATTCCTCCATTTATCAGATTCGTCAAGATTGTCTTAATCCTAGTATCTGTAAATGGAGGCATTTTATACCTTATTTTTTTGCAACATCCTTCTTTCGGAATTTCTTGACCTCGTACAGCTTTTCATCTGCCTGAGTCAGCGCTTCCTTCAATGTAATATCATCCTTCGCACCGATCAGAGAAGCTCCTGCGGAAACCGTAACATTATATGGCTTATCACTGCTTTCATTAAATGTTGTAAATCTGTTATAAATTTTATTCAGAATACCTTCGCCGTCATCAGCCGGCTGATATTTCATGATGCAGGCATACTCATCACCACCGATTCTGCCTGCAATGCCCACATCCTTTATCTCATCGGAAAGAATATCACTGATCAGCTTCAGTGCAAAATCACCTTCTTCATGCCCATATCTGTCATTGATGATCTTGAGATTGTTCATATCCACATAAATTGCCAGAAGATTTCCGCCGCTTTTCCGGTTCTCCTCGATCAGCTTTTCTGCTTCTGTATAGAAACCTCTTCTGTTCAGTATTCCCGTAAGACCATCAGATTTTGACAAGGTATCCAGAGCAAGGTTATTCTCCTTAAGCACGGCAAGGCTTTCTTCCAGTTTCTGCTGGATCTGCTCATTTGCTTTCAAAAGCGTGATCATCTTTGCCGCCGAACTCATCTGATTAATCAGGAACTCTCCGTTTACAAAAATTTCTTCCGTCAAATCACAGAGTAAAACTCCGTATATCATTTCGCTGGAAAACAGAGGCAGACATACATAAGTATACTTTATATCTTTCTCAATAAAATCATTGTCGAAAAGATCCTTGAGAAAAACCTTCTGTCTCAGGGAAGGAACCGAGCTTACCACCCCGTCCTTCAAAACCGCCTTTAAATACAGATACTTTGGCGGAACAAACTGCTCCCTCACCAGATGCATAATCGGATCACGGAAAATATATACATAAGCATTTCTGATTCCCAGCCATTCCAGATTTCCCAGAAGAGAGGTATAACTTAAATCATTCCCCTTCTCAAACTGCAATACATCTCTGACAAACATTTTGATGGAGTAATTTTCCTTCTCCTGATTAGCCGACATCCTACCGATATAAACATCTGTAGCTCTGATGATTCTCCTGTATATGGCTGAAAAAGTATCCTGGAGCTTGAACCTTGCATCCCTGTCAGGCAACGTATTCTTTAACGTGCGGTAAATACCTTCAAAACAATTTAAAAGATTGCTGACATCTGCGTGTTCGATCGCTCCTTCGTTTAAAAAGTTTCCAAGTGCCATCTGGATTTCCATGAAATTTTCCGGAGAATCATCTCCCTTATCATAGACAAGGATTAATGTATTGATCAGCTTCTGAAAGGAAGCCTTCAACGTCTGCATTTTCTCCTTCAGCTTTTCATGCCTGCAGCGATAAAAAATATCATCAAAATAAGTTTCAATGGACTCCTCTAAAAATTTGCTCCTCTGTTCATCTTTTTCCTGATATCCGTTGCCGATGGAATCTCTCTTTACAAACTTTGTAGGCAGAACTTTGTTCTCTACATCTTCACCGTGCACAAGCCTGATTGCCATTTTGAGAGCTTCCTCTCCAAGGACCGTTCCGTCTGCCCGCACGGATGAGAGGGAAGGATTCATCTTGGCTGCCATTACAACATCATCATATCCAAGGACATGGATATCCTTTCCAATCTGTATTCCTCGTCTGTTCAGTTCCTCATAAAGTCCGAACGCCGTATCGTCATTGACACAGAAGATCGCATCCAGATCAGGATTATTATCAAGAAGTGTTCTTGCCACTCCAATGCTGTCTTTGGAATAATTTCCGCTTACATATGCTCTGTCAGAAAATTCAATTCCGTGTGAGGCAAGGATACCCTCAAACGCCTTCTTTCTCTCCGCAGCATCCGTATTATCAAGGCGTCCGCCGATCATACCGATTTTCCGGCATCCTGTCCTGTCGATCAGATAATCAATTCCCTCCTTGATACCGGTATAATTATCAAACAGTATATTGATATACTCATCCATTTTATAAGAAACCAGCACACAGGGAATTCCATCAAACATCTTCATCATCTGTGCAATATTTTCCCTGGAGGCAAAACAACCGATAGAACCCGCAGCTACAATGATCGCATCCACATTTTCCTTTTTGGCATAGGAAAATATGGTGTTAAACTGATATTCATACATCAGGTCCGGTTTGTCAGACACATCTCTGTCAATATATTTTCCGGGAAGCGCCACAATATTTACATCCATCTGCTTTGCCATCTGCATGGCTCCCCTGCATATCAGTTTCGTAAATTCATCTGTGATTCCGCTTACCAATACACCAATTGTCAGTCTTCTCTTTTGATTATCCATTTTGTTTTACCTTTTATTCCAAACTTCAGACTACTTTTTTACTTCAAAACAAACTCTGCTTGGTTTTGTGTTCTGCTGTCACTGCCGATGAAAACGGTGAATTTCCCCGCTTCCGCAATATTGTTCATGTTAATATCGTGAAATTTCAGCATATCTTCTGTGATTGTAAAGGAAACCTCTTTTTCTTCTCCTGCATTCAGCCACAGCTTCTGAAATCCTTTTAACTCTCTGACCGGCCTTGCCACACTTCCCACATCGTCTCTGATGTACATCTGAACAACTTCGCTGCCTCTGCTTTTTCCTACATTCTTAAGCAAAACAGATGCTTTCAGTTCGCCGCCTCTTATTAATTCTGTTTTGCTTAAAGTTACAACGGAATAAGAGAATTCCGTATAAGAGAGTCCGTATCCGAAAGGATATAAGGGTTCATTGGGAATATCCATATATCTGGACTGGAAACGATTCTCGGGATGAGCCGGATCCATTCTTCTGCCCGTATGAAACTCGCTGTAAAAAACAGGAACCTGTCCTACCGCATAAGGAAAGCTCATGGGAAGCTTCCCACTGGGCGGTGTCTCTCCGTAAAGTACTTCCGCAATGGCACTTCCGCCCTCCGTGCCCGGCATCCATACCACCAGGATTGCCTTTGCAAGGGTTTTCACTTTTCTGAGATCAAGCGGTCTTCCGCTAAAAAGCATCACAACGATATTCTGATTTACCTCTGCAATCTTCTCAAGCAGTGTGATTTGATTTTCCGGAATGGTAATATCCCCACGGCTGGCAGCTTCCCCTGTCTGAGCCATATGTTCGCCGATACAGAGAACCACTTTATCTGCCTCTTTTGCCGCTTTCACCGCTTTTAGGAGCTTCTTCTCCCGATTCTCTGCCATCCCGGTTCCCGTATAAAGCCTGTTCATACCCTGAATGGAGGCGCCTTCCGAAATCAGTTCACAGCCTTTCTCAAAAATTGCGTTTCCGCCGTAGGCAGTAACACCTTCCTCAATGGAAACAGCATCCTCTTCCCTTGCGAAAATACTCCATGCTCCAATGATCGCTTTTTCTTCCGTATAGGGTCCGATAAAAGCCACCTTTTCCTCTTTTTTCAAAGGAAGAATTCCGTTATTTTCAAGAAGTACAAAGGTTTCTTTGGCTGCTTCTTTTGCTTTTTCTCTGTGGTCTGCACAGAGAAGCAATTCCTTTTCTGCCTCCTCATCCGCATCTTTAAACGGGTTTTCAAAAAGTCCCAGTTTATTTTTCAGTTCCAGCACACGCAAAACCGCTTCATCAAGCAGCTTCTCATCCACTTTGCCTTCCTCTATCAGTTCCTTTAAATAATTGGCGTAACAGGTGGTCATCATATCAATGTCCGTTCCCGCCTCAAGAGCCAGCCTTGCTGCCTCTTTTCTGTCCATCGCAGCTCCATGATACATGATTTCCTCAATGGCCGCCCAATCGGAGATCACTGTCCCCTTAAATCCCATTTCCTCACGAAGGACCTGTCTCATAAGCCACTTGTTGGCAGAGGAAGGTATTCTGTTTAGTGTATTAAAGGAAGTCATCACAAGAAGCGCTCCTGCCCTCAGCGCTGCTTCATATGCAGGAAGATAGTCGTCTCGCAGAGTTCTCTCGGAAAGCTCTACATTATTGTAGTCCCTTCCTGCTGTAGGTGCCCCGTAAGCTGCAAAATGCTTCACACAGGCTCCTATCTTGCCCGGTTTTTTCGGATCATCTCCCTGGTAACCTTCCACCAGCGCCCCGGCATAGACACTGTTTAAATAGACATCCTCCCCGGTGGATTCCATCACTCTTCCCCATCTTGCATCCCTTACCAGATCCACCATAGGAGAAAAAGTCACCTGCACACCTGCTGCCGAAGCTTCTTTTGCCGCCACCTGCGCACCTGTCTTTGCCACCTGCGGATTAAATGCAGCTCCCTGGGCAAGCGGAATGGGAAAGACCGTTCGATATCCATTTATAATATCTGCCATAAACACAAGGGGAATATGGTGCGGATGCTTCTCCATATGCGCCTTCTGGATCTGTTTCACGTTTCCGGCGCCCACCACGCTAAGAACGCTCCCTGCCTCCCGAATGGTCTGCTCTGAAAAGCCCTGCTCCGATGCCGGTCCCGTAGCAATACTATCCCCTTCGTAGAAGCTTCCGTTTCCCTGAAAAAGCTGACCGATCTTCTCATCCAGAGACATCTCTCCAAGTAATTCCAAAAGCTTTTGCTGCTCCATGCCTTACCTCCGCCAATACACCTTTTATCGTTTATAATTAAACTAATTCTATCATAAATACCGTCATATTTCTATCTCTTATCCGCATTTTTATACCCCTTCCCCATCAAATGCCGGAATAAAGCTTTCTTTTGCCGTTTCTCCCTCCTGGATAAATGCATTTTTTACCCCTAATAGCAGCGCATATTCTACTATCGATTCATACTCACGCTTTGTCACCTTTCGGCAAAGCTTTTCGTACTCCTTTTTCCCCTTCAGCCGCTCGAAGGGAGTGTACTGATTCATCAGGCTCAAGTAGACATCGTCTCCGTAAGTATCATATACGTATTTTATGACAGCCCTGGCATTTCTTTTATGTCCCGGCAGAAGAAGATGCCTTACGATCACACCCTTTTGCATCATTCCCGTCTCATCAAACACAGGCTTTCCTGCCGTTTTTATCATGGCATTCAGCGCTTTCTTCGCAACCTGCGGGTAATCCGGTGCACGGGAATACTTTTCCGCCGTTTCTTCTTCCATATATTTAAAATCGGTGAGAAAAATATCCACAATCCCTTTCAGAGCCTCGATGACCTCGCTCTTCTCGTAACCGCTGCAATTATAAACAACAGGCAGCTTAAGACCTTTTTCCCTGGCCTGTAAAACTGCCTGTATCACTGGAATCACATAATGATCCGGCGTCACAAGATTGATATTTGCCGCACCCTTTTTCTGAAGGTTCAGAAAAATATCCGCAAGATGTTCCACGGTAATTTCTTTTCCGCGCCGGGAAGCTGCAATTTCAAAATTCTGGCAATATGCGCACCGCAGACCGCATCCGGAAAAAAATACGGCCCCCGAACCTTTTTCCCCCGAAATACAGGGTTCCTCCCACATATGAAGGGCTGCTCTTGCCACCACCGGCTTTTCGCTGGAAAAGCAATATCCCTTTTCCCCATTTTTTCTGTCTGCCCGGCAATTTCTGGGGCAAAGATTACAGGGACTGTCCGAAAAATTCTGCCATTCCATCTGTCATTCATTGCTCCTTATCGCCATAAAACTCATCCCATTCATCCCTGGGAATCGCGGTAATATTTCCTACATCATAGTAAACTTCATAAAACAGATTAATCCAGTAATCCTTATCCTCCGTCAGATCAGAATCATGGGCAACGCTGAAAGGTGTCCGAAATGCCTCCCTGTACTGCGGAATCACAACAATGCCGTCTCCCTCAGGATCCTCTTTATCCGCCTTGATCAGTTCGATTCTCTCGTTTTCCTCCCGGTAAATTCTCGCGAGATTTACCAGATTCTCCACATAAGTAAAGAAAAGCCAAAGACAGAGAATACTTACCAGGCTGTATTTGATGGCACTGATCACCGTCTCGTCCTCTCTGATATCCACAATCCCCTGAATACAGGCTGTCATAAGAAATACACCTGCTCCAAAGAAGGCTCTGTTCTGGGGTGTGGGAATAAGTGCCAGCACATAGGAGGTTGCCACAAATGCCACAGCAAAAAGAACACTGTCATTTGTCCTGATCTGTGTCCATGTTTTCAATTTCTTCTGTAAAACCAGGATAACAAACAGGATCGTAATGACCACAAGCAGTGCAAAAAACAGTTTCCTGACACTGACTGTAGTCTTGTAGATCCTTGACAGAAGTCCCACAAGTCCGGTGTATTGATCCTCCGACATGGTAGCACTTCTCTTTCTGACACCGGGCGCCGCTATCATGCCCAGGATTCCGAGGCACATTCCTGTCACGCCTGCTATCATAAAAGGATATATCCCCTTCTGTTTTTCTTTTCTCTTCTCCCACCAGAAGTTCAGGCTGTACATGAGCACCAGCAGAAGGCCGCCGCCTGATGTGTTTTCATTGCACCAGCCCGCCGCGATCCCAAAAAGGAAGAGCAACAAGGCTAAAGTCCCCTGGTGCCTGACAGCTTCCTCCCTTTCAAGAAAATGTCTGTACAAAGTAAAAAAGGCCAGAATAATAACACTGCCCCACAAATAGTTGCATGATCCGCAGATCCACAGCATGGTCTGTCCAAAATCCACTGTAAATTTCCAAAGGAAAGTAATCGTCAGCAAAAGTACAAAAAAATCGTGTTTCTTTTTCCGGCGCACATTCTGATAAATGAGCAGCAAAAGAGCCAAAAACATTCCGCTGTTGACCACATTAAAAATCTGCTTGCTGCCATAAAGTGACAGTCTCACATTGAACTGTCCGATCACACGTCCGCTGTTTGAAAGATATTCCCCGTACTGTTGTTTTACAAGATCCCAAAGAGATGTTGCCTTACGCACATCAATCAGATACGCGTAATCATCCGAAAGATAAGGCGTCAGCAGATTGTATGCATAAATCATGACAAAAGAGAGGCAAAGAATGAGATAAAAAATTAATTTTCTATGTTTTTCCAAAAAAGCTGTCACAATACTGTCCTTTCCACAAAATAGATTTCCTGATCTTATTTTATTCCTTCAATCAGTATACTTGAAATGCCATAGCGGTACAAGTATCAAATCCGGCATATGGATATTTTTTATTGAAAATGTATAGGAAAATGTTATACTGAAATTGACTTTATTTCAAAACAAATTTACACAGAAAGTATCGGAATCTCAATATGAATGATAAAGTATTAAGCACTTTGGAATATACCAAGATTATTGAACTGTTAACGGAAAAGGCAACCTCTGCTCCCGGCAGAGAGCTCTGCAGGAATCTCTCGCCAATGACTGACCTTAAAGCCATTGAGCTTGCCCAGACAGAGACATCTGACGCTCTTACCATGCTGTTCCAGAAAGGATCCACCTCCTTTGGCGGAAACAAAGACATTTCCATGGGCCTTCGCTCTCTGGAAATCGGCAGTACATTGTCCGCTGCGGAACTTCTTAAGATTGCAGGACTTCTTGACAACGTAAACCGCATTAAAGCTTACGGAAGAAGTCAGCAGGATGATGAAAAAGAGACATCTCTCACCGGTTATTTTGAAAGGCTGGAGCCACTGACACTTCTGTCAGGAGAGATCAGGCGCTGTATCCTCTCCGAAGAGGAAATTGCCGATGATGCCAGCCCCACTTTAAAGCACATCAGACGCAGCATTGCCCTTACCGGTGAGAAGATTCACAGCCAGCTCACTTCCATGGTAAACGGTTCCTGCCGGAACTATCTCCAGGATGCGGTGATTACCATGCGCGACAACCGCTATTGTATTCCCGTAAAATCCGAATACAAAAATCAGGTTCCCGGCATGGTCCATGATCAGTCATCCACAGGCTCCACCTTTTTTATCGAGCCTGCCGCCGTTGTGGAACTGAATAATCACTTGAAGGAACTGTCTGTTCAGGAAAAAGAAGAAATTGAAGTGATCCTTGCCTCCCTAAGCGGATTGGTGGCAGAACACGCTGTGGAGATTGCGGAAAATCAGAAAATTATGACTTTTCTCGATTTCACCTTTGCGAAAGCTTCCCTTGCTCTCTCTCAAAATGCCACAAGACCGCTTTTTAATCAGGAGCACTATATCAACATCCGCAAAGGCCGTCATCCCCTTCTTCCGGCCGGGAAGGCTGTTCCTATCGATGTGCAGCTGGGCAAAGAGTTTGACCAGCTGATCGTTACCGGTCCCAATACCGGCGGTAAGACCGTATCCTTAAAAACTGTAGGACTTTTTACCCTGATGGGACAGGCCGGGCTTCCTATTCCGGCTCTTGACCGCTCTGAGCTTTCCCTGTTTACGGAAGTCTTTGCGGATATCGGAGATGAGCAGAGCATTGAGCAGAGTTTAAGTACCTTTTCTTCTCATATGACGCGAATTGTAGAAATTTTGAAGCACGCGGACGAAAATTCCCTTTGTCTTTTTGACGAGCTTTGTGCAGGAACAGACCCTACCGAGGGTGCTGCACTTGCCATTGCTATTCTTGATCACTTACACGGCAGAGGCATCCGCACCATGGCAACCACTCACTACAGTGAACTTAAGGTTTATGCCCTCACCACTGAGTTTGTGGAGAATGCCTGCTGCGAATTCAACGTGGAGACCCTTTCTCCCACCTATCGTCTTCTGATCGGTATTCCGGGAAAGAGCAATGCCTTTGCCATCTCCAAAAAGCTGGGACTTCCGGACGATATTATAAACGCCGCCGACAGTCAGCTTGGCAAGGATGACAAGAGCTTTGAGGATCTTTTATCCGACCTGGAAGAGAGCCGCATTACCATCGAAAAAGAGCGTCTTGAAATCGCTTCCTACAAGGAAGAGATCAAAAATCTGAAAAACCGGTTAAAGGAGAAAAACGAAAAAATCGACATCGCCAAAGAAAAGATCCTTAGGGATGCCAACGAACAGGCAAGGGATATTCTTCAGGAAGCAAAGGATGTGGCCGATGAGACCATCCGCATTTTCCAAAAAGCTGGTCCCGGTGCTTCCTTAAAAGATCTTGAAAAATCCCGGGAAAAAGTCCGTGGCAAAATCAGCGAAAAAAATGATAAGCTGGCAATAAAGAACAAAGAACAAAAGAAAGTCAAAAAACTGACACCCGACCAGATTCAAAAAGGTGACAGCGTACAGATACTTTCCATGGGTCTTAAGGGAATTGTGAGCACGCTTCCGGACCACAAGGGAAATCTGTTTGTACAGTGCGGTATCATCCGCTCCCAGGTCAACATCAGTGACCTTGCGCTTGTGAAGGAAGATGCCCCGGTCAATGTTCCTTCCTTCCGGCAATCCCAGACAGGAAAGATCAAAATGTCCAAATCCTTAAATGTATCACCGGAAATCAATCTCCTGGGAAAAACGGTGGATGAAGCACTCGCCGAACTGGATAAATATCTGGACGACGCTTATCTCGCCCATCTTTCAACAGTACGGGTGGTTCACGGCAAAGGAACAGGTGCCTTAAGGAGCGCTGTTCATAGTCACCTGAAGCGGATCAAGTATGTGAAAAGCTTCCGTCTCGGAGAATACGGGGAAGGTGACGCAGGTGTCACAATTGTTACTTTTAAAGAATAGCAGAAAGGAATCGATTATTATGGCAAATAAGCAAAAAATTCTGATTGTCGATGATGACAGCAATATTGCAGAATTAATCTCTCTTTATCTTACAAAAGAATGTTTTGACACCATGATTGCAGGAGACGGAGAAACCGCTCTTTTACTGGCGGACTCCTTTGCTCCCAACTTAATTTTGCTGGATCTGATGCTCCCCGGTATCGACGGCTATCAGGTATGCCGGGAGATCCGTGCCAAATCCTCTATTCCCATCATTATGCTTTCTGCCAAGGGGGAAATTTTTGACAAGGTTCTGGGTCTTGAACTGGGTGCCGACGACTATATGGAAAAGCCCTTTGATTCCAAGGAACTGGTGGCGAGAGTAAAGGCTGTCCTTCGCAGGTACAAACAGACTCCTGCTGTTTCAACAGAACCCGATGTGAAATGTGTGGAATATCCGGATCTTATCATCAATCAGACCAACTACTCTGTTATTTATATGGGAAAATCCGTGGATATGCCGCCGAAGGAACTGGAGCTTCTCTATTTTCTCGCCTCATCGCCTAACCATGTTTTTACGAGAGAACAGCTCCTTGATCAGATCTGGGGCTACGAATACATCGGTGACACCAGAACCGTGGACGTACATATCAAGCGTCTGCGCGAAAAAATCAACGATCATACCCATTGGCGCATTGCCACCATCTGGGGAATCGGCTATAAATTTGAGGTAAGGTAATGAGAAAAACCCTTTATTTGAAATTTCTGCTGGCTTATTTCATTTTCGGATTTTTCGGCTTTGTGGTTGTTGCCACTTTCGTGAACAACATGACCTTTGAGCATCTGAAAAGAGAAAAGTCTGATGCACTGTATAAGGAAGCCACCCTGATCGCCAACACCTATGCTTCCGACCTTTATAATAACGAGACATCCCTTGATACGGTAAAAAAACAGCTGGATGCGCTGGATACTTATCTATCTGCCAGATTGTGGATCATCAATCCGTCAGGACGTATGGTACTGGATTCTAAGTCCCCCATTGATGTGGAAAATGAAACCGTCATTACCGGCTTTGATCCTACTGCCATAGGCGAAAGTTATTATACCATCGGTACGTTTTTTGACAGCTTTACAGAAGAGCAGCTCAGCGTCTTTGCTCCCATCACTTCCAATTACAGGGTAAGAGGATATGTTGTCATTCACTATCCCATGCAGAACATCACAGCATCCTGCAACAGCCTCCTGAATATCTCTTATCTGATGTTGGTGATTTTGTTCCTGCTCTCCCTGATCATTTTGATTTTCTTCACGGAAATGGTTTACCTTCCCCTACGCAAAATTACGGAGGCCACCGAGCAGTATGCTGCCGGAAACATGCACTATGAATTTCAGGTGGAAAGTGAAGATGAGATCGGTTATCTCGCTGCTTCCCTGAACTACATGGCAAGCGAAATTGCCAGAGCGGAGGATACACAGAAAAAATTTGTTGCCAATGTTTCCCACGATTTCCGGTCTCCCTTAACTTCCATCAAGGGTTATCTGGAAGCCATGCTGGATGGGACCATTCCACCGGAACTGCATGAGAAATATTTAAATATCGTACTCAATGAAACAGAACGTCTGAAAAAACTGACAGACAGCCTTTTGATCTTAAACAACCTGAATACAAAAGGCATGATGCTTCAGAAAACCACCTTTGACATCAACAGCGTGATCCGGAATACCGCTGCCACCTTTGAAGGTACCTGTAAAAAGAAAACCATCGCCATCGAACTGATTCTTACGGGAGATGAGCTGTATGTCACTGCCGATGTGGATAAAATACAGCAGGTTCTCTATAACCTTCTCGACAATGCCATCAAATTCAGCCATCAGAACTCTATTATTAAAATAGAGACTACAGAAAAGCACAATAAAGTCTTTATCTCCGTAAAGGACAGCGGCATCGGTATTCCCAAGGATGATCTGAAGTTGATCTGGGATCGTTTTTATAAATCAGACTTATCCCGCGGAAAGGACAAAAAGGGCACCGGACTTGGTCTTTCCATCACAAAGGAGATCATCAATGCCCACGGAGAGCATATCAACGTGATCAGCACTGAGGGTGTGGGTTCGGAATTTATTTTTTCACTGCCTGTTGCGGACAGCGATGAGGAGGACTAGCATGCACATCATATTACATCAGCCGGAGATCCCGGCAAATACAGGAAATATCGGAAGGACCTGCGTCGCCACAGGCACTGATCTTCATCTGATCGAGCCTTTGGGCTTTCGCCTGACGGAAAAAGAAATTAAGAGAGCCGGTATGGATTACTGGGAACACCTGAATGTGACAAGATATATGAATTTTGAAGAGTTCAAAGATCTGCATCCCGGTGCAAAGATCTGGATGGCAACCACCAAGGCAAAGCACGTGTACAGTGATGTGGCCTTCGGGCCTGACGACTATATTATGTTTGGCAAGGAAAGCGCCGGCATCCCGGAAGAGATTCTTGTGGACTATGAGGAAACCTGCATCCGTATTCCCATGGAACCGCAGATTCGTTCCCTTAATCTGTCAAATTCTGTGGCCATAGTGCTCTATGAGGCACTGCGCCAGCAGAATTTTGCAAATATGCAGCTTGCTGGAGAACTACATCGGTTGCAGTGGAAAGAATGAGGAATAGATTTCTTTTTGGCATCATTTAAATTTATTTTTTTAAATGATGAGTTTAAACTAAATTTATTCCATAAATTAGTATGTCCTTCTTCGTATCTTATGTAAGAACAGATACAAGGAGGATTATTTATGAAGAAAATCGTGCTTATTTTGACAAGTTTTATTATGATTATGGGATTGACGGCATGTGGCAGGCAGGTGAATACCGCAGAGTCATCAGAAGCCTCAGGGACTGCCACACCGGAAGCAGAAATTGCGCAAAGTCCGTCTTATCAGACGGCTAATCCGGATAACGTGATCACAGTAAACAGTACGGAGCATGTGTCAGTTGTTCCTGATATCGCGGAAGTGGTTTATTCCGTGCGCACCAAAGACAGTACGGCTTCCGGCTGTCAGCAGCAGAACTCCGAGGATGTGGGACAGGTAATCGAACTGTTAAAAAGCCTTGGCATTGCTGAGAGTTCCATTCAGACCTCGGACTATTACATGAATCCCGTCTATAATTACAACAGCGGTTCGGCGGTCTTAACAGGCTATGAAGCCATCACAACCCTGACCGTATCCGATCTGCCGATCGATGAGCTCGACGATATTCTGGCGCAGTCCGTTTCCGGTGGCATTAACACCGTACAGTCCATTACCTATCAGGCAAGCAAATATGACGAAAGCTATCAGGATGCTCTGAAAAAAGCCGTCGCTTCCGCCTATGAAAAAGCGCAGGTGCTTGCCGCTGCATCCGGCGCCGCAGTGGGCCGGGTTATCAGCATCCGGGAAATCAGCGGATACTCAGATGCCCGCTACACCGATTATGCCCGTTCAAATCAAATTAACTCTCTTTCTTCCGCTAAGGAAGAGGCTCTTGCAGACACAGCCGGCATGATGCCCGGCGAAGTCGATGTGGAAGCCGGAATTATTGTAGAGTATCAGTTGGTATACTAACAAAGATTTTGAAACACATATATTAAACAGGCGGCAGATGAGTCCTTGGCCCTTTGCCGCCCTCATTTTCTCTAAAAGCATTTTTTACCAAACATCATAAATACTTAATCCTTTTCTTCTATATTTTACAATCGTTCCATTGTCATCACAAGTCAACACATCATCCTCAATGCTGACAATCTCGCCCAAATCTATGTTTGTTATGGAAACCAATATAAGGTGTCCTCTTTGTATCTTCCATTTACAGCTAACGTCACACAATCCGGCATGTCTTTGTCCGTTCGGGTGAGTTGTCAGAGAAAACGCAAATTTGGCCTTTCCTCCATCTTTTAATTTAAAATAAGGACTATCATCCCCATCTATATACCAGCTTCCAATCAGTTGTGATTTATCAATCCTATTATTCCCCATTATCAAGGAGCAAACTGTTACGCTTCCTACGCACAGAATCAACATCAGAAAGAAAATAAGAATCATTTTTCCCGATTTCTTCTTTTGGGAAGTCTTTTCCTTACACTCTGATAATTTGTTTGAATTCTTTTCGTCAATTGGAATTGAGCAACCACACTTTGCGCAAAATCTACTTCCTTCTTTTATTTCGTTTCCACACCTTTGGCAAAACATTTTATCTCTCCTTCGGATTCCTTTTTCCTGCATTTACTTTAAAAAATGAAATTGCAAAGGAAATTAATAAACATAAATAAGAAATCTTCCAAATATTATTTCCATATACCCCTGTGACTGTGTACAACATCATTTTGCTTACACTATTCATAAAACTATTTTGAAGACTGCTATTAATTAATTTGATTATTAATATAGTAATTCCAAATGAGATGTCTGCAATCACACTTAAGACTGTCATACCTTTGTTATTAGCTACATTTGAAAATATAGAGATTAGTGCCATTACTAATACCGCTAAAACAAAGCCATAATAAAACAAAACATATCCATTGAGCGAACGATAGTATGTATGTATTAAACTCATAAATTTTGATGATTTTGATAAGGCTACAACAATTATATTCATACAGACAAACAGCCATGCAATCGTATTAATAACAATCCATACTTTATTTCCAGTATTGTAACCTTTCCTATCTATATCTGTATCATTTTCTTTTCTCTCAGACTGCATTTCAGCAACTCTTTCCCCACAACTGGGACAAAATATCGCGCCTTCAGGTATCTTACTCCCACAACTTCCACAAAACATCTTTTTATCTCCTTTTTTCTATTGATTTCTTTTAGTATTCCTTTGCAGCTCGCCATCTTCGGCATTGCTATATCCGGAATCTTTAAATTGCTGAGAATATATAGCATATATGCACTGCTTTTCCGTATCTAATTTGTAAACAACAGAGTATTCATAACCACCCAAAATCTGTCTTCCATCTCCTGGTTGATCTATATAGTTTTCTGTAAAGTATGCTGTTACAAACATGCTGTCAGGTGAAACTTCATAGATTCCATGATCCTCATTCCTCCACCCTATCTGCATTACTGTACCATCTGAATTAAAGGTGGTCTTGTAACTCCTTGCCCATGCATTGGCTTCATCATAATCTTCGCTATACCATGTCCCGGTTATATCAAATTGCCCGTCTAAATCGTTTGCTAATTTATATTCTTCTATTACATTTATGGGAACAGGATTTCCTGCACGTACTAATATTTCATCCTCAGGTTGTGCACCATTAATGCACAAAAGCTCAATACTACCAACAGGATAAAAGCCAGCACTCCTATATTAACTTTCTTTTTTCTCATTCTAGTTTTTTCATTTAATACAATGTTGTCTTCATTTTCGCTTTGAGCAACACGATATCCACATTTAGGGCAAAACTTTGCCTCCAGTCTCATTTCACTTCCACATTTAATACAAAATTTTCTCATAAAATTTTCACCATAATTTTTTATTATCTACCCTAATCGCAATTCTCCTTAAATCATCTCATTTTTATAAAATTCCTTTCCTTATCTGTATTTCATTTCCTCCTTAGAATGTTTACTGCAAAATCATTCTTACATTAACTATTGAATATTTCTATTTCCATACAGCATATTATATGTTATTTATACAGTTTTAAACTGTACTCAATATAACATAATCCTCTTATTTTTACAAGTATAACCTATATTCTAATATTAGAAAAACCAATAATCTGATCAAATAGGAGTATATATGGCAAACAGAATCAAACAATTGCGTGAAGAGTACAACATGACTCAGGTTCGACTATCGATTGAATTAGAAGTCTCACAAGAAACAATCAGTGCCTATGAAAGCGGAAAGCATTATCCAAGTGTGGCTGCTTTACTCAGATTATCTGAAATATTTCATGCAAGCTGTGACTATATTCTCGGTTTGTCCGATATTCGCTTCCCATACAAAATGAGTGATCTGTCTGCTGAGGAATATCAGCTTTTGATTAAATGGAATTCTTTAGATGCCAGAAAGAAAGAATTGCTCTCTGCGTATATTGACGGATTAACTGCGATATAAAAGCTCCGATGATTTCACCGGAGCTTTACATTTGCTTATACGCCGCTTATATTTTTTGCCTTCTCATATTCTTCCACCGTTGTCCCGATGATTTCACATGCATTTCTTATATCTGTGTGAAGATTTGCCATAACAGCTTCCACGCTCTTTGCCAAAGTTTTCAGTACGCCGACCTTCTCCCCTTCTTTTATACCTTCTTCCAATCCTTCTTCATACAGTGACTTCCTCACATACTCTTCATTGTACTCATAAATTGACATTGCCATTACCTCCGCTTTTTGCACCAGGAAAAACTCCTTTAATACATCCTTCTCTATGCAGGCATTGATTGCCTCCTCCACTGCCTTTTCCATTTTCATGGTCTCCAGGTTCTTCCGAACCTGTGCCACAAAAAAAGAATATCCGGCAAGTGTTTTACATTTCTCCATCAGTTTTTTATTCTGCCCGTAATTAATGTTGATCGTGCGCACCGTCAGCTCGATACAGCCCTCTTTCCCATCCTCAAAGGAATCCGACAGCTTCTGCGTAAATTCCTCTTCCTTGCGCTCGAGGCCATTGTAAAACACAATATAATGCGGTGCCGGTATCATGATTTTCTTCCGGATGCTCAAGTCCACATCCTTCACATATTTCTTATAAAGGTCTGCAAAATAAAGAAATCCCCCAAGCGCCATATTGGGGCAATAGGATGACTGGTGTTCAAACAGGCACATGTTGCTGTCAATCACAAAGGATATGTTATTTTTCATCTTCATATAAATGGCATTTTCCAGTGTGTTGACAATCAGGTCATCCTCATTGGTGTAGTCCGTATCATTCAATGCATTATAAAGCTCCAGCAGCCTTTTCTTGTCTCTAAACAGTATCCGGAATACCCTGTCCTTATAGGTATGGTATACCGCCGGTTCCTCCGCCACGATATTCAGTCGCAGTTCTTCATACATATTTTCTTTCTCCTTTCGTACGGCAGGGAACATACCCGGCCATTCTTCGAAAGACTCTGCCTGATTCCCTGCTTTATTCAGATAATTAATTGGGTAAAAAGCAAGGATTTCAAAACAGATCATGTGCCGGTCGGCACGCTTTAGAAAAAAGATTCGATGTACGAATTTCCGTCAGAATATCTATGCTCTGATTTGATTGTAACAGATGGTTTTACCGGCAGTCAATACAAATTTAGTATTATTCCATTCTTTTTTTATATGCCCGATTATGCGCCTTATGGGCAGGAGAACTCATTTTGGTTTCCTATACCCTCGTCTTTAAAGCTTTCGAGTTACTGGAGGGTATTTCAAGCGTTTTCCCTTTCATATACCCTCGCAAGCAGACAGTTCAAGCCCTATTTTACTTCATTTATTCTTTTTCAGATGCTTGGAGGCTTACAGCGAGGGTATAGGCACCCATCCTGTGCTCTCATACCCTTCCTTCACATTTCAGGGCTTTTCCGAGGGTACAGCAAGCACTTCCGGGGCTTATATACCCTTCTCCCATCATAATAAGTGGATTTTTAGATTTTCTATCCTCATCAGCATATCCTCATCAACTCCAATTGACAAATCTCTGAAATTTTTCTATGCTAAATTCACCACCAAAAATTAAAGTCAGGGATTTGTATATGGAAAATCAATATTTCAATGAATCACTTCAAAATTTTGTCAGGGATTTTGCTTACGGGGGTGCCATCCGACACCTTGTCGACCTTGGCTATGATACAGACAGAATCATCAAGGAATATCACTATCCCCTTCCCAGAGATGTGATAAGTAAAATGGTTCAGGACCATCTTGACGGCAATAAAAATCAATAGCTGTCCCTTAGAATTATTAGTTTTTAAAGAGCAGAAGCACAGCAGGCGGCGGACAATATTTATCTATACAAACAGAAAATATTGTCCGCCGCCTGCGTCCTTATATCTTTAACACTTTCTCGATACCTTATTTCTTCTCTTCCCTTAACCGGCTGATAAAATGCCCGATCTTATCCATGGCAATCTTCAGATTCTCCAAGGAATACGCATAGGAAATTCGAAGGAAGCCCTCTCCACAGTCCCCGAAAGCCGTACCGGGAACGACAGCTACCTTCTCTTCTCTAAGCAGTCTTTCCGCAAACTCTTCGCTGGTCATTCCAAACTCTTTGATACAGGGAAATACATAGAAGGCGCCATACGGTTCAAAGCACTGCAATCCCATCTCTTTAAAGGCATTCATAAGAAATCTTCTTCTCTGATTATAGGACTCGCGCATCATTGCCACATCCTCGTCTCCGTTGCGCAGAGCCTCCACAGCGGCATACTGGCTGGTAGTAGGTGCACACATAATGGCAAACTGATGGATTTTCACCATCTGCTCCATAATAACAGCAGGCGCACAGGCATAGCCAAGTCTCCATCCCGTCATGGCATAGGCCTTGGAAAAACCATTGATCAACACAGTTCTTTCCTGCATACCGGGAAGACTGACAATAGATACATGTTTGCCCTTGTAGCTGAGTTCCGCGTAAATTTCATCGGAGATCACAAAAAGATCCTTTTCACGGATGATTTCTGCTATTTCTTCCAAATCCTTCTGCTCCATAATGGCTCCCGTAGGATTGTTGGGGAACGGAAGAATCAGGATCTTTGTCTTATCGGTAATGGCATCCCGCAATTCCTGTGCAGTAAGTCTGAATTCATTTTCTTCCTTCAGCTCAATAATAACGGGAACGGCATCTGCCAGGATAGCGCATGGTTCGTAGGAAACATAACTTGGCTGAGGGATCAGCACTTCCTCTCCCGGATTGATCATGGCGCGAAGTGCCAGATCGATGGCCTCGGAGCCTCCTACTGTTACAAGCACTTCTTTCATGGGATCATAGGAAACACCCTGAGTCCTTTTTATGTATCTGGTAATCTCGGTCCTAAGCTCCTTAAGACCTGCATTGGATGTATAAAAGGTTCTTCCTTTTTCCAGGGAATAAATGCCCTCATCCCTGATGTGCCAGGGTGTGTCAAAATCAGGTTCCCCCACACCCAGCGAGATAGCGTCCTCCATCTCATTTACGATATCAAAAAATTTGCGGATACCGGAGGGCTTGATATCCACGATCTTATCTGCTAACGGATTTCTCATGGTGTCACTTTCTCCCTTGTATCTTCATATTTTTTTGTCAAAATCGTACCGTGATCTTTGTATTTTTTAAGCACAAAATGTGTCGCCGTACTGAGGACACCATCAAGTGTGGATAGCTTCTCGGATACAAAGCTGGAAACTGCCTTTAAGCTCTTTCCGTCAAGGCTCACCAGAAGGTCATAACCGCCGGAAATCAGATACACGCTGTTCACTTCAGGATATTTGTAAATTCTTTCTGCAATATTGTCATAGCCCTGACCCCTCTGGGGAGTGATCCTTACCTCGATCAGTGCCGTCACCTTTTCTATAGAGGTTTTTTCCCAGTCTATCATGGTGTGATATCCGCAGATGATACCCTCCTCTTCCATAGCCTTTAATTCATTGGCAACATCTATTTCTTCCACTCCTAAAATAACGGCCAGCTCATGAATATCAATACGGCTGTTCTTTTCAATAATCGCTAAAATCTGTTCTCTCATTGTAAGAGTCCTCCTTAACTAAATGATACTTTTAATATTTCATCCGGTTTCGTAGGTTCTAAGAATCTGACTTCCTCTTCATTCCGGATAATCTTGTCATTACTACCGGTGGTCTTACCGATCACCGCCGCAGAAACACCTGTTTCCTTTAATCCTTCCACCAGTTCTTCGCCGTCAGAAGCCGCAATCAGAAGGCTTCCTCCCGATAAAAGCTCATAAGGATTCAGATCATAAAACTCACAGATCTCTATGGTTTCCTGCTTCACAGGTATTTTCTTTAAATCAATGGAAAGTCCAACGCCCATACTCCTTGAAAGCTCCCACAAACCTCCAAACACACCGCCATTTCTAATGTCGTGCATGGTATAAACGCCGGACTTAAGGGCGGTGGCGGCCTCCGGCAGGATTGGGAGATACTTTTCAAATCCCTGTGCTGCCTTTATCAGGGGAAGAGGATATCTGGTAAGAAGCTCTTTCTCTTTTTCCCTCGCCAGAATCATGGTTCCTTCCAGTCCGATCCATTTCGTCATTACAATATCGAGATCCGTAATGGATGCTCCTTTTTCAGATGCATGCGTCTGTATCAGAGCTCCTGCCTCATCTGTGATCGGTTTTCCCAATGCGGTAACTGTAATGACAGGATTTATTACTCCGGATGATACCTCGGTATGCCCTCCCGCTATCTGTATCGCAAGTTCTGCACAGGCATTCTCTATCTGCCGCATCAATTCCTGTAACAGCACTTCCTCCGATCTCTCCGGCAATACAAGGCAGATCATTATGGCAAAGCATTCTGATCCTCCGGCTGCCAGATTATTTACCGCCGAAAACACTGCCATAGTTCCGGCATCCCTCACCGGAAGTGTCACTGTCTCTGAAGATGCCGCAAAATACTTATGTGTCCTCTCCTCATGAGACACAAAATCCTCACACTGGAAAAAGGCACAGTCTGACCCTATTCCTGCACCTTTTATGACTTCTTTCCTCTTTGTATTGATATTTTTTAAAACGGAACGCTTTAACACGTTTTCGGATATTTTTCCTGTTTTCATTGCTGCCTCGCTCTATCACTTACAATGAGGCAACCGGATAACTACTGTGCCGGTGCCTCTGCTGCCGGTATTTCCGCCGGGGCCGGTGGTGCCTGCTCCTGTGCTGCCTGAGGATCAGGGGCCGTAGGAGGCGCCGCCGCGGCCGCAAGAGCTGCCGCCACATTTTTCACATGGTCTATGTTATTGGTAGAAATCGCTGCCATGATCTCATTATAAGCATTCGGGTCCGCAGTTGCAACACCAACTGTTGCCGATCTCGGAGTCATCTTATAGGTACTGGAATTTACCATCTCTCTGCTGACCTGCTCCCCGTTTTCATAAACAACTTTCCAAAGATTTGCCTTATATCCGACATGAGCAGACTGGACCGTTACCGACCCTACAGGGGCAGAAGCATCCGTATAGATCACTTCGGTATCAGGATAAGTCTTACTGACCACTTCACTCTCATAAGCTACGCTGTGGTCTTCATCTCTTGTCTCTTCACCGTAAATCACAAAACCGATCTGCTTGTCATCGGTTGTATAGCCCTCAATGTAAATGGGCGCACTTGTGTTGTTGACAAACTTAAAATCTTTCCCAGCTGACTCTGAGATTGCCGCATCTGCGGAAGGATCCACATAGGTGACGATCATGGAATGATTATGTCTCTCTGTCACCTGAAGCTCCGATAAGAGCACAGCATTATAAAGTGTAGTGGAAACCTGACAGATTCCGCCGCCAAGGCTGTCAACTACCTGTCCGTTCAAATAAGAGCCTGCCATATAATATCCGTTTTCCTGAGTAAAAGGAGAAACGGTATCATAAGTAGAAAATTCCTCTCCCGGATAAAGAGTCGTTCCGTTGATCAAAGCACATCCGTTTCTCACGTTAGCGCTTCTCGAGGAACCTGACGTCTTAAAGCTGGTCGTAAAACTGCCAAGTACATCTTTTACTCTGGAAAGTTCCTCTTTCGAACCGAGAGGCTCATCCACCGCAACCACAAGGTCAATCGAAGTATCCTCACCGTTCCAACCACCTGCAAAGAAATCACAGATCAGAGACAGGGAGGCATTTTCATCCACCACTATTCCCGTCTGCCCCTCATGAATGACAAATTCATCATTCTCCCTGGACAAAGTGGCATTTCTCGCCTCTACATTATAAACAGCACACTGATCAGACAGTACATGCTTGACAAGCTCCCTGTCCACATTAAATTGAAGAGTCAATCTTCTGTTTTCAAATTGAAGATCTTTCTTTATCTTATAGCGCTCTACAATATTTCCTTTTTTGCCGATAGATGCCGCTTCCTCAAGTATCTCCGGATTGCTCCAGTAAAGTCCTATGTCTCCCGGCGTGATTGTCACCTCATGATCACCGGTCATTTTCAATGTAATATTTTTTTGAAGAAGTTCTTCCACATATTCATTTACCATGCCTTCCGCTTCTTCAATTGTCTTACCTTCCAGAGAAATATCGTTGAGATAAATCCCGGCCGAAATTGTATTTTTTTCACTTGCATACACCTGCTGATCAAAAGTACCAAGTACCCATATCATAATACCAAAGCAGGCGATTACACGTAATATTTTTTTCATAATGGCTCCTCTTATTGCCTTACTAAACTAAATATGCTAAAGTTGGAATTATCATAGCAAGTATCAATAATATAATGATGACAGAGGAAATGATTCTCTTATTTTTGCTGCTGTTGAAATTGAACATAATTAACGCCTCGATTTTGTAAATGATACATTTTCTTGAAAGGATATTATATATGAAGTTCCCTATTTTTGCAAGTTTTATCGTTTTCTGTATATGGCTTTCCTATGAACTTCATAAAAGCCGAAGACGTCAGGAAAGTACCGAAGAGTCCTTCTGGGAAAAAGAAAGCAGAGCCAACAATACACGCCGCAAGTCTCTCGATGACCTAAATTATATCACCATCCCCTTCGATTCTCTTCCAATGGATGTCATGAAGGATGATCCCGTGGTCAGCGAGTGTCATGATATCCTGCATACCATATCGGAAGGACCCATCGTAAACTTAACAGGTATCAGCAATACTGATTTGAAATTAAAATACGGTGCTCCTAACATAGACCTTCTGACTCTCTATGATCAGCGCTATACTACCCTTGCAAGAACCCTTCAGAGGCTTGCAACGGCACTGTATGATCATACTTATGTGAAAGAAGCCAAAACGGTTCTGGAATTTGCCATAGAGACAAAAACCGATGTCAGTGCCTCCTATAAACTGCTTGCAGAAATTTATCAGGAAACCGGAGAAAAGGGCAAAATCCGTAATCTGATTCCTGTTGCCGAGGGACTTAACTCAGCTTTATCTGCACATATCGTCTCTTTTCTGAATTCTATGGCAGAATGAAAAGGGCTGTCCTTCCTTGTCACTATATCCGTCCGTACTTTAAAATGATCTTATCCGTAATACGACTCGCTTCACTTTTTGTCAGCTTGTCTATTTCATAGTCTATTTCTATTTTATGCTTCTCAGTCAGCTTATATAACCGTTCCATTTGCTTTTCCGTGATCGGGCAATCTCTTTTTACTTTATAGATCAGTGGGACAGGTTCATAGGCATCCTCATCCGGAAACTGTTTCGACAGCTTAAAGTATAACTCCGTTGCTGCCACGGCATCACTTGCCGCTCTGTGGGCATCATATGCAATTCCGTAATATTCACACAGGCTGGTAAGTTTCTTACTCTCAAGCTCCGGCAGAAATCGTCTTGCAAGCTTCAAAGTATCAATTCCCCTTTTTTCAAATTCCAGATGCTGGTTGACAGCAGCCCTTTTCAGGAAAGAAAAATCAAACAGAATTTTGTGTCCAAGCAGTACATCATCACCGATAAAGGAAAGAAGAGAAGGAAGGACTTCCGCTATATCGGGCGCAATTTTCAGTTCTTCCTGCGTAATCCCGGTAAGCTGAACAATACGCTCATCCAGTTTCCTTCCCGGATTAATTAAGCGTTCAAACCGGTCTGTTATTTTGCCGTCCCTGACCTTCACCGCACCAATCTCAATGATCCTGTCCAATTTAGGGTTCAGTCCTGTTGTTTCTGTATCTACCGCTGTAAAATCACAAATCACTCTTTTTTAACCTTTCTTTTACAACCAGTCAAAAAACTGCCTGCAAAAATCATCTTCCCAGATAAAAAGGCGTATCAGCCTCGATACGCCTTTTCTTTTTATTTCCAGAATTTTTTCTTCTTTGACTCTTTACCGTCTGTGTTTTTCTCTGTTTCCACATTCTTCGCAGCATTTAAGCTGTCACCGGTAACTGCATCAAACTGCTTTAAAAGTTCCTTGGCTTCATGGGATAGTTTATCGGGTGTCTGAACCACCAGTGTCACATAATGATCACCCCGCACCTCTTTGTTTCTGAGAGACGGTACTCCTTTACCCTTCAATCTTACCTTGGTATCTGTCTGCGTGCCGGCCTTAACATCATAGATCACCTTGCCGTCCACCGTATCCACTACAACTTCTCCTCCAAGTGCCGCAACCGCAAAGGAAATGGGAACAGATGAATAAATATTGTAATCCTGTCTCTGGAAAATGGGATGACGTCCTACAATGACCTCCACGAGAAGATCTCCTCTGGGACCGCCATTTACACCCGGTTCTCCCTTTTCTCTGATACGGACGCTCTGACCATTGTCAATACCTGCAGGAATAGACACCTGAATCTTCTTGCGGCTTGCAATGTAACCGGATCCATGACAATCGGGACACTTCTCCTTGATGACTTTGCCTGTACCGTTACAGTCAGGACATGTCTGCACATTTCTCACAGTTCCAAAGAAGGATTGCTGGGTAAATACCACCTGGCCTTTTCCGCCGCACTTCGGGCAGGTCTCGGGACTTGTTCCCGGCTTTGCACCGTTGCCATGGCAGGTCTTACATTCATCCTTTAAGGTAAGTTCAATCTCCTTATCAACACCAAATACAGCTTCTTCAAAAGCAATCCGCACACTGGTGCGAATATTGGCTCCCTTCATGGGTCCGCTGTTTCCTCTGCTTCTCCGGCTGCCGCCAAAGAAATCGCCAAATATATCTCCGAAAATATCGCTGAAATCTGTGCCGTTAAAGTCAAAGCCGCCAAAACCGCCACCGCCTGCTCCACCGTCAAAGGCTGCATGACCAAACTGATCATACTGTTTCCTCTTCTCCGGATCACTTAAAATTGCATAAGCTTCGGAAGCCTCCTTAAATTTCTTTTCAGCTTCGGCATCACCCGGATTCATGTCGGGATGATATTTTTTGGCTAATGCCCTATATGCCTTTTTAAGAGCTGCATCATCTGCATTCTTATCCACACCAAGGACTTCATAATAGTCCCGTTTCTGCTCTGCCATTACTTAAACTCCTCTAATCTTAATAAACGCGCAAAGAAGAATGGCAACGCCATTCTTCTCGAGAAAGTCATAGTTCTTCTCAGGTGGCGTTTTGCCACCTGAGAAGAACTCTTTCTCGTTTTACCGCTTTTCTATTTTATACTTCTCTGTAGTCTCCGTCAACTACATCGTCTGCAGAACCTGCATCTGCTCCTGCATCGGGGCCTGCCTGGCCGCTGAAGCCGCCCATATCGGGGCCCGCACCTGCTGCACCGCCCTGTGCCTGCTGCATATTTTCATACATCTTGGTAAACAAAGCCTGTGCGCTGGTTGTCAGTTTCTCTTTTGCTGCCTTCAGTTCGTCAATATCACTGTCTGACATTTCCTGATCCTTTGTTCTGTCAAGGATTGCCTTTACTGCTGCCATATCAGCTTCAACAGCAGATTTTGCGGAGGCATCAATCTTGTCGCCAACCTCGTTCAAAGCCTTCTCTGTCTGGAATACGAAGGAGTCTGCCTCGTTTCTTACGTCGATAGCTTCCTTTCTCTTCTTATCCTGTGCTTCAAACTCTGCTGCTTCTTTTACTGCCTTATCGATTTCTTCATCAGACATATTGGAACCTGCTGTAATGGTGATATGCTGCTCCTTGCCTGTTCCGAGATCCTTTGCAGACACATTGACAATACCGTTTGCATCGATATCGAAAGTAACCTCAATCTGAGGCACACCACGCATTGCCGGAGGAATACCGTCCAGTCTGAACTGTCCGAGAGACTTGTTGTCCCTTGCAAACTGTCTCTCACCCTGTACTACGTTGATATCTACTGCGGTCTGATTATCAGCAGCGGTAGAGAAGA
>JAGAQU010000056.1 GCA_017622575.1 Lachnospiraceae bacterium
AATTTTCAGGGTTGCATTGCTGTTTATTTGTCAAGGTACGCTTCCTTTCTCTCGATTGGAAGTTGTTTTGTCTTGTTCAGACGCAACTCTGATATAATATCATGTGCTTTATTCTGTGTCAAGACTTTTTTCAAACTTTTTGAATTTCTTTTCCACCACTTCCACTTTGTTTTTCGCGGTGGATTTTTATTATAACACTAAATCCAAAAATTTGTCAACGCATAAATTTAAATTTATGTGTTCCTCGCAGTTTCTGCTTAACTGCCTTCACCACAGAGGCGAAAAATTTGGAAGTACTAAGTTTCCAGCACTTCCACTTGCTATATTGGCAGCTAAACGGAGAAAGAGGGATTTGAACCCTCGCGCCGCGTGAACGACCTACACCCTTAGCAGGGGCGCCTCTTCAGCCTCTTGAGTATTTCTCCATAATCTGAATTGCTTCCCGCTACCAATATTCTGTTATGAGTTTTTCACAACGCAAAAGTTATTATACATAAGCAAATATCGTTTGTCAACTGTTACATCGAATATTCTTTAATCGTTTTCTCAATCCTTCTTTTCACTTCTGCAGCGATATCCACAGTCTTCATGTCCTTATACTCTTCATAGTACAAAGGTTTCATATAAATAACCTTTACCGTAACAGGTTGAATAGAGTTTTCATCAAAGGGTTTAAAGGAATCTATCAAGGCGCAAGGAACAATCGGGCATTTTGCTTTTACAGCGCTCTTAAAACTTCCGCCCTTAAAATCGTTCAGTCTGTTTCCCATTTTACTTCTTGTCCCTTCAGCAAAAATAAGAAAATTTTTACCTGCCTTTACTTCCTCAGCCATCTTAAGGATTATCTGCATAGACTGCTTGATATCTTCCCTGTCTATTGCGTAAGAACCAAGTGCCTGCATTACCTGTTTCAACAGGATTACATTTCTTACCTCTTTTTTTGCAACAAAGGCAAAAGGACGCGGACAGGAATCTAAAAATACCAGCACATCATATAATCCCTGATGATTCGGAAATAGGATAAATCCATCTTCCTTCGGTAGATTTTCAATTCCATACGCCTCCACCGCAACTCTTCCTGCACGGTTTGCTTTCTTAGTTACCTTTTTTATCAGTGCAAAAGATTCCTCCATAGAAATCTTTTTGCTTTTGCCACACCACCAAATACGAAAAAAGTAATAGGGTGCCTGAATAAACAGCCGCAGCACCATTAACGCAATTCTCACGATTACACTCTCCCGCCCTGTTTTCGTCAGTCTTCTTTATATTCATTTATAGCAGTTTCATATAAATTATTTCCCTCGGAATCAATTACCACAATCACCGGAAAATCCTTCACTTCCAGTTTCCTGATTGCTTCTGTTCCAAGATCATCATAGGCGATC
The DNA here is from genome assembly GCA_017622575.1 of Lachnospiraceae bacterium. GTDB lineage: Bacteria > Bacillota > Clostridia > Lachnospirales > Lachnospiraceae > Suilimivivens. The sequence goes on from JAGAQU010000056.1 coordinate 1,386, forward strand.
ACTTCTGAACTAACAATCGATTTCGAAAGCAATGCCCCCGCTCCTCCTACAGCCGCAAAATATACAGCTTTATTACGAATAATAGCTTTTCTGACTTCCTCTGATCTTTTTCCCTTACCTATCATACCTCTTTGTCCTAAGTCAAGCAGTGTCGAGGCGTATTTATCCATTCTGCTGGCAGTGGTAGGTCCTGCTGAGCCAATGGGTCTCCCCTCTCTTGCCGGAGAAGGTCCCATATAATAAATTATATTGTTCCTAATGTCAAAAGGAAGTTCTTCTCCCCGCTCCAAAGTTTCAAACATTCTTTTGTGTGCGGCATCACGTGCTGTATAAATTGTACCTGTTAAATAAACATAATCTCCGCTTCGCAGTTCCGTCGCTTCCTTTTCTCCAAAAGGTACTGTTAAGTGCTTATCCATTTTATTTCCTTTCCTTATATAGTATGAAATTAAAACTCTTCTACTATATATAGAATATTTACACTATTAATATAGAAGAAACTCATTTCGTAAAACATAAAATTTATTAAAATTCCCTATATTTCTCTGACGCAATGCCTGTTTACATGGCAACAGATGTTGACCGCAACCGGTAAGCCTGCAATATGCGTCGGATAAGTGATAATATTGACCGCAAGTGCCGTGGTGCTTCCGCCAAGTCCACCGGGACCGATTCCCGTCTGATTGATTTTGGCAAGCAGTTCCTCCTCCATCTCTTTTACATAGGGGATTTCGGAATGTTGATTCACCGGCCTTGTCAGTGCTTGTTTTGCCATTAAAGCACACTTCTCGAAGGTTCCGCCGATACCGACTCCCACTACCATGGGAGGGCAGGCATTGGGACCCGCATCTTTTACTGCTGTCAAAATTGCATTTTTCACACCTTCTATTCCGTCAGCAGGCTTCAGCATAAATACTCTGCTCATATTTTCGCTGCCAAATCCCTTGGGGGCTATTGTAATTTTAATTTTATCTCCTGCAACAATATTATAATGAATCACTGCCGGAGTGTTATCCTTTGTATTTTCTCTGATCAGAGGATCCTTTACGACAGATTTGCGTAAGAACCCTTCTGTATAGCCCTGACGCACTCCCTCATTGATAGCGTCTGTCAAAAGTCCTCCCTCCAGAACTACTTCCTGGCCAAGCTCCACAAAAACAACAGCCATTCCGGTGTCCTGACAGATAGGAATCATGTCCTTTGCCGCAATCTCTAAATTTTCCTGCAGCTGATTCAAAATCTGTTTTCCCAAAGGCGCTTTTTCCTTCTGTGCTGCCTGATCCAACGCCGCTTTCATGTCATCTGTAAGGTAATGGTTGGCTTCAATACACATTTCCTTCACATTCCTGGTTATCTCATTTACATGAATTGTTCTCATCCTTATCTCCGTAGATCGATTCTGTTTCTTTTATTAACCTGTAATCAAATTCTTTATTTCTTCCAGTTCTTCCTGTGTAGGTTCCCCGGGGTTCCAGCCGATTGTCTGTCCATCATCCTCATAACGTGGAATCAGATGCATGTGGAAATGGAATACCGTCTGTCCTGCTACTACGCCGTTATTCTGCACAATATTGAAGCCGTCACAATTCAATTTTTCTGTGATAACTCCGGCCATTTTCTTTGCAAGCTTCATTGCAGAAGCTGCAACCTCGTCTGGTATCTCATAGATATTTGCATAATGCTCCTTGGGAAGAATCAGTGCATGTCCCTTTGCAGCCGGCCCAAGGTCTAAAATTACCCTGAATTGCTCATCTTCATAAAGTGTTTTAGAAGGGATTTCCCCTGCCGCAATCTTACAAAAAATGCAGTTATCATTTTTCATTTTTCTCTCTCCTTTTACTATTTTTCTTTTATAGTGTTTTTTCCATAAAGGCAAAAATCTGATCCAGTGTTCGCAATATCTTAAAGTCACCCTTCATTTTCATAGCCCCTCCCATAAAAGCTCTCTGGAAAGTCATCCGGGCATAAATAATATCATCCATGGTTTCCCTGTTCATCTGAATCTCCACATCACATCCGTCAACAGAACCATAATGGTATTTGCATTCAGGTCCGTTTACCTCGATGACCAGAGGTTTTTTCTTTCCATCTATCTGAATCTTATATACTGCTTTAAAACCGGGCTGAGGTACAAAATGGCTCTGAAATGCACTGATATATTCTTCTTCTGTCCCCTCCAAATCATTGTTTCCCATCATATCACGAAAAAGGCTTGTGAGTTCCTGGATATCCTCCTTCTGTCTTCTCACATAGCTGTCATCCGCAACATAATGAGATAGCTGCTCTGATTCCTGTGGAGTCAGATCAATGTTCTTGGTAATGGAAACCATTTTTTTGACAGCCTGATTGCTGGCAGGGAGACTTGCCATCTTCTGGTTTATGGTGCGGTACATATTCTCCGCTTTTTTCTCGATAATCTTATTGTACTCTTCATTTCCTTCAAAAATGGAAGTGTCTGCAATATATCCACAGATACCGCTGCAGGGCAGTCCTCCCAAAATTTCCCACGCATTGGCAAGATTCAGCTTACCTTCCCGCTCTCCGTAGGTCGTGGACATGACAATAGGACACATATATGTTTTGGCAATTTTTTCTTTATCACCGTAAAGCCAGCATGCATCAAGAAACTGCTGCATGTATCCGCCGATTCCAAACCATTCCACAGTGGTGGCAAGGATAATTCCATCCGCTTCCTTAAGCGTTTGGGGCAGAGTGGTGATACTGTTCTTCAATTCATACAAATTAAAGCGCTCCACAGTTACATGAAGTTCTTCCAACACTTCCTGCATTTTGTTGATCACATAAAGTGTCGGATCATCCATCAATCCTCTTCCGCCGTAGTAAATATAAATCTTCATACCAAACTATCCTTTCCTGTTACTATGAAATGCATTACTTTTAGTATAAAACTGATTTGATTATCTGTAAATAAATTTTAGTTTTCCGAGCCTGATTTCATCTCCGGGCTCCAGCACTTCAGAAGCATTTGGCAAAAGACGCATCCCGTTTTTAAAGGAGCCGTTTGTGGAATTCAGATCACTCATATATATTCTGTTTCCTTCCCTGAAAAATCTGGCATGCCTGCGGCTGATGCTCTGATCCTCAATGACCATGTCCACACTTCCCGCAAGCTTTCCCACTGTCAATGGTAATTTTCCTAAATCAATATGATTTTTGTTCCCTTTTCCCACTCCGTAAAGCTTGTTTTCACAGTTTTCCACCCATGGAATGAAAACAGTATTCCCGTAGGCCTGCTCCGCTTTCTGTTGAATTCTGTCGCTGATGTCTGTTTCCCTGTACGGCTTTTCCTCTTCCCTTTCCGTTTTTCGGAACCTTTCCTTTATTCCGCCATCTTCTCTTTTTCCCGAAAGAAACAAATCATAGATAAAAAATCCCGCATTTCCCAGAAACAGTGCGCCGCAAAATAACAATCCCGCATACAGACAAACTTGTATTTTTTCAGAGAAAAGATAGAACCGGTTCATAAAAAACAATATCAGGAAAAGCATGATTGCCGCTATCATAAAAATAACAGCCCATTTGTTACCGATTTTCTCTTCTTCCTCCTCTTCAGGAGGTTCCAAAAGGGAAAGAGGGTTCTCCCTTTCCGGTATCCTCTCATTTACTTTTTCTTCCCATTCCAGATCCTCCTCAAACCAATTGACCACTTCATCCAGCACAAACTGCTCTTTTGTGGCAAGTTCAAGCATTTTATAAACTATTTCTACGGCTGTCTGATCTTCATTGTCTATTTTTTCCGCCAAATATTCCAGAAAGGATACTATGTAATTGTCCTCTGTCTCAAATGGATAATAAAGAAAATATAAATGCTCCGTTTCCGCATCCGCATAAATATATTCCGGCTGTAGAACAAGATTTCTCTCATTCAGCAAAAATTTTGACAGCTTCTCCTGTACCATTTTTAAATGTATAAAAATATTTTTAAGCTGCTTCATGGTAAGCTTTCTGCCTTCGTAGAGATTTAACAGATTTTGTTTTGAAGTAATTTCGTAGTACAAAAAAACATCACCGTTTACATGCCTCTCTTTACAGGGAAGTAAGCCTTCAATCTGATTATCCGTTATCATACGACATTGATACAATTCCGTTCTTTGATTTTCTCCCTCCATGATCAGATAATTATGTCTATAATCCTTATAATAACTTACATTTATCATCCTTGACACCTTATCCCTTCTATCAACCCTACAATGTTGATCCGTTCTGATTTCTTTTTTATTTTAAGAGAACCTCCATAACTTATTGTTTCTATGCTCATCTGCAGGTTGTCCCCTTTTATCCTGTTTTCTTCCACATGGCAAAAAGGGTAGAACCGCATTTGATACTGTAGTCTGCTCTCAACATATTGGCTGTCCGGCTCTCTTAACATCATATCTCCGTAAATAACCTCCCCGTAATTTATTCCTGCTTCCGTAAACCGGCTTCCTCGAAAGGCCACAAGATAATCATTCTGTGATATGATGCATCTGTTATACAGCAAAAAACCACACAAAATAATAAGTAAATACAAAAAAATCACAAGAGGCATTACAAAAGATGCCTCCACTGTCAAATATCCCTTCAGATTTTTACACATAAATAAGTATCACCTCCATGGCTGCCAGGAAAAAAGGAATCAGGGGAACAGGCTCTTTGTCTCCGCGCATCAACCGATACAGAGAAAATATTCCTGTCATCATAATTCCAATGCCGACCATTATGGTACATAAGCCTCCTCCAAGGAAAAAACCGACCACCAAAGCCACCATGCCGTCTCCGAAACCTATTTGTTCTCCTGTCAAAAACGCCAGAAAAAGAAGCGCCATTCCGGGAAGGACACAAATCATTGCCTTATCCACACCATTTCCTGCTGCGAAATAAACGACAGCTGCTATGCCAAAAACCACAATCCATATCGTTGGAATTGTTTTCCATCTGATGTCATATAGTGCCAAAATGCCAAGGAATAAAAGAGTAAGGCTGTATCCTATCTGCTCATACATACGCTCTCTCCTCTCATCCGCACTTGCTGCAGGCACTTCTTCCTCCCACTTCTGAGAGAGGAACAAGATACACTGTTCTTTTCAGAGACGGACAATCTGTTTCTCCATGATATTTGTTTCCCCATTCCGTAAGATAAACAAGTCCATGCTTAACCGGACGGCAAGTTTCACAGGGATAATATTTTTCTCCGGATCCGTTACGCAGTCCTGGAATCTCTTCTGCCTCTTCCGCCCGGATATTGATTTTCAGATAAGTACACTCCTGTGAAAGATGATATCTACTTCCTGATGGCGTTATATAAACATAAATATCTGAATTTTTTCCGCCTTCCTCGCCGCCTTCCCGGTATCCTACAAAACCATGTCCGAAAATGCATCAGTTATTTCAATCTTTCCTATAGGAAGCCAACGGACAAACGGTTTCATGGCATAGGAAGTCTGAATTTCCAAATTCCCATCTCCATAGTTATCCCATGAAGTATTTACAATGACTCCGTCACTTCCCTCTTCAACACATAAGTATGGGAGCAACTGTTCCCCTAAATATTGCTTTATTTCTTCCTCCTGACTATCTGTAAACAGACCGGCAGTTCCCTGCTCATACACTCTTTCATATGCCAAAAAGCACATTTTACTTCCAACCTGATGCATTGCTTCATATGCATCACTCTGAAATCTCACCATCTCAAGACTGTAGAGCAGGGTCACCGTAAAAAGAAAAAACAGGGGCAAAACAAGACACCCTTCAAGGGCCATTCCCGCTTTCAGAAAAATGGGGAAAGAGAAAGATGCTCTCTCAAAAAAGCTGTACCGAGAAGGGGCCTTTTCGCTATTTGATTTTTCTTTACTGATTCTTCGAAAAGAGAACATCCTTCTCTTTCCCCCTTTCTACTAATAGTATCCATAGGTCCTGGTAAGGGTATAGTTATCTCCCATGATTCCTCTCGCCTCAACCTGTGCACGATATTTTTCTACACAAAAATCCATGGAAAAACAGGGATTTCCTGTCAGCGATCTGATATCCATTTCCATAATATCCATGCTCCGCAGATTTCTTTCCTCCTCGGAAAGAAGCATGATTATACAGGCAAGATACTGTTCATAATTAAGTCCAATATCCGCTTCCATAATGGAAGGGATTTCACCGGAGATCACCTGATCAATTCCTGTATAAAAACTGTTCTTTTCAAGCGGAACCCTGCCACCGCTTAAAAGGGACTTTACCTCTGAGAGCGACTCCAGATAAGCACAGGCATAAAGGATGCTCAAGGTTACCGGCAGATGAAATTCCTCTTTTATCTGTACTGCCTGAAGCGACATGGCTAGAGAGGAAGCTTCCTCATGCAACTTTCCGTTTTCCAGTATGACGGCAGCATTTATCGCAAACCGCCATTTGATCAGTCTGTCTGCAACCGCTTTCAAATTTTCATAATCCGAAGGCTCCCCACAGGCTATGTATTCCATCTGAAACAGGAGAACGGAATCTTCTCTGACTTTTCTGTAATTTCCCATCTTTTCAAACAGATAAATAAGAAAAAGCTCATTATCTCCCTCTTTCTCGCAGCTTTTGCCTACATTTTCCAATCTTCTTCCGGAAATATAATCACTCTTTCGTATACGTCCGACTCCGATACCATTCATATCTAAGTTAAGAAGATAAAGGATATCACTGTCCGTCATTCCATAAATGCGGTCTGCCGGATTTCCAAGAGAAACTTCTACCGGTTCCCCTTTTTCATTTAAAATCCTGGGAAGCTCTATTCCTGCTATCTGTTCCTGCAGAGCACTCCACTCTTCCATTGCATCCCTTTCATCAAGACTATCCACATTTTGAAGGTATGAAAAAATTTCTGTTTCTTCTCCCCGGATGTTACTGTCCTGAATATACTTTACTGCCTGATACTTCATGGAAGCCCCTATTCCCTCCGATGCTACAGCTACTTCCGGTATCGTCACTTTTTCAAGTTCAACATCGATCCATGGTTTCTTGTCTGACTTTATGTTTAAATTACGTCTAATATAAAAATCAAGCCTCTCCTCTATATTGGAAACAGAAGGCTTTCTGCCAAGGTAAGATGCATCGATATAGAAAAGATCATATCTTTCCTGAAGCGCAGTGGAAAACTCTGCAAGAACAGAATTCATCCCTATATCTGTGGCACATTCCAATCTCACTTTTCCTCCGTTTCTGATTGCATTTCCTGTCAAAAACAGTACAAAACCAATCAGCGCTGAAAGAGATAATGACAGAAACACGGTCAAATATCCCCTCATCATGCCAGAATCGCCGCACTGTCAGCAGATATCTTCTGGAAAACATTTCCCACAAGATCACTGATTTGTGTCTTAAAAATCAACACCAGACCGATCAATACCACAATAATCAGAATCATTTCCACAGTTCCCATTCCCCGATTGTTTCTCATTATTTTTGTTATTTTCTTCATAAGTTTCATCCTTCCTTATTTTTTTATTATGCCGCGAATCCGAAAAAAGCAGGCAGCAGTATCAGGAACATGACTACAACCAACACCAGCATCATAGGAAACAGCAGTTTTGTGCCTGCTTCCTCTCCTCTTTTTCTTGCCAGGTTTCTTCTCTCCTCCAATGCCGCATCAGCCTCTTCCGACAGCAACGACAGTATTTTCTCATTCCCCTGTCTCAAATGGGAAATCAGCAGAAAGGAAAGCTTCCTGTATTTCATTTCTCCGCATCGTTTTCCCCATTCCCGGTATACCTCACTCTCCGGCATCCCATTCAAAAATCCATAATTGCAGACAAGTATCTCTTCGTATAAAATCTGTGTTTTTCCATTCCTTTTCTTTTGCGCCTGATACTCATTTCCTATTCTCAAAAAAGCATTTTTTACATTGAGTCCTGCCCCTATGTAAAGCCCAAGCTTTGAAACAAATTCCGGATAGCATCTGTTTAGTTCCCTGCTACGTTTTTGCTCTCTGATTTCTCGATTTCTTTCCCGAAAAACAGGTACACATGCCACACACAAAAAGCTGATCAGCAGTGGTATATAGCTGTTATACTTTATCTTCTCTTTCCAGATAACCGCTTCCTCTCCTATTTTTTCCGGAAGAACCATTTCGCTGCTTTCACGGTAGAGAAAATCATTTTCATACAGTTCCTCCTGCATAGCTGCAAGATACTGCTCCCTTGGTGTCAGAATTACGGGCAGGAGTTTCACTGTCATTTCCTTTTCCCATTTTTCATCCTCATAAGTGCCTGCCACCTTGAGAGTTATCATTTCTCCCTCTGTAGGCACATTTGCAGTATTCACTTTTCCGTCTGCTCTGATTCTGTCATGGTTGCTGCTTTGCCAGACAAGCGCAAAAGGATAACCCTCCACTTCTGTCACAAGGTTCAGATCCTTCTGTACTGCCATCAGACTTTCATTTTCTCCGGCAATGATCTGCGGCAGTTCCTTCAGCAATTGCTCCTTTAAAGCAAGCCGTTCCTCGCTGTTAAAGATTCTCTCTCTTATTTCATAAGTGATCTCACCCTCCTTTGATTGCGTAATTCCCTTCAGAGTAATCGTATAATTTCCCTCTCCCCATTCGTTTCTGAGCAAATGGGTCCCCTCCACCAGTCTGCCTTTCCTTTGGCTGCCGAAATGGACACAGACTGAGGATACAATCCCAATTAGAATTATCAAAAACAGATACCTGTTTTTTCTGTTTTTTTGCTGTATCATTTTTTCTCCTTTATGTTTCTATCGCTGCTATCTTTATGCCCATGATATAAGCACAAAAATAAATAATAAGGCATACCGTCATAATACTCACACCCTGAAAAGTATGATAAAATCTGTCAAAATATCCGGGAGAAGAAATACTGATATAAAAGATCAACAGAAAAGGCATAACATTCATAATCTTCTGTTCCAGCTTTCTGGCGCTTAACAGAGTTTCTATTTCTTTTCTTGTCTCTGCTCTGTTTTCGATAGTTCTCGACGTTTTCTCCATGACAGCATCAATATTTCCGCTACTTTCTCTGGCAATATCAAAAACAGATGCAAACTCCTTGATCTCCTCAATATCACAGGATTCCCCCATCTTTTCCCACAGCTTTGATGCCTTTCTGTTATTGGAAAGTCCTGCTCTGATTTCCCGCAGCATGAGGCAGATACCACTGTCCCTTCCATATAAATTTTCCATATCCTCATAGCTGTTCAATAAAGCATTTTCCACAGAGTATCCTGCTTTCTGTCCGGCTACGACAAGGAGAAGCATTTCCTTAAATTGTTGCCTGATCTCCTCTTTTTTTCTGTGAAGCAGATCTTTTCTTTCTATTCGATAAAAGCATAACCCCGGAAGAGAAAGGGGAATCAGCGCTACATAGCTTTGATAAAAGCAATAGTCTATCATGGATACTGCAAGGATGCTCTTGCCGATCAAAAATAACTCTTCCTTTGCAGAAATTCTGATAAAATGTCTAAATTGATATTCCTGCCGCCTTAAGTTTTCCCTCATATTTCAGTTCTCCCATCTTTTTTAATTCTCCGGACACCCTTCCTCTTTTATCTACTCCCGTCTCAAAAAAGCGAAACAACGTCTGTATCTGCACTTCTTCACCTGCTACCGAGAGGGGCTCCGCTATTTCCAGCACTCTTCTGCTTCCGTCTCGAAGTCTTCCAAGATGGATCATTAAATCAAATCCGGATACTATCTGCTTTCTGATGGCATTTAGAGGAAGATCCATTCCCATTAGCACCATGGTTTCCAGACGGCTTACCACATCACGCACACTGTTTGCATGTACCGTGGTCATCCCATAATGCCCTACATTCACACTTTGGAGCATGTCCACCGCTTCTTTTCCACGAACCTCTCCCACAATCAGGCGCGATGGTCTCATGCGAAGAGATGCTTTGATCAAATCACGTATGGTAATTTCACGACATCCGTCCACGTTGGCATTGCGTGTTTCAAGTCTTACCAGATTAGACAGATTCTGAAGCTGAAGCTCCGCGGAGTCTTCGATGGTAATTACTCTTTCCGTCTCCGGAATAAATCCGGACAGCACATTTAAAAATGTAGTTTTGCCGCTTCCTGTTCCTCCGCTGACTAAAATGTTATATCCCGCCTGCACCATTTTTTTCAGAAACTCCGCCGCTTCCTGCGTAATAGAGTTCATGGAAACGAGTTGCTCCATGGTAATAGCTTCTCTTGGAAAACGTCTGATGGTAAGAATGGGCCCATTTAACGCTATGGGTGCAAGAACAGCGCTGACTCTCGATCCATCTTTAAGCCTGGCATCCACAATCGGAGACGCTTCGTTGATTACTCTGTTACACCTTGAGACAATTTGTTGAATCACATGATTCAATTTTTCTTCAGACTCAAAAGAAACCGAGAGCTGACTGATTTTTCCTTCCTTTTCCACAAAAATTGGTGTTGTACCGTTTACCATAATTTCCGTAATTTCGGGATCATCAATCAGATCCTGTAAAATTCCAAGCTCTCTGATCGTATGATAAATTTCCTTTCTTAACGTAGCCTTTGTGTCAAGTGTCAGATGTCTTGCTTTCCCTTCTTTTGAAATCTCTTCATCAATCAACTCTCTGACCTCTTCCTCGCTCATCTGTCTCGAAAGGTCCATTCGTCCTATAATACTCTCTTGCAAAAGTGCCATATTATCTGCAGGCACTCTGCTCTGCCCCAAAGAGGTCAGGGAACACTTCTTTTTTGATATATCCTGCCAGGTCTCCATATGTCAGTTCCTCAAATTGTAACGGAAGCTTTCTGAACACAGGAAGTTCCCATTTTCTTGTTTTACTTGCAATGTCTCCATATTGCATGCTCTCCAACGCTTTTTCATACTGTTCAATCTTGGCTGTTGCAAGAGGATCCTCCCGAACAATGGTATAAATATGGTCACAGTTTTTTAAAACCTCCCAAAGATCCAAAAGACTGTCAGACAGATCCAATATCAGGAATTCATATTCCGTTACCTTTTCAATTTCCCTGAAAAGATCCACCCAGCCTGTTCCTCTGATGCCTCCCAGACTTTGATAGACATCTGCCGGCGGGATAAAATCCAGCCCCCCCACTGTCTCAATCATGCTTTTCATCTGATAAAACAGCTTTTCCCTGGCACAGCTGAAATAATAGGCCAGATCTGAAATATCACTTTTAAATTCCCGATTCAGCATTCTACCTAGTCCTGAATATGCTTCAAAATTTAAATAAAGGGTTTTGTAATGACGGGCAAGCATCTGCCCCAAAGTCAATGAAAATGTGGTTTGAAGACACCTTCCTACAGGTGTATAGACTCCAATGATACTCATATTTCTGCTGCCGGTTCGAAGAACCGTTCCGGCATCCTGTGCTTTTTGTGTGTAGTACTCCATCACTTCCCTTATAATATTTTCACCGGATTGGTATTTGTTAATGTGACACAGGGTTTTGTTTAAAATATTTCCGTTTTCACTGAGAATGATGATATGCGGTATTTTCAATTTCTCAATCTTTTTTTGATATGCGTTTTCTGATATGAGCAGACACTCAATCTCTTCCTTTTCCGCATAAGGAAAAAACTTGTCCTCTCTTGTAAAGACATGGACCTCAAACGGAATATCCTCTTTGTTGCTGATAAAGTCCATAAGGCGATAGACATAGCTCTCCTCGCCATCAAAAATCGCAAGGATTCTCTTATCCAATAATTCCCCTTTCTGCTTTTGTGTTAACATGTCAAGCTGCGTATTTTAAAAATGGTTGTTTGAAAATCCGGAAAGAAACTTTCCAATGACCTTCTAAATGAATGTAAACATTCTGATAAAGATAAATAAAAGACTGTCTTTCGTTTGTAATGTGAATTATAATTAAGATTTTCCTGTTTGTAAAGTAGTTGATGGCAATTTTTTTAACTTTGGTACATTTCTACAAAATTTTCCTGTTTTATTTTATTCCAAATCCTGAAACTCCTTGCAAATACTGGCTTTATCCGCATTTTAAAAATCACCAAAAAATCATAAAACCATATAGAAACCTATGCCGTAAAGCATAAAAATACCGGGTACTCCAAGAAATCCGGATACACAAAATGTAAGGAGATTGTAACCCATATTAAGTCCCGGCATCCACCCGGCAAGAAAATAATTTCCAAAATAGATCAGCATCATCCCCAGAATGCCCCTTAAAACAAAGTTGATGATCATCTCCACATGTTTTCTGAAAATTCCCAGCAAAAGTACCGCTGCAAGAGCTGCTGCTATCCACAAAATACCGCTGTATGTGCTCATTCGTCCACATCCTTTTCTTTTCAATCTAATATATGTCCACACTTGCAAAAAATTACCCTTTTCCCCCTGCTTTGAATAAAGATTCTCATTTTTGCTTATACTTCGAATAAAAGGAAATAATTGGATAGTAAATGAATATGATGTAGAAAAACACTCCTGCATTACATAAAAGGAATGGAGGTAATCACTTATGAAAATGTATTTTGGATTTTCATCGCATACAAACCGTACTCTTTCTGAAAAAGAAATTGAGAGAAATGCTCTTCTCTCTGACCTGGAGCAGACAAAAAAAGCCCTGGAAATAGCTTATGCGGGCTTTGACAATGTAACAGAACCTGATCTGATCGACTGTTATATTTATGAAGTGAATTCTGTGCTGAAACGCTATAAATTTTTAATGGAACAGGCAGCACACATTCTGGTGCTGCCTGAAGAAAACGAAAATGTTGCATCCCTAAACGCGGAAACCCCTGCTGCTTCCCTGATCGGCTAAGCTTTCATTCAGGTTGTTTCTGCCATAAGTAAGTCCCGCGTAGACGGTCTGCGTGTTTGCCATAACTGGTGATGATTCATCCTGCTTACTGACAGTTTCATAGGCAGCATGCAGTTTTGACATGATTTCTTCCACATGAGCAAGCTCCGTTCTGCTGTTTCTTAAATCCGCCCTTGTCAATTCTCTGTCAGAATAAACATAAAGCTGCATCAGATTTTCTGCAACAGGATATTCCAGATGAAGGGATGCCATAAGCTCATGCAGGCATCCTTTTGCATTTTTAATTCCCTTTCGAAAAGATTCCTGATCTCCGGCTTCATTCGCCTGCCTGGCCTCTTCAATATAGACAAGCATCATTTCATAGAGAATCACCACAAGACGCGTTTTGTTTGCCTGGGATATTTTCAATGTAAACTGCTGTTTTAGTTCACTGGTCATACTCATTCCCTCTATTTCTTCCAAATCAAAGATTACTGTAACAGCTGAAGTACCTGGGAAGGTCTCTCGTTTGCCTGGGCCAACATGGAGGTACTAGCCTGAGAAAGAATCTGAAGGGTCGTATATTCTGTCATCTCTTCTGCCATATCTACATCCATGATACGGGAGTAAGCAGCTGTCATGTTCTCCGATGAAATGTCCAGACTACTGATGGTGTGCTCCAGGCGGTTCTGATAAGCACCGAGTCCGCTCCTTGCATTGGAAATATACTTGATAGCATTATCCACCTGATCGATTGCCTTCTGTGCACCCTCCTCAGTGGTCAGATCCAGAGAGGTAATCCCCATATTTTCTGCATTGATTTTGGGAATACGGATGCCAAGCTGTTGTCCTTCATTGGCACCGATCTGCATATCCATGGCACCGAATCCGGTCAGATCCAGTGATAATGGCTGGGAGGAAGCATCAATCTTAGCAGTGATATCTTTCATCTTCAGTTTCAATTCAAATCCCTGATCTCCGGTAATTGTGACAATGCTTCCGTCCGCCTGCGTGATTTTGGCATTGCTGCCGGAAGGACCGGAGAGCGTAATCTTGGAGTTAACCGTATCAAGATTACCCTCTGCATCGAACTTTACTTCAAGCTCACTGATCTCATATTTTCCCGCCTTCACATCATCACCGTAATAGGCAACCTTGATATCCGCTTCTGATGTATAACCCTTTAAATCAAAGGAACCGTCTAAAATCTTCTGTCCGTTAAATTCTGCTTCGTTGGCAATTCTTTCAATTTCATCCTTGAGCTGCTGTGCTTCATCATCAATCAGTTTCCTGTCCTCATCTGTCAGTGTCCCCGTACTTGATTTTACGGAAAGCTCATTGATCCTCTGAAGCATATCATGAATCTCGGCCATGGTTCCATCCGCAATCTCAATGATGGATACGCCATCACTGGCATTGTTTGTGGCAACACTGAGCCCCTCAATCTGGGCATTCATTCTCTTGGACATGGCAAGCCCTGATGGGTTGTCTTTTGCGTTTACGATCTTGAGACCTGATGAAAGTCTTGCCAGCGACACTGATAATTTATTGTCATTTTTTGTCAACGAATTGTTGGCGATCACTGCCGATGCATTAAAACTGATTCTCATAATTCCATACTTCCTTTCCTGCTGATTTCCCGGACAAAAACGATATAAGCCTTCGCCGCTCTGTATAGCGTATCCGCTGTCTGCCCTGATTTTCTTCCTTTTTCTGTTCTGAGCAAAAACTCTTTCTGTTCCTGATTTTCTCCAGTAATGAAACGGATATCTCCCATTTCCATATCTTCACTTGCAAGAAGTTCCTTTAAGCGGTCATCATTTTCCGAGAGAAGTCTGCTGCCCTGTTCTTTCCCACAACTGCTGTAGCCGGAAAGTTCTGTATCTGTCACGGTAAATTCTGCCAGATTTACGCCGAGAACCTCCGTTTCAAGAGTAACGGATACTTTGCTCTCCTCTCCATCTTTATGTATCATTCGAAGAGTTACAGCTGTCAGCTCTCCTCCGATTTCCACGGGCATCACATAGTTTTCTTCTCTTGCCATGGATTTCATAAAAGAAATCTGCTTATGCAGTGCATTCAGGGCTTTCACATCAAGGGAATTGTTATCTTCCTCAGTGGCTTCCTTCGCGGTTGCACTTAACCACTCATCAGAAGCTTCCTCATAGGCTTCCTTTGCACTTTCACTGTCTGTCAGATTCTCGATAGAGAAAGACAGATCGTGATCAGCTTTTCCCGGTTCACTGCCTCCTTGCTTTTCCAAAACCTTCTTCAGCTTATCCATCGTTTTCCCGGAGCCTTTCAGCATCTCACCTGCAGCCAGCAGATAATCGGCAGTCACCGGTTTCCCATAATCCATCAAATGCCTAAGTACGGCTTCTTCACTGCCAGCAGCACTTCGAATGCCTTCATACAGAGTATGATCATATTCCTTATCTGCCAGTTCCGTCTCCTCGTCCTTCAGCACTTCTTCCAGATCTTCCCTGGTTTTGATAAAGCCTTTCCTGATCTGCTCCGTCACGGATTGTGCATCACTTTTCTTTGCCTGAATACCTCCAAAGCTGTCATCCACACGGTAGTCCATATGCTTTTTCTTACTGCTTCTCACAGCAGAGAGAAGATTCTCAAGAGTTTCTGATGCGCCGCTTCCTGCCACAGCACCGACAGCTGCATCATCCCCCTTTTCTATCTGGCGAAGGAGTCTGTAAATTCCTATAAAGGCACTTCTCTCTTCCTCCGTGATGTCTTTTTTCTTTTCCAGCTTATATAAAAATCTGCTGTAGGACTCCATATCCTGCTCTGTATGATCAAAATTCTGATCCAGATAGGCGGATAGATCACTGAGTGACATGGCAAGCGGATTGACATCTTCCCTGATCATGGATAGAACGGTTCCCGGCTTCATCTTTTCTATTACACCTGAAAGCAGTTCCTCCGACTTCCTGATGCGTTCAAAATTCTCTTCCGTCATCTCCATGCTGTTATAGCCCAGGATCCTCACCACTTTTTGATTTTCCGCAGTAAGCTCTTTTCCCATATCTGTGAGAATATCATCCACATTCCGGAAAGCTTTTTTGATAGAGTCTCCCATATCTCTGCGCGGCGCTGTCATCAGTGCCTCATAGCTTTCTCCTGCCTGCTGATATTTTGCCTCCAGATTTTTTCCTTTTGCTTCTATTACGGGAAGTGTGTCTTCCCGGGTGATATCAGCCACCGTCTGGACCGGCACCGTCCTAATACTTTCCAGTGTATACAGTGTACGCTGATACAGGTTACCCTTCTCCTCTGCCTTCTCCGGTTCTGTTTCCCGAAAGAGCACGCTGTTGCCATCTCTCCTTGCTGCTTTCAGCTTCTCGATCAGCTCCTCCATAGGCGCTGTCTCAATGCTGTAACCGCTCTTTAAGAGTTTGAGATTCGCATTCACCGTCATGGAAAGCCTGACTTCCTCAAGCAATTCTCTCTTATGAATCAGGTCGACTTCCTGAACTGTCAGGTCCTTCCCTGAAAAAATTTCGTCATTTTTCTTTTGTTCCTCATGGACTGCAAACAGGTTCTTCAGTTGAAAAGGCAGATCCCTTGCCACAATCACGGTAACATCCTGCTCCTTAAGCTCCTGCACCTTTTCTTCTATGGAAACCGCCTGTTTGATAAGACTTTCTTTTTTTGTGATATCTGCCTTTCCGGGTGTTATGCCGTCGGCAATGGCTGATGCTGCACAGGCTGCGAACTCTCTTTCCCCAATGGGGAAGGCAATTCCCTTTAACTGCTCCATTCTGAAAAAAGTGTCTTCCGTTAAGGGAATTCCTTTTTCAACCAGCCATTTGGCATCCAGGATTGTACTGTCCTCTATGGGATATCCGGCTTCCCCGATCACCTTTTCTATCTGAGGCATCAGCTGTTCATAATCAATCGTTTCCGGCTTTTTTGCATAATAACCGGAAACTGTTCCTGCTGCATAATACCCTTGTGCCTGGCGTCCCGGATCTTTCGCTCCTGCAAAACTGGCAAGATAAAGATGATCTGCGGATGGTTCCATTTCATTTTCGATCATATATTTTAAACTTCCCTCGGAAAGCTCCGGTATTTCCGAAAGAGCTTTATAGGCATCGGTCACCGCTTTCACGTTTTCTTCCGTGAGAGGAATATCATTGCGCCGGAATTCCTTCTGCAGTTCATTGGCAAAAGTTTTACTTCCCGTAATACTCTCAAGCTTCTCTCCGCTTAAGGTATCCGTATATCCGACTACTTCCGTGCCGCCCTTTAAGAGAGCTGCCTTAATCTCATCGACAATGGTAACAACCGTTTCAATATCTGTGCTTCCCGGATGAAAGCCGTCTTTCTGCAGATTGGCAAAATCTTCATCCGACATAGAATTAGACATAACTGCCATATAGTTTCTGCGGGCAGTGATATCCTGTGAGCCCGCTTCCTGCATAACCTCTTCTGCGGTCCGTCCGTGACCTGCGTAAGCGCTGTTATCCATAACTGTGCCAGAAATGTCTAATGCAAAATTCTCTGTCCGTACTTTCCCTGTACTTTCAGAGTTCTGATATATTGTTGTTTCCCTGCCTACATTTGAATGGGTGGAGACTTTATTATCTGTCCCGTTAAAAATAATATTCATAAACGTTCCCTCAATGTAGTGGTATCTGTATCCTGAAAAAAGGATGAATGTAACTGCTACATTCACCCTTTATTTCGGCATTTCTATTTTATTTCTTAACCTTTAAAAAAGAAAGATTGCCGCACTGTAAGGCGAAAGATCAAGAGAGATACTGTGCTTCTGATAATTGCATGGCTTTTTCAACGCCGTAATCTCTTTCGGAATAACTGCTCCCGTTCCTCCGAACCTTTCTTCGCAGCTGCTAAGCAAAAGCTTGTATTTCTTCTTTTTAGGTACTCCAAGCTGGTAATTTTCCCACTTCATAGGAGTCATATTGATGATAAACAACAGATTATTTCTGCCGCTTTCGGATTTCCTGATAAAACTGTATGTACTCCTGTCCTTATCATCACAGTTCATCCATTCAAAGCCTGCCCAACTGTTATCATTCTCATACATGCAGGGATATTTGCGATATATGGTTAGAAGCTCTTTCACATACTCCTGCATACCTTTATTTAAATCATTGGAAAGTAAGAACCAGTCAAGCTCTCTCTCTTCACTCCATTCCCGCTCCTGTCCGAATTCCTGTCCCATGAACAGAAGCTTCTTTCCGGCATGACCAAACATATAAGTATATCCGGCTCTCAAATTTGCATACTTATCAACCTTATATCCGGGCATCTTTTCCACCATGGAACATTTCAGGTGTACCACTTCATCATGTGACAGAGGCAGGATATAATGCTCGCTTTCATTATAGGACATAGCGAATGTCATGGCATAATGGTTGTCTTTTCTGAAATAGGGATCCAGCTTCATATACTCGCAGAAATCATGCATCCATCCCATATTCCACTTGAAACTGAAGCCAAGTCCGTCATCCTCAATATCGTGAGTTACTTTAGGCCAGGCTGTAGATTCCTCTGCAATGGTCATAAAACCGGGATAAGTACCACGAATCACCGAATTCAGATGTTTGAAGAACTCAATTGCCTCCAGATTCTTATTATCGCCGTATTTGTTGGGAACCCACTGACCATCCTGCTTACCGTAGTCAAGGTAAAGCATGGATGCCACTGCATCAACACGGATACCGTCAACATGATATTCCTTGATCCAGAACAAAGCATTGGCAATCAGGAAATTCTTAACCTCATTCTTACCATAATTGAAAATCTTGGTACCCCAGTCGGGATGTTCCCCTTTTCTGGGATCGGGATCCTCAAAAATACACTGTCCGTCAAATCTTCCCAGTCCGTGGGCATCTGTGGCAAAATGAGCCGGTACCCAGTCGAGAATGACGCCTATCTTATTCTTGTGAAGCTTGTTCACAAGATACATAAAGTCGGAAGGCTCTCCGTATCTGGCGGTGGGCGCGTAGTAGCCTGTTACCTGATATCCCCAGGAACCATCATAGGGATACTCCGCAATTCCCATCAGCTCCACATGGGTATATTTCATTTCCTTCAGATAATCAACTATCCTGTCTGCAAATTCCCTGTAATTGTAAAAGCCCTTTTCCTCCGGTCTTGGATGACGCATCCAGGAACCAATATGACATTCATAAATTGCCAACGGCTCCCTATAATAGTCCTTCTCATCCCTTTCCTTCATCCAGGCATCGTCTGTCCACTTAAATCCCGAAATGTCTGTAGTCTTTGACGCCGTGCCCGGGCGAAGCTCCGCATAATTGGCAAAAGGATCTGCCTTATAAAGCTTTTCTCCCTTTGGTGTTGTGATCAGGAATTTGTAAAGTTCTCCGGTTCCCACTCCGGGAATAAATACTTTCCATATTCCTCCGGGTCCTAATTTTGTCATCGGCGCCGCCGTCTCATCCCAGTTATTAAAGGTACCGATCACATGGACACTTGCCGCATTGGGCGCCCATACGCCGAAAAACATACCTTTTTTCCCATTCTCTACGGAAGGATGTGCGCCCAGCTTCTTGTAGATATCGTAATGAGTACCCTGGGCAAATAAATACTGATCCGCCTCTGAAATAAATACCGTTGCTTCAGTCTGCTTCTTTCTGTTCATATGAAAGCCTCCAATTTAATAATGCATAAAATCCTTTTCTCTCAGGATGATCATATCCTCTTCATCATAGCGTTTGCCGAGCAGGATATCAAAGAAATGCTTCGGTGTCTTTTTATCTGCATAATAAATCGCTTCATCCACAATTTCTTCAATCTCTGCCAGGGTTACTTCATGATCGCTCGTCTGCATATCCGCAATTCTGGTATGAAGAGCAAGAACTCCGAGTTCATCGATCACATACTCCTGATCAAGTGCATATTTCTTTGCATATTTTACAAGAGTCTGATCGTCCAGAGCCTCTACATCCACTCTTAGATTAAAGAGATTGTTAAGAGCTGCATGCTTGGAAAGGAATTTTTCCATGGAATCCTTTTTGTCCTCAAGAAGGACAATCAGTCCTCTTCCCTCCTGATTCAACTCCTTTACAAGAGCATCCACCGTATTCCTTTTCATGGTTGCTGCACTCTCGATAATCAGTGCTCCCCCTGAAAGCTTTGAAAGGGTTGCCCCCACATCCTTCTTGTTCATATTACTTCCGGAAATTTTGGCAACTTTTCCGGAAAAATTATTATCGGACAGTTGGATTTCTTTTACTAAAAGCTTTGCCAGTGCAGTGGTTCCGGTTCCTTCCTCGCCGGTAATAACCACATTGCCCGTATAGGATGCCATACTGATATTATCGATGGCCTCCACAATCTGTCTTCTGGTCTTTTTATGATGAATGAAGGGAGCAAACTGTTCTCTCTCACTCTTTGTCATCTCTCTTGCCTGAGATTTATCCTCTGTCTTTTCCTTCTGTTCTGCTTCCGAAGATGGATCTGCCTCATCGACATTTACGGATTCCTCCTGCAATTCTTCTGCTGATTTCTCTTCCGAATGCGATTCTGCTGCCTCATCAGAATCTTCCGTTGATTCCGGTTCCACTTCCGGCACTTTTTCAGGGATTTGTTCCTGCTCTGCTTCCGTTTCCACCGTTTCTTCAGGAATCTCTTTTGTCTCTGCTTCCGTTTCCACCGTTTCCTCAGAAACCTCTTCCGGCACCATCTCCGTTTCAGATACTTCATTCAAAATTTCTTCTACTCGTGTCTCTTCAGTGCTTGGCTCTTCTTCGGTCAGAGGTTTATCGTCTTTCGCCTGACTCTCAATATCAGAGACTTTGACAACCTTAGGACGTTGCTCATCTGCCTTCTTTTTGCTTTCCTTGATGGCTGCATCCATCATTGCTTTTTCAAGCTCTTCCAAAAGTCCCGTCTTGGTAGCCTCGTCAAAATCAGCGAAGAGGGAATCTGTCTGCTTATGAACACGCTGCTTGATCTCCGCAAGCATCTTCTGTTCATTTTCTTTTTTCATTCTTTCCCATTCAGCCATAACATCATCAATGCTGAGCTGCCCGGTAATCTGTTTTTCTATCTTTTCTTCTTCAGGAACCACCAGACTGATCTGTCCGTCATATTCCTGAGAAAGAATATTATCATAGCCTGAAGGCTTATGAAAAGTTCTGATCACTCCTGTGTTGCTTACGGAGGGAGACGGACTTGCCGCCGGAATATGAATAGCTTTTCCCTCTGTATATTCATGTCTCTGCGCTACCTTTGACACAGATTCCTGCATGGAAGCAATGTTTTTTGCGGTCTCTGCATCCTTCTCCACAAGCTCAGAAACCACATCATTGATATTGACTTCCGACGTATTTCCAAAAAATACTTCTTCAGAAGAAGTATTTTCTAGAGATTCTGAGGGTTTTACAGGTTCAGCAGATCTTTCCGAGAGCATCTCTTCACTGATCATCTGCATCTCATCTGTATCCTGTCTGATGGGAGGTAACTCTCCCGACTGCGTTTTCTCTTCCGGAGCTGCCTCTTCGACAGAAGAAGAAGCCTCTTCTGCCTCCTGTTCCTCTTCGTCTTCCTGTATCTGTTCTACGGGCTGATCATTCAGAAACTCCTTCATGCTTTCTGCAAGCTCTCTCTGGAGATTGATGGTGTTATACTGACTGACATCAACGGTTTTCACCTGAATATCGTCAAGTTCTTTGCCCGGAAGTTCCTGAGTAGGATCAGTCAGAACATTCTGCGCTTTGCTGAATTCATCATCCTCTTCGTCCTCAGTTTCCTTTTCCGCTTCTTCCCTGATTGCTTTTCCTTCCGTCACAATATCGGCCTCAATGATTCCACCGGTATGCTTCATCTGTTCATATTTCTGCTGCTGTTCCTCTGTCAGTGGCTGATGAAGCTGCTTCAGTTCCAATGCCTTGAGGACATAACGTCCGTCCCCGAACCACAGAAACATCTCATCGCACTCTTCCACGCACTTGGATTCCAGCCCTACTCTGTGATATAAATAAGCAAGCTCATAAGCCCACTTCTCGCGATAGTCCTTTTTCTTAAATTCCTCAAGAACCGCAATTCGTTCTTCCAGACTTACCTCCTGCGCTTCATATAACTTATATTGAAGCACATACCTTCCGGAATCCTTCGGTGCAAGCTGTACAAATTCCTTATAATATTCAATGGCCTGCACATATTCTTCCAGTTTAATGGAAAGCTCACATAAAGAGTATACGATCGCTCGTCCTCCTGTATGCTTTTCATAAGCAAGAAGAAGAATATCCCTGCTGTCCTCATATCTTCTGTTAATCTTATATAAGTCACTGATGGTGCATAACATCATGACACTTTTGACTCTGCGCCAGTCTATGGTGTCAGCTATCTTGACTGCTTCCGCATAATCGCCTTCCGCGATCAATGATTTAATTTCATCTGCGCGTACTTTATATTCGTATTTATCCAAGGTGCTCACCTCATAATATTTTTCTGAAATCAAAAAATAATATCCCTATTTTTCATTTTTTAAGTGTACCATAAGGTCATGCTTATGTCAAAAACATCATAGCAAAAAACCATTCAAAATCATTTGATTTTTCTGTATAAAATATTGCTTAAGTCAGCAAATTCCCGAAGGGTCAGAGCTTCCCCTCTGATAGATGGACTTAACTCCATCTGCAAAAGTGCCTCCTCTGCCTGCTGCCGCGTAATTCCAAGTTCTCTGGCATTGGCAAGACCATTTGCAAGAGTTTTCCTTCTCTGATTAAAAGCTGCCTTTATGACTGCAAACAGAAATGCCTCATCCTCCGTCTCCACCGGGGGTTTTTCATATCTGTCCAGTCTGATCACAGCACTTCCCACATTAGGTTTCGGAATAAAACAGGCCGGGGAAACATAAGCGATAACCTCCGGTCTGGCATAATACTGCACTGCAAGTGACAGAGCTCCGTAATCCTTGGTTCCGGGTCCCACCTGCATTCTGTCCGCCACTTCTTTCTGTACCATAATAGTAATACTCTTCAAAGGAACATGACTCTCAAAAAGTCCCATAATAATAGGCGTTGTAATGTAGTAAGGAAGATTTGCCACTACTTTGATGGGTTTTCCCTGATTTTTTTCCTGTACCAGCCTTTCTATATCTACTTTCAAAATATCTTCATTAATTACGGTAACATTGTCGTAAGAAGATAAGGTATCGCCAAGGATGGGGATCAGTGACTTATCTATCTCTACAGCAACCACTTCTCTGGCGCTTTCTGCCAGATACTGGGTCATGGTTCCGATTCCCGGACCGATTTCCAGCACAAAATCCTCCTTCGTGACCTCCGCAGACTCTACGATCTTCGCAAGGATATTACTGTCGATCAGAAAATTCTGTCCAAAACGTTTTTGAAAATTAAAATTGTATTTTTTTAAAATTTCTATGGTTCCCTTAGGATTTCCGAGTGTAGGCATTTCTTTCTCCTTTTATATGCGAAACAGCTTTCTGGCATTTTTTTCCGTAATCTCAATGACCCGCTCCGGCTCTACTTTTTTGATCTCACTGATTGCCTGTACCACATAGGGAAGATTTAAGGAACTGTTTCTCTTTCCCCTGTTTGGAACAGGTGCAAGATATGGGCAATCTGTTTCCAACAGAATACTGTCCATCGGCAGATATTCTACCACTTCCTTCAGCTTTCTGGAATTCTTAAAGGTGAGTACGCCGCCGATTCCGAAAGAAAATCCCATATCCAGAAAATCTCCGGCAAGTTCCCTTGAATAGGAATAACAGTGAACAATACCTCCGTTTTCTCCCGCCTGCTGTGCTTTCATGATCTCATAGGTATCCTTTGCCGCCTCTCTGGAATGAATGATGATAGGAAGCTTCACCTCTTTGGCAACCACGATCTGTCTTTCAAACCACTCTTTCTGTATCTCTTTGTCCGGCTGCTCCTCATCATTCCAATAATAATCAAGTCCGATTTCTCCAATTGCCGCCACCTTACCGCCATTTTGAACGGAATGGGAAAAGGCTGTTTTTTTCAGCCATTTCATATGGTCTTCATTCAGTTCTTTCGTTCCGGAAGGATGTACGCCGAGAGCTGCATAGATAAAAGGATATTCCTCTGAGAGGGTAAGGGATTTTTTAGAGCTTTCCATATCGGCACCAACATTTACTATGGTGCCAATTCCATTCTCTGTCATATTTAAGAGTAATTCTTTTCTGTCTTCGTCAAATGCCTCATCATCATAATGTGCATGAGTGTCAAATATCACAGTGTTTCCTCCTGTTGTCTGCCTTAATAGTTCTGAAAAAAACTACACGGAAAAACATTCTTAAAATTTTTTTAAAAAATGCTTGCATTTCAAAATGCATTATACTATAATAACACTTGCGTTGCAAATGATGCACGTTTTTAACAAAAGAAATGCACCGCTAGCTCAGTTGGTAGAGCACCTGACTCTTAATCAGGGTGTCCAGGGTTCGAGCCCCTGGCGGTGCACTTATGAGTACCATTTTTGAGGACATAAGAGCCTTGGGGATGGTGCTTTTCTTTTTTATTCTTTATCTTTTTTCGCATGCTGCATTTTAAACTGCTTCGGTGTTACCCCTTTCCATTTCCGAAAAATCTTGATCAGATGACTGCTGTCCGAAAATCCTGTTTCCTGACTGATATAGCTTAAGTCAAAATCTGTAAAGAGCAGCATATCTTCCACCTTGCTGACTCTGATGAATTCAATATATTCCTTGCAGGAACGACCATAGTACTGCTTGAAATTTTTTGCAAAGTAAGAATAGCTCATATTGCACATATCAGCAAGTTCTTCTACTCGAATAGGTTCTCCCACATGGTTGTCTATATATTCCGTAATGGCATGAATGGAATCGGTTTCCTTTGCATACTCCGAAGCTTTGTCAGTATCAAATCCCTTTTCTCTCCATTTTCTGATCAGACGCACCAAAAGATAACAGATCTTATTATGAACAACAATATCATAACCATAATCTCTCTTATCCAGTTCTTTTCGGCATTCCTCAAAAATATCTTCTACCGCGATATCTTCGATTTCTTCTTCCTTAAAATAGATGGAAGCAGCCTCATTTTTTCTGGCGCTGCTCAAAATAGCACGTATTTTGGGTGCATAGCTGTTTTCCGTATAGAGCTTATTGACATCAAATTTCAACACGCTATATTTTAACGGCACATTTGTTGCTGTATAAATAGAATGTACCGCCTCCGGATGGAAGAGGATCATATCACCAGGCTCAACGACATAGCTTTTCCCGTCACACTCTATCAGCCCTGTTCCCTCTTTCATGTAAATAATCTCCATAAAATAGTGCCAATGAGGTCTGATTGGGAAACCCATGATGGATGTATCATACAAAAAAGCTTCATATGGTGAGTTTAAAGTATCACTGTATTCAAATAAGTATTGCATAATAACACCTTACTTTTTCTTCCTGTTCAAATAGATTTTTACAATTTTTATACGGCTATATTATAGCGGATAAACGGTAAGAGTGCTATAGTTTTTATAAAATATAATCATTATAAATTGATCACGGAAAGGAGTATAATGTATGCAATTCATAAAAGGTGTCACATTTGCAGCTTTTCCCCATAAAGGAAGCTTTGAAACAAAGGAAGCCCGGGAAAGTCTCTGCCGGTTAAAAGAAAATACGGGTGCTGATTTTATCACACTGGTGCCGAACGGATTGCAGAAAACCCCTCAGTCACAAGAGATTTCTTATACTTCCGAGGCCACTGTATCCGATGAAGAGTTGATCTCCATGATTCATTTTGCACATGATCTGGAACTTCGCGTCGCACTGAAGCCCACCGTCAACTGCAAAAACGGAACCTGGAGAGCACATATCAATTTCTTTGATAAAGATGTACCCTGTGAGCCCAAATGGAGTAACTGGTTTGCCGCTTACACGGATTTTCAATTGCACTATGCAGCTATTGCCGAAAAGACAGACTGTGAAATGTTCCTTGCCGGCTGCGAAATGGTTATGAGTGAAAGACGCGAGGCTGAGTGGAGAAAGCTTATCTCCGACATTAAATCTGTTTATTCCGGTCCTGTCTCCTATAATACAGACAAATACCAGGAGGACAATATTACTTGGTGGGATTGCGTGGATATCATCTCCTCAAGCGGTTATTATCCTCTGAACAATTGGGAACAGCAGCTGGACCGCATTGAGGCCGTGGTAAAAAAATACAACAAGCCTTTCTTTTTTGCCGAATGCGGATGTATGTCCACAGAAGGATCATCCTTGGAACCTAATAACTGGTCTCTTCGCGGCAACATCAATTTAAAAGAACAGGCGGACTGGTATACCGCTATGTTTGAAGCATGCAAAAAGCGTCCCTGGGTGGAAGGTTTCTGCCTTTGGGACTGGGCATGGAAACAATATCCGGCCTGCAAGGCAGCAACACACGGCGGCTACGATATCTTTGAAAAGCCTGCCCAGGCTGTTGTAAAAAAATATTATGACATGTTTTAACGTTTTGTCATATCTTCGAGGTCATTATTATGAAAGCTTTTACACAAACAGAAGATATTGACCTGGATGCTTCCGAAAAAGCATTGCTTGAAACCTTCAGAAGAAATGAGGGAAGCAGTCTCAAAACATTGATAGGAATTTACAAAGGTCACTACCTGAAACTGTTTTTCTCTATTTTGTTTTTTGCCATCAAGCACTCCCCGGTATGGGTACTGCCTATCGTTACTTCCAATATTATTAATGTTGCCACGGAAAGACCCGATCATGCAGGCACAATTATTTTGATCAATGCATTGATCATGTCATTTTTTGTTATACAGAATATTTTTACGAATTACATCCATACCTGGCTATATGCGAAAACCGTTCGAAATGTGGAAAGAGGCCTTCGAAGCTCTCTGGTAAGGAAACTCCAGCAACTGTCCATCACCTATCATAATGAAATGCAGTCAGGCCGTCTGCAGTCAAAGATCATGCGTGATGTGGAACAGATTGAAACACTTTCCTCACAGATATTCATTACTGTTTTAAGTATTCTCTTGAATGTTGTAGTGGCATTTGGTGTCGTAATTTTTAAAAGCCTTACTGTGTTTCTTTTCTTCCTTGCCACCATTCCCGTTGCAGTGTGCCTGATGGTCACTTTCAGAAGCAAGATCAAAAGGTACAATGCCGATTTTCGTAAAGAGATGGAGGAGACCTCCGTCAAAGTGATGGAGATGGTAGAGCTGATTCCTGTTACCAGAGCCCACGCTTTGGAAAGACAGGAAACACAAAAGATGGATCATCAGCTTGGAAATGTAGCGGAAAAAGGCTTAAAGCTTGATATGATTCAGACTTATTTTTCCTCTATCAGCTGGGTTGCCTTCCAGCTGTTTCAGGTGATCTGCCTTGCTTTTACCGGCTATCTCGCCGCAAAAGGCAGGATTTCCGTGGGAGAGGTTGTCATGTATCAGACCTATTTTTCCAGTATTGTAAACCAGGTTTCCAATGTGATTACACTGCTGCCCACCATTTCAAAAGGCCTTGAATCTGTGGATTCCATCGGTGACATTCTTCTTTGTCATGATGTGGAAGATAATAAAAATAAAAGAAAAGTGAAAACTATCACAGGTAATATTACCTTCGATCATGTCACCTTTCAGTATCCCGATGCAGAGGCACCGGTGCTTAAGGATTTAAGCTTACAGATCAAAGCCGGTGAAACCGTAGCCTTTGTGGGAAGCTCAGGAGCCGGTAAAACCACCATCTTAAATATGGTGATCGGCTTTATCAAGGCCAATTCCGGCAGGGTTTTAATTGATGATATGGATTTAAACTCTTTAAATTTGCAGAGCTATCGCTCTCATATTGCGGTAGTTCCACAGCAATCCATCCTTTTCTCCGGCACCATCCGCGAAAACATTACTTACGGCATGGACAATATCTCAGAGGAAATGCTTTATAAAGTAGTCAAAGCCGCTAATCTGGAGGATGTGATCGCGGCTCTTCCGGAGGGGCTTGATACCATGATTACAGAACACGGCAGCAACTTGTCCGGTGGACAAAGACAGCGTATTTCTATCGCAAGAGCCTTTATCAGAGATCCCAGAATCCTGATTCTGGACGAGGCTACTTCTGCTCTTGACACTATCTCTGAAAAGAAAATACAGGATGCAATCCATAATCTGGTGCAGGATCGTACTACTTTGATCGTTGCACACAGACTCTCGACCATTCGCGATGCGGATAAGATTGCCGTTGTCGGAAATGGCGGGATTGAAGAATTCGGCACCTATGATGAATTACTTGATCTGAAGGGTGAATTTTACAGACTTAAGAATTTGCAGATATAATTATGTTTTACTTCTGCTGCAATTTGCAGCAATTAATTCCTATCCCCCTTTAACAGAAACAGCCGGTCTAAAATATAAGACCGGCTGTTTCTATTATGATTCCCGAAATCACACCTATTACATATAGCATCAACGTGATCTTGAAATTTTCTTTTACATTATCGTTTACCCGGAACAAAACAAGAAGTCCCACGCCCGCTCCCACAAGGAGTCCTGCAATCATGGAACCGGCGTTCAGCATACCCTCCAGATAGAGCTGTGTCAGTACCACAGAGGCCGCACAGTTTGGGATGAGCCCAACAAGTCCGGCAAGCACAGGACCTAACACCTGTTTCCCTGATAAGATTCCGGAAAGGCTTTCTTCTCCTATGATTCCAATGAGAAGATTGAGCACAAAGGAAACAATAACAATAAAAAACAATATCTGCATGGTATGACTGAATGCGGATTTCAAAATCTTTCCTTCCGCACAATGACAGTGTTGATGGTGACACATTTCCTCTATTTTCAAATGCTCGTGTTCTGCTTCCCCATGCTGCTTTTTCCTGATCACAAGATCTATAAGAAAGCCTGCTGCCATACCAATGATCACTTTCACACCCAAAATCTTTAAAACGGTCATGACAGGAACCTGCTCGGAAATAAAGATCGGCAGCATTTCATCAGAGGTTGACAGGAAAATAGAGATCAGTGTTCCCAGCGTAATGATCCTTCCCGCATAAAGGTTAGAAGCTGCTGCTGAAAACCCGCATTGAGGGAAAACACCAAGCACACTTCCGATCAGGGGACCGAATTTCCCGGCTTTCTGAACCATCTCCTCTGCTCTGTCACCTGCCTTATGCTCAATATACTCCATCACAAGATAGGTCACAAAGAGAAAAGGAAGAAGCTTAATGGCATCTATTAATGTATCGGCTATCACATCCAGTATCATGGTAATCTCCTTTTGGACAATTGAATAAGAAGTCTCATTTGCCAGTATACCATTAAGATCGCCATATATTCAACTGTTTTCCGCTTTTACATTTTAAGGTGTCGAATTCTATTATTTCTCCTCGCAAACCTGAAAAATGTAAAACTTCAAATAGTAAGACTCATCCGCTGCCCAGAGAATGGGATGATCGGGAGCCTGGGTTCTGAATTCCACCTGACGAAGCCTCCTGTGAACATTCCTCGCCGCCTGATTGATGGTTTCCGTAAACAGGTCGTAGGACATAAAATGGGAGCAGGAACAGGTAGCCAAAAATCCACCGTTCTTTACCAGCTTCATGGCTCTTAAGTTGATTTCCCGGTAGCCTTTGATGGCATTTTTGATAGAACTGCGTGATTTGGTAAAGGCAGGAGGATCGAGAATCACCACATCAAATTTCTCACCCTCCGCTTCCAGTTTTGGTAACAGTTCAAATACATCTTCGCACCGGAAGGAAACCACATTCTCAAGGCTGTTCAGCTTCGCATTCTCCGTTGCCTGATCTACGGCAAGCTGTGAGGCATCTACACCAATTACTTCCCTTGCGCCGGCAATCCCCGCATTGAGTGCAAAGGAACCTGTATGGGTAAAGCAGTCAAGTACTCTCGCACCTTTACAGAGCTTCTGAATTGCGAGCCTGTTATATTTCTGATCAAGGAAAAATCCCGTCTTCTGACCATCCTTGACATCGACAATATATTTGACACCGTTTTCCGTGATCTCCACATTGGTGTCAAATTCTTCTCCGATAAAGCCTTTGATGCGCTCCATGCCTTCATTCAAACGCACTTTGGCATCACTTCTCTCGTAGACACCCTTTGTTGTAATGCCATCCTCAGACAATATCTCCTTTAAAAGATCAATGATCTGAAGCTTAAATCTGTCAATGCCAAGAGCCAGTGACTCCACTACCAGTACATCTGAAAACTTGTCAATTACCAGTCCCGGAAGGAAATCTGCTTCTCCGAAGATCACTCGGCAACTCGATATATCTACTGTCTTTTTTCTGTATTCCCAGGCATCCTTTACACGCTGCCTTAGAAACTCTCTGTCTATCTCCTGCTTACTGTTCCGGGTCAGCAGCCTCACTTCTATCTTGGAGTTCCGGTTGATAAAGCCCTTACCCATAGGATATCCGTCAAAATCATGGGTCACCACGATATCACCGTCAGTGAAAGAGCCCAAGATGCTTTCAATCTCATTGTCAAAAATCCACATGCCGCCCGCTTTGATGGTGCGGCCTTCTCCCTTTTTCAGTGTTACGATCGCTTCGCTCATATCAATCTATTCCTTTCTGAATCAACTATAGTAACTGAAAAATACAAAAACACGCCAGATACAACACCGGCTGATGAAGCAGATAAATCCAGAAAGAATATCTGCCGGGAATACTAAAGGGAGCAAAATTCCATTGAAAAAGAGAAATATTGAAAAGATTTCTTTTTATAAAGATATGGCTCAGGTAGTATCCTCCGATGAACAAAAACAGCCAGGGAAACAGAGAGAAATAATCTGTTGAAAAGAAATCTGGTGCCGTAAATCCAAGATAAGTTGCTACCATTCCCCGATACCATTCCCCGGGAAGTTTTATCAGATTAAAGGCTTCAAAGCCAAGAAATCCCCGGTTGATATTTCTTGTCAATACAAACAATAACAGACTGAAAAAGCTCCCCGCTTCAGAGGGTATCATTTTCAGCAGTTTATTAAGGGGTATCATTAGAAGCATACAGGAACCGATCAGACTAAGTACCCCAAAGATAACCCTGCTCTCCGGCATGATCAGACAAGTCACTGTCGTTACAAGCACGCTGCCTCCCAGAACCAGCAATCCTCTTTTAACCGGCTTCTTTCCAAGAGGCCAGCAAAATCCCGAAAGAAAAATAAAAGTCCAGCAAATACTCTGCTGCCAGATATAGGCAGCCGATCCTTTGTACCAGCTCCATTTCAAACCATAAATATAAACCAGATCCCATATACCATGATAGCAGATCATACTAAGCAGTGTAATTCCGCGAATACTGTCGATCAAAGCATAGCGCCGGTTCCTGTTTTCTGTTTGTACTGCTGTCCGGCTCATTGATAAAACAATTTCCCCTCTTCCAATATCTCTATTTTATTATCTTTTGCCTCCAATATCGTAACCGCACAGTTTTTGTGCACCCCATCTCCCCAGAAGTTCTCAATGGACGGATGCTTGATATTTGCCAATATTGCTTTCAGGGCACAGCCGTGGGTAGAAATCAGGATTGTTTTATCTGCATACTCTTCCTTGTGAAGCAGCTCTGTCAGGAACTCCCCTGTTCTTTTTATAATATCCGCAAAGCTTTCCCCTCCGGGCGGTGTACGGTAATTTGCAGTGTCAAAAAAGAAATTTAAGAAAGTCTTATCCGGCACGTCAAAGTTTTTCCTTCCACAATGCTTTCCCTCGTATTCCCCAAAGCATATTTCCTGTATTCTCGGTTCCTCAATCCATAAAACCTTTCTGTCACCGATCACAATCTGCGCCGTTTCCTTTGCCCTGATTAACGGAGATGTATAGACAACATCAAAAGGAACCTCTTTAAGTCCCTCTGCAGTGATCCTTGCCAGCTCTCTTCCGTATTCATTCAGTTCAATATCACACTGTCCCTGTATCATTTTGTTTTTGTTATAATCGGTTTCTCCGTGTCTCATCAGGTATATTTTCATTTTCATACAAAACCTTTCAAAATATCTTTATCGCTTCAGGAATTTTCATATTGCTATAAAGAGATGCACTGAAAAAACTCAATGCATCTCTTCTGAAACTACTTAATTTCTCTATTAATCTAACGCATAGCTGTTCAGATATTTCTCCTGCTCAGGAGTCAGAACATCAATTTCCTTACCGAGAAATGCAAGCTTACGCCTTGCTACATCCTTATCCACTTCTCTGGGCACGTCAATCAGCTTCTCTTTCAATTCACTGCCGTGCTCCACCAG
This sequence comes from Lachnospiraceae bacterium, assembly GCA_017622575.1. Classification (GTDB taxonomy): domain Bacteria; phylum Bacillota; class Clostridia; order Lachnospirales; family Lachnospiraceae; genus Suilimivivens. Next base: position 33,341 of record JAGAQU010000056.1, read on the forward strand.
ATACTTTGCAGAAAGAGCCTGGATTGCAAAGCTCATATCCATGATCTCTGCGGGATGTCCGTCACCTGCTGCCAGATTTACCAGTCTGCCCTCTCCGAGAACAAAGATCCACTGACCGGTAGGAAGCTTATATCCCATAATATTCTTTCTCATTTCCTTGGTTTCCACTGCGATCTCACGGAGTCTGGCCATATCGATCTCACAGTCGAAATGACCTGCATTACAAAGGATGGCACCATCCTTGAGTACGGCAAAATCCTCCTCATCAATGACCTTATCACAGCCTGTAACCGTCACAAAGAAGTCACCTACCTTCGCAGCCTCATGCATAGGCATTACGTCAAATCCATCCATAACAGCCTCAATCGCCTTGATGGGATCGATTTCCGTCACGATAACTCTTGCGCCAAGTCCTTTTGCTCTCATGGCAGTACCCTTGCCGCACCAGCCGTAACCTGCCACAACTACAATCTTGCCAGCCACGATCAGATTGGTGGTTCTGTTGATGCCATCCCATACAGACTGACCTGTCCCGTATCTGTTATCAAATAAATGCTTGCAGTCAGCGTTGTTTACACGAACCATGGGGAATTTAAGTTCCCCCGCCTTATTCATAGCCTCCAGGCGGATGATGCCTGTGGTGGTCTCTTCACAGCCGCCGATAATATTAGGGATCAGCTCCGGCATATGGCTGTGGATCATGTTTACCAGATCGCCGCCGTCATCGATGATGATATTGGGACCGGCTTCCAGCGTATGACGGATATGCATGTCATATTCTTCCGGCGTACTGCCATACCATGCATGGACTTCCAGTCCGTCTGCCACAAGGGCTGCTGCCACATCATCCTGGGTAGAAAGAGGGTTGGAGCCGGTTACATACATCTCCGCTCCGCCTGCCTTCAGCACCTTGCAAAGATAAGCTGTCTTAGCCTCCAGATGGACGGAAAGGGCAATTTTCTTGCCTGCAAAAGGCTTTGTCTTAGAAAACTCTTCTTCCAAAGTGCGGAGAAGGTCACAGTTGCGCCTCACCCATTCAATCTTACGTGCACCGGATTCGGCTAAATGAATGTCTCTGATTTCACTACTCATTTCAATACTCCTTTTTGTCAAGACCCATACGGGTTATGATCTCATTAACCTTTTTATACACTAATTCCTCATCCATGGTCAATATCTTTCTGTCTTCCATGGTAATTTTACCGTCAATAATCACGGTCTCTACCTCGGAACCGTTTACGGAATAGGAAAGACCGGCTATCAGGTTATTTCTGGGGGTCAGGGAAGGCACATTCAGGTTCAGGATTGCCAGGTCAGCTTTTTTGCCTGCTTCGATGGATCCGATCTCCTTTTCAAGTCCCAGTGCCTTTGCACCGTTGATGGTAGCAATCCGGAATCCCTCTCTTGCGCTGACACATTGAGGCGTTTTATTTACTCCCTTGTGGATGAGGGTCAAAAGGTTCAGCTCATGGAACATATTAAGACTGTTGTTGGACGCTGCACCGTCTGTACCGAGGCACACATTGACGCCCTTTTCCAGCATCTTGGCAACAGGGGCAAAGCCGTTTCCGAGCTTCATGTTGCTGGCAGGATTGGTGACTACACTGACTCCTTTTTCCTTTAAAATATCGATATCATGGTCTGTCACCTGCACACAGTGGGCAGCGATGGCGGGCACATCGAAAAGCCCGTTCTTCTCAGCCATCTCAATGGGCGTACAACCGTATTTTTCCTGAATCTGCTCTATTTCACTTTCGCTTTCGGAAAGATGTACATGAATACCCATATGATTCTTCTTTGCTTCCTCAGATACGATCCTCATAAAACCGTCATCACAGGTATAAGGTGCATGAGGTCCCAGCATAAAAGTCAGCCTGTCACAATCTCTGGCCGCATCTCTTTCCTCGTAAGCCTGCTTAAGCCTCATCTGACCTGCCTCATCATTGCCACTGCCTACAAGTCCTCTGCAGATCACGGCTCTCATACCGGATTCCTTCACAGCCCTTGTAGTCATGTGAATATTCATCTGCATATCGTTAAAGCAGGTGGTTCCGCTCTTCATCATTTCGATGATAGCAAGGCAGGCACCCCAGTAGGTGTCCTCATCCGTCATCTTCTGCTCGATGGGATCAATGGTTCCAAACAGCCAGTCCATAAAAGACAGGTCATCCGCCACATTTCGCATAAATGCCATATAGGAGTGGGTATGGCAATTGACGAAACCCGGGATTACAAGCTTATCTTTGCCGTCTATCACCTTGTCCGTCTGAAAGCCTGCAGGCTCCTGCCCCACTGCAGCAATCTTGTTACCTTCAATATAAATACTGGTCTCTTTAACCTCGTCTTTTTCCTTCCCCGGAAGAATGGCAAGAATGTTCTTTAATACAATTCCCATAAGGTTCTCCTTTACTTACTGACAACATTTCTGTCTTCGCCCTTTAAAAAGGCTTCAATATTTTTACAGGTTTCTGAAACGCACCTGGTTCTCGCTTCTATGCTTGCCCATGCCATGTGAGGAGTGATGATCAGCCTGTTGCTGTCCTTGATTCTGCTTAATGGGTTGCTGTCCTTCATAGGCTCCGTACCTGTCACATCAAGACCTGCTCCTAAAATATAGTTTTCGGTCAAAGCGGTGTAAAGATCCTCATCATTCACAACAGGTCCTCTTGCCACATTAAGCAGGATTGCTGTCTTTTTCATCTTTTTCAGAGCATCAAGATTGATCAGATTTCTGGTAATATCACTTAACGGACAGTGAAGAGATAAGAAGTCAGATTCTTTTAATAAGGTGTCAAAATCCACTCTCTCATACTCAGTGCAACTGCTCCTGCCCGTTACGGAATAGAAAATAACACGGCATCCGAAGGCTTTCGCAATCTCTGCCACCTTTTTACCGATATTCCCCATGCCGATGATTCCCCAGGTCTTTCCGGCAAGCTCCGTATAAGGAAGATCAAAGTTGGAAAAACGGTCCTGCGCCGCATATTCGCCGGACTTTACATATTCATCATAGTGGCGAAGCTTTTCCAGGATATAGAGACACATTGCAAACGTGTGCTGTGCCACGGCATCCGTGGAGTAGTTTACCACGTTGGCTACTTTGATCCCTCTGCTCTTGCAATAGTTAAGGTCCACATTATCATAACCGGTGGCAAATTCACAGATCAGCTTCACGTCCTTTGCATCCTTTAAAGTGCTTTCATTTAAAGGCACTTTGTTTGCGACAATGATCTGCGCATCCTTTATTCTCTCTGCCACGTCCTCTGCGGTAGTATTGCGATAGACAGTAGTTTCGCCATATTCCGAGATGGAATCCACCGAGACATCGGTTCCCACGCTGTTTCTCTCCAATATCACAATTTTCATCTGCTTTTACTCCTCATATCTTGTCGTAATGAATAATGTCTTATTTATTGTATACTAAAGTTAAGCTAAAATCTATCCCCGATTCCTATTCTTAACCGAATTTCCACAGGATACTTTTCCCGATATCATGATCCTCTTGATCGGTTCTTTTCCCGGGTTTTCTATCAATGCTGTGATTCTCTCTGCAATGGCTTCCCCCATCTTCTCCGAATCCTGCTTAAGGGTAGTCAGTTCGGGAGACATTGCCTTCGCAAGTGGTATTCCGTCGTATCCTGCAATAGAAATATCCTCCGGAATCGTAAGCTTTCGATCATGGATGGCACCTATTCCACCAAGTGCGGAGAAATCGTTGGGATAAATAATGCAGGTTGGCGGATCAGGAAGGTCAAGAAGCGCCTTTGTCAATTGCCCCGCTTTCCGAAAATCCAGATATCCGCCTTCTCTCACATAAGTATCCGGAACAGAAAGTCCAAGGTGCTTCATCGTCTCATAAAAACTGTCAACACGCTTTGTCGTGATTTTGGAATTTTCTCCATGAATATAAGCAATCTTGCGGTGTCCCTTTTCGTAAATATAGGTGACAAGATCGCGGATTCCCTTTTCATAGTCAAAACAGACGGATGTCTTTTCTTCAAAAATCCTGTCAACCGTCACAACAGGCAGTTCACTCCTGATCAGTTCTATGACTTCCGGATCCCGATAATATGTATATGCCAGAACCACACCGTCCACTCCCCGGTATCTGCAATGTTCCAGATAGGTCATGGTGTGACTTCCCACTTCCTTATTGATGAAAATGATTTCATAGCCCCGCTTTTCCACTGCAAGCTTGAAAGCATTGAGTACCTTCGGGAAAAATTCATCCGTCAGAGCCGTTCCTCTGTCTCCGCCGAACAAAACACCTATACTGTAGCTTCTCTTCGACCGGAGTGTCCTTGCCGAAGCATTTGGAAAATATCCCATTTCATCCGCAATCTCACGTATCCTCTTTTTCGTTTCTTCTCCGATATCACTTTTATCATTCAGTGCCTTGCTGACAGTAGCCACAGATACCCCGCAACGCTGTGCCAGTTCTTTAATGGAAACCATATCTCTACCTCTTCAATCCGGCTTTTGTGAAAAAATTGTAGCATGTGGTCATTCAGAACGCAATTATTTCATGCTGCGTAACCGCTCACGGAGGGTATGGAAGCCGGAAAAGTGCTCGCTGTACCCTCGGAAACTGCTTTTCAGAAACATTTTACGCTGTGAAACCGCTCATGGAGGGTATGGAAGCCGGAAAAGCGCTCGCTGTACCCTCGGAAGTAGCTTTCCAGAAACATTTCGCGCTGTGAAACCGCTCATGGAGGGTATGGAAGCCGGAAAAGTGCTTGCTGTACCCTCGGAAGTAGCTTTCCACAGCTGCGATAAGCTTTGGAGCAATATAACGAGGGTATAGGAAGCGCGCAGAGGCTGTGGTACCCTCCATGGAAATTCTTAAGGGTAAATTCACTTCTTCAGGCTAACGTTCTCGCTTTCAGGCTAACGTTCTCGCTTTCAGACAAACGTTCTCACTTTCAGGCAGTCGTTCTCACTTTCTTAAGCAGCAAATACAGCGGCTTTCCGATCACCAGCATTAGCACGAAGTTGCACACGCCATGCCAGACATCCCATGGCAGCCCGCTGATCCAATAAGCCAGTGCATAAGCGGGATCTACAGGGAGATAAACAATTGCAAACAGACTGCCGAAAATAAGTCCAAACAGGCCTGATACGACACTCCAGATCAGAAATTCTTCTTTGATGACCCTTTTGAGCAACAGTGTGATCAAAACAAGGAGCGGCCAGACATAGAGGTAGGATACCCACCAGGTGCCGAACCCCCACTGTATCAGTTCAAACAGATTAAATACCGTGACAATGAGGAATGCTTCCTTGCCAAAAACCAGCGTATATAAAACCGTGAGCAGGGAAACCAGTTCCACGTTGGGGAGAAATTCCAGAGCCACTTTAGACACATAAAGGATAGCACTTAAAAGTGCTATCCTTGTAATCTTGCGAACCGGCATCTTACCACCCCTGTTTCAATGTGAAGTTATAGACGTCTCCATCTTGAAGCGGTATCTCATCGGCACCCGTCATGCTTGGCTCCCCGTTGACGGAAACACACCACCAGTACTGGTTATCCATGTCCTCCTGCATACCGTCAAAGCCTGTGATGTAAATGCCATACTCGGATTCCTGCCACTCACATCCCTCAAAGGTTCTAAGGAATTCTCCGAGGTACTCCGCATCCGACTTGCAGTCTGTGGTTTCGGAAAAACCGTCCCTGTCGGAAACAATCTCCACCTGAAACTCCTTCCTTCCTGCCTGGGTGGCACGGTAATTCAGTGCGCCCGCCAAAACCGCAGCAATCACAACAATAGCCGCAAATACGGACACAAGGGTAATTTTTTGTTTTTTGGTCATAATATTCTCTCCTTTCTTTCCTACCAAAGAAACAGATTCTTACGTTTATGGCAAGTCTTAGGACTTGGCTTCATCTGACTTATCCGCCTTCTCATGGCACCATGGATCATTTCTTCCCATGATCTCCACAATGGCTGTTTGCTGCAACCGGGATAACTCATCCGCCTTACCTCAGAGTAAGCTGTCAATGATTCTCACATTGTTCCTTTTTAAACCGATCATGGACCGGTACCATAACCGCAGGCTCATCGCCGTTACCAGTTTTTTATTCTATCATAGATCACGAGAATTGCAAGCATCTATTCCACTGTATACTTGCCTTGCCCTTCCCACCTGATGGTAAGCGGGGTCAAATCATATTCCGTCACTTGATATCCCGCCGGCGTAAGTGACACGGTAAAGCTTGCCATGCCACCCTTTATGCAGGATATTTCAGGCTGGGCACTGATATAATTTCCGATGGAGTAATAGATCAGCATCCGGTGTCCGTCATCACCCTTAAGAACCTCATAGTGCTGCATCACATGAGGATGCGTTCCGACCACCACATCCGCCCTGCACTTGAGAAACACCTGCGCCCATTTTTTCTGAAAATCATCGATCTGCCCGGAATTTTCCGTACCCCAATGGACAAAGACAATTACACAGTCTGCCTCTCCTCTCGCTCTGCCGATATCACTTCTGACCTGATCCTCATCCTCAAGACGATGAACCATATAAGGATTTTCCTCCGGTATTTTGATCCCGTTTGTTCCATAGGTGTAATTCAACATGGCAAAACGAATGCCATTTCTTACAAGGATTTCATAAGGTTCATATTCCTTCTCATTTTCTGTTTGTACGCCAAGACAGACCACGCCCCGTAAGTCAAAGAACTCCTTTGTCACCCGAATTCCCTCATCTCCCCGATCCAGTGCGTGATTGGTCGCGCAGGTCACCACATCAAACCCTGCATCCGCAATCGCCTCGCCCACCTGCACGGGCGTTCCAAACCTCGGGTAATCCCCATACAACGAAGGATCATCCACAAGAGGTGTCTCCTGATTGATCACCGCCACATCACTTTCTGCGATCACATCCTGCAGATTCTCATATAAAAAGTCAAAATCTCCGCCGTGGTTCAGGCCATACCGATAGATAGGCTCATGAATGAGATTATCGCCGAAAACGGCGAAGGATATGTCCGTATCTTCCTTGACAAATCCCCAGGAATCCCACACCCAGCTGGTGACTTTGCCCTCCCTGTCTGTGAAAAGAAGCCGGTGAAACGGCGCTTTATTCTTATCCGCCGCAATCGTAACAATATCCTGTCCGATATAGGAGGACATCCACTTTGGTTTTACTGTTCTCCCCTGATATTCATATACAAAAAGATGCTGGGACCAGCTTTTTTCATCCTTTTTCACCCAGAAGGGTCTGTCTTTTCCATATCTGCCCCTTTTCCAGCAAAGGAGCACAAGTTCATCCTCTTTATCGCCGTCCACATCGCAGGAAAGCACATCCTGCACCTTCACACCGGCGGATGAAGTCCATATGACTTCATTGTCATATTGCACCGCCACGGCTTTGCGGTTCAAACGGATTTCATACTGCAGGGAAGCATCACACAATTCCCTGTTCTCCCACAAAACCCAGCCAGGCAAAAAAACCCCCTGCTGCCACAGCGCATACAAAACAGCGGCGATGCTGCCGATCGCCGCTATCAGTAGGACTATTCTTTTTACAGGCCTATTCCCAGTCATATTTAAACCGGTAGCTTTCTGTCCATTCCGGTTTGTCAATTTTTGTGTGATAATTGTAATTTCCGTTTTCATCCGCCTGAATTCCTATCATAACGCGCCACTGCGAATCCGTCAGCCTGTTCTCCAAAGGCTGGGGAAACTGATAAAAGGAATAAACGCTTCCTCTTGCGAGCTTCAGCTTTCCGTCAACCTTTACCGCCACAAGAATCGTTGACGGATTTCCGGTTGCAGCCTCCAGAACCGTTCCGTTCGGATCTGTGGCGATATCCACAACAATGGCTGCTGGGCATTCCTGGGTAGCGACGAAATCCTCATCACTTTCACCCTTCACGGTCTCATACCAGAAGTGTTCGATGCTTCCGCCGTAGCCCCTGATCAGGTCGTATTCTGCCTCCGTCAAAGTCTCATCCCTCAGCTCCTTTTCAGAAATGATGAGCAGCTGATCCGCAAGCGCAGACAACCTGGAAAGATTCTCCTTATCTTCATCGGACAACATCCCGTAGCTTTCAAGTCCCCGGGCTGTCTTATCCGCCAGATCGGCAAATCTTTTATAGACTATGGGCTCCGGCTCCACGTATCCCCGATCGTCCGGCTCTTCTTCCATTCCGCCGCCCATTTCCGCTATCACCTGCTTGGTATAAAGTACGGTATCATGCTTCAGCTCTGTGAAGCTTCCGGCGAAACATTCAAGGTCCTTTTTGGTCCATTCCTCGCTCTGCATAAAGAGCGGATATCCTTCTCCCTTCTCGTTAAGAAGTGGTCTTAAGGTATTCAGCCAGCCGGCATACAGACTGGCCGACCAAAGGGTATCATCTGCCCGGGCTAAGCTGTCCTTAAGCTTCTCCATATTTTCCGAATAGCCTGCATAGTCCGTAGCTCCGTTCTCTTTCAGGATCTCAAGTGCCTTATCAGAACCAAGGGCGGCAGGCACATCAAGCACATCGGGAAGCATGCGCTTATCACCTGCACTGTTTTCTTTTACATTGCTGTAGATCAGCTGCTGCATGATCGTTGCGTCAATGGTAAATCTCTGCCCCATAAACCGGAAACCGGGAATGACATTCTCCTCCTCATCCCAAATAGGAATGGAATTGATGGAGGGCGCAGGCAGCTTTGAAATCTGATCAAGATAAGTGGAAAATGCCTGTTCATTTCCAATCAGATCCTCTGCCGCAATGCTGTCTCCATAGGCTTCCCTGATCACCTTCGCATACTCACATACGCCGCAGTCGTCACTTGCCCCGGCAAAAAATGAGGTCACGGCATAGATCGACTCCCATAAGCTGTAGCCTTCGGCATCCTCATCCATAGCCTTTGTAATCAAAAGGGCACTTCTGTTAAGCTCCTCATTATCCTGCTTAAAATGAATCCTGCCATACCACATCATAGCCTTAAAGTAAGCTTCCAGCTTTTCATCCCCTTCATAATATCCGCGGGGCTTATACTGGGAGTAATCTTCAAAATCAGCTGTGATCTGACATATGTCTATCCCGTTTGCCTGCCCGATATGTTCCAGTTCATAGGAAACTGTGTCTTTTACCGCCTCATGGATCTGCGTGCCATTGTCAAGAAGCTTTGCCCCTACCGTAAAAAAGGCAACATTACGCTTTGCCGCATTTTCCCATTCACTGCCCTTCAGTTTTTCGTACTGGGCAACACTGCCCGCAAGCATTCTGCTGCTGAGCTGTGTGAGTCTCTCCGCCAGGTAATCCTTTTCCAGACTTTTTAACAGATAGCTGAAATACAGGTGATAGGTATGCATCATGGAATCCACTGTCACAAAATTGGGCACCATGTTGTATCTGTTTGTCTCATAGATTTCAAAAAATTCATTCCCGGCAAAGCCGCTGACCACAAATCCGTTCTCTGACAGCTTCTCCGTCATACCTTCCTCCAGATAAAACTGCCACAGATTGTCGACATTGCTCAGATCCGGTTCCACCGTATACCTCTCCACGCAGGGCACCACATCACTCTCTTTTCTTCCTGCATCTGCCCCCATCAGAAAAGGACGCTCTCCCACTGCCATGGAGCTGTTCCCCAATGCCTGCGTTTCTTCCTTTTCTTTTTCCGGAGCTTCACCGGAAGCTTCCGCAGCCTCGGAGGTAACAGGCTCATCCGATGAATCCGTTTTATTTCCGTCGCCATGTGCACCGCACCCGCACAAGAGAGCCGTCACAAGAACTGCCGCAATCAACTTTTTAAACCTTTTACACAACATATTTTGCTCCTCCTTCTTTTTTCCATCATACCATAGAATTTGCTTGTTTTGTTTCTTTCCATATCTTAAAATTAAATTAAGAAAAAACACAACCAAGGAAAGGCAAAAAACATGTGGATTGAAGGTAATTACAGAAGAAATCTTATGGACATGCACATTGATGACTGGAATCCCGAATTCCTCTCCAAAATCAATGTGGAAGAGTACGTGGAGGCACTTAAGGATGCCGGAGTGCAGGCTGCCATGGTAAAGGGCAAGCCTCACACGGGCCTGTGCTACTATCCCACAAAAGTGGGCAGAATGCACCGGGGTCTTAAGGGTTACGACTTTTTAGGCGAAATGATCAAGGCCTGTCATGCAAACAATATCGCCGTCATTGCTTATTTTTCCCAGATCTTTGACAACTGGGCTTACGAGGAGCACCCCGCATGGCGTGTGGTGACGGCAGAAGGGAAAAATATGCGGCAGTACCGCCACGGCTCCGATTTTAAAACCGGCAGATACGGAATCGTATGCCCCAACAATCGGGAATACCGGGAGTATGTGAAAGCGTCCCTGACAGAGATGAATACCCTGTATGATTTTGAGGGTATGTTCCTTGACATGACCTTTTTCCCCGAGGTCTGCTACTGCAGCAGCTGCCGGGAAAGGTACAAAAAAGAGACGGGAAAGGAGCTTCCCACAAGGATCGACTGGAAGGATAAAGACTGGCTTTCTTATGTCTATAAAAGAGATGAATGGATGGCTGAGTACGCAGCCTTTGCCACCGGTTGTGTCAAGGCGGTAAAGCCCCATGTGACGGTGGAGCATCAGTTTTCCCGAATCACAGGAAGCTGGATCGACGGCAGCTCTGAAATGCTGACGGAGGCGGTGGATTACTGCGGCGGCGATTACTACGGCGGCTTTTTACAGCAGACCTTCATCAACAAATACTATAAAAATGTGTCACCTAATCTGCCCTTTGTCTATCATACCTCAAGGTGTGATCCCGAGCTTGTATATCACACCACAACAAAGACACAGGAAGAGCTTTTGCTCCATGTGATCACCGCGCTGGTACATAACGGAGCGTTCCTTCTGGTGGACGCCATCAACCCTGACGGCTCCATTGTTCCTGAGGTATATCATGGATTGATGAAGAACATTTATGCAAAGACACAGCCCTATGAAAAGTACGTGAACGGAAATCTTTTGCACAACGCATCCATCTGGTTTGCATCCCACGCAAAATACAATCCTTTTGAACAGAGTGAAGGGATGATGGATAAGAGCTTCCACCCGGATTACTACATGGACGCACCGGTATCAGCCGCTTCTGTTTTACGGGAAAACAATGTGCCCTTCGAGGTCATCGGTACCAAAAATTTTGCAGCGGAAACGGCAGATGTTTTGATCCTTTCCCATGTGGCAGCCATCCGGGATGAGGAAATGGATGAAATTGAGAAATTCCTTGATAAGGGCGGCAACCTCTATATCAGCGGTCCTGTAGGCAACGAAAGACTGCAGAAGCTCATCGGCATTCAGGTCACGGGTCGGACCCGCCACGAATTCACCTATATGAGCCCCACGAAGGAGGGCGCAGATATTCTCACAGGCTTTGACCGGCTTACGCCCCTTACCATTCCCATGGCGCAGATAGAAGCCACCATCACGGATCCTGCCGGAATTACAGTGCTGGCAACCAGAACACTGCCCTATACCCTGACAGATACGGAGGACTTTGCTGCCATTCATTCCAACCCGCCCGGTGTTTATACGGACGAGCCCTGTCTGATCCTGAAGGACACTGGAAAGAACAGGATCATTTGGTCAGCGGCTCCCATCGAGATGTCGAAGCCCTACATGAGCCGTCAGGTATTTTTGCGCATCATCCGTTCTCTCATCAGGGAGCCTGCATTTACTTCTAACGCCCCCAAATTTGTGGAGGTGTTATCCTGGGAAAAGGAGGAAAAACAGTATTTTGCCATCATCAATGAGCAGGAGGAATCCCCCGTAGTTCCCATGTACGACATCACCATTGATGTAAAGAAGCTTGATAAAAAGGCGCTTCTCCTGCCGGAAGGAAAAGAGCTTCCATGTGAAGTTGTGAACGGAGATACCCTGAGAATTCATCTGCCTAAACTGGAGATCTTCCAGATGATAGAGCTTATCTGATAAAGAGGAGGTAACAACTTATGAAATATGGAATTTATTTTGCTTATTGGGAGCAGGAATGGAACGTAGACCAGAAGAAATATATCTCCAAGGTGAAAGACCTTGGCTTTGATGTCCTTGAGATTTCCTGCGCCATGCTGAAGAATATCAGCAGGGAAGAGCTGCTTTCCATGAAACAGATGGCAAAGGATGCCGGCATCACTCTGACTGCAGGCTATGGCCCCGGCGCATCGGAAAATCTGGCAAGCAGTGATCCCGCCATCGTGAAAGGAGCCATAGCCTTCTACACCGATATCTTACAGAAGCTGGAGCTTCTTGACATCCACACCATCGGCGGTGGCATTTATTCCTACTGGCCGGTAGACTACACGAAGCCCATCGACAAGAAAGGGGACTGGGAGCGAAGTGTGTCCAACGTGAGAACTGTGGGAAAAATTGCCGGAGAGTGCGGTGTGGAATACTGTCTGGAGGTATTGAACCGCTTCGAAGGCTATCTTTTAAACACCTGTGCGGAGGCAAAGAAGTTTGTGGAAGAGGTGGATGTCCCCACCGTGAAGATCATGCTGGATACCTTCCATATGAATATAGAAGAAGATGATATGATGGAAGCCATTCTGCTTGCCGGCGATAAGCTGGGACACTTCCATGTAGGAGAAAACAACAGACGCCTCCCTGGCAAGGGAGGTATGCCCTGGTATCAGATCGGTTCCGCTCTCCGCGCCATCGGCTATGACAAAAATGTGGTGATGGAGCCCTTTGTAAAGAGCGGCGGCGGCGTGGGCAGCGATATCAAGGTATGGCGCGATCTGAGCAATGGTGCCTCCACCAAAATGCTTGACGCAGACGCTGCTGCTTCCGTGGCATACCTTAGGAACGTGTTCAGCGGTCCCAATTCAGACTATGCCAGCGTACTTCGCGGCTAATATTGATGTTTGGATTGTATGAAAGTTGTATTAAGAAGGAGAAACGTGATGAAAAATTATCCTGCAATCGGCATTCGTCCCATTGTGGACTCCAGACGCATGGGAATCAGGGATGCGCTGGAAGGTAAAGTGCGCGAAATGGCGGAAAGCGCCAAAAAATTAATTGAAGAAAATGTATTTTATGCAGACGGTACACCGGTGAATGTTGTTGTATTTCCGGGCAGTATCGCCGGCGGAGAGGAAGCTGCCAGATGTGCCTCTTACTTTGAAACACGTGGCGTGGTGGCGACTTTAAGTGTGACTCCAAGCTGGTGCTATCCTCTGGAGACCATAGACTTAAATCCCCTCACGCTGAAAGCCATCTGGGGTTTTAACGGGACAGAACGCCCCGGTGCCGTTTATCTGGCATCTGCATTGGCCGCCCACAACCAAATGAAGCTGCCCTGCTACTCCATTTACGGAAGAGATGTACAGGACATGGAGGAAACGGAAATCCCTGAGGATGTGCGGGAAAAGATTCTCCGTTTTGCCAGATGTGCCGCAGTCGTGGGACAGATGAAAAACAAATCCTATGTAGGCATCGGTGCCGTTTCCATGGGCATCATGGGGTCTTTTCTCGATCCCCTGTTTTATATTCAGTATCTCGGCATGCGTCCGGAGTGGGTGGATATGACAGAGATCTTAAGAAGAATGGATCTTGGTATCTATGAGAAAGAAAAGTTTGAGGAGGCCCTCGCCTGGGTAAAGAAATACTGCAGGGAAGGACATGATCCCAACCCGGAAAGCCGTGCACACACAAGGCAGCAGAAGGAGGAAGAGTGGGAGTTCGTGGTTAAGATGACTCTCATTGTAAAGGATATCATGCAGGGCAATGAAAAGCTGGCCGAAATGGGCTTTGTGGAGGAATCTCTCGGCAGAAATGCCCTTTTTGCAGGCTTCCAGGGGCAGCGTATGTGGACAGATTACAGACCAAACGCCGACTTCACCGAGGCGATCTTGAACTCCACCTTCGACTGGGACGGAAAGAGACCGCCATTTGTATTTGCCACCGAAAATGACAACTTAAACGGTCTTGCTATGGTATTCGGTAATCTCCTGACCGGAAAAGCCAGCGGTTTTTCCGATGTCAGATGCCACTGGAGCCCGGAAGCAGTAGAGCGTGTCACCGGCTGGAAGCCGGAGGGCTCCGCAAAGGAAGGCTTTATCCATCTGATCAATTCCGGTTCCACCTGTCTGGATGCCACGGGAAAGAGCAGGGATAAGAATGGCAACCCCGTGATGAATCCCTGGTGGGATATGACGGAAAATGACATCGAAGCCTGCCTTGATGCCACCGACTGGTGCCCCGCAGAGCTCTGTCAGTTTCGTGGCGGCGGCTATTCCTCCCATTTTAAGACAGATGCGGAAATGCCTCTCACCATGGTTAGGGTAAATCTGGTAGAGGGAGTCGGCCCCGTGCTTCAGATCGCAGAGGGAAAAAGCATTGTTCTCCCTGAGGAAGTTCATCACAAGCTTGATGAGAGAACGGATCCCACCTGGCCCACCACCTGGTTTGTCCCGAGAACCACAGGAGAAGGAGCCTTCCGCGATGTCTACAGTGTAATGGCTAACTGGGGTGCCAACCACGGCGCCTTCATCCACGGACACGTGGGCGCTGACCTGATTACCCTGGCATCTATGCTGAGAATTCCCGTAGCCATGCACAATGTGGAGGAAGAAAAAATCTTCCGTCCCCATGCATGGGGAAGCTTTGGCACGAAGGATACGGAAGCCGCAGACTTCGCAGCCTGCAAGGCCTACGGGCCCTTATATGGCTAAGAAATACGGAAATACGGATTCAACTAAATTTTTTGTTGACAACAAAAAAATACCGCGTTATTATGAGATTAATTTAATATCACTTTAAACCGTTGAAGCGGAGATAAAGGTGATGATGCTCCCACAGAGAGCCCGGCGTGCTGAGAACGGGTGGAAAACAAGTCATCAAATGGACCGCCGAGGGTGCAGGGAAAAGCAGGTTTTCTATTTGCTTAGTATTCTGCAACGTGGAGGCATACGTCAGTTGCCGGGGATATGCTGGTATCCTGTTAAGCGTACAGCACAGCTGTAAATCAAGGTGGCACCGCGGATCGATTATCATTCGTCCTTGACAGAAATTAAATTCTGTCAAGGACTTTTTTCGTCAGCAGAAGGTCAAAAGAAGCTGCAATATAAAGGAGGCAATATGATAAAACCCAGTATCAACACACTAAAAGAACTGAAAGCTCAAAATAGGTATAAGATGGCACCCTTAAGTATGGAAATTTTATCAGACTTAAGAACCCCTATTGAGGTGTTAAAGATCCTGAAAAATGTTTCCAGCCACTGCTATCTTCTGGAGTCTGTCTCCGATCACGAGAAATGGGGCCGTTACACCTTTTTGGGGTATGATCCCAGCCTTGAGATCACCTGTCAGAACGGACAGATGAAAGTGGGCGCCCTCTCCTTTGAGACAAAGGATCCCGGCAAATATATAAGGCAGGTGGTTGCGGAACACAAAAGTCCCAAGTTCTCCTATCTTCCACCCTTTACCGGAGGCCTTGTAGGGTACTTTTCCTATGATTATCTGAAATATGCGGAACCCTCCCTTCGCCTTGATGCCAACGATACCGAGGGCTTCAAGGATGTGGATCTGATGCTTTTTGACAAGGTCATCGCCTTCGATAACTTCAGACAGAAGATCATATTGATCGTGAATATCTATCTCGAAGACCTGGATACCGAATACAACCGCGGTGTCCTTGCGCTGAGGCAGATGGCCGAGCTGATCAAAAACGGAACGCCGGTAAAGGATCCCGGCGGAAAATGTATTTCCGAGTTCAAGCCTTTATTCAACAAAGAAGAATATTGCTCCATGGTTGAGAAAGCAAAATATCACATCAAGGAAGGTGATATTTTCCAGATCGTTCTCTCCAACCGTCTAGAAGCGGAATTTGAAGGAAGTCTCTTAAATACCTACCGTATTTTGAGAACCTTAAATCCTTCTCCCTATATGTTCTATTTTTCCAGCAGTGACATGGAGGTGGCAGGTGCCTCCCCGGAAACACTGGTGAAGCTCGAGGATGGCATTCTCCATACCTTCCCCCTGGCCGGTACAAGGCCAAGAGGTAAAACCGAGGAGGAAGACAAGGCTTTGGAAAAAGAGCTTCTTGCAGATCCCAAGGAGCTGGCAGAACACAACATGCTGGTGGATCTTGGACGAAACGATATCGGAAAGATCAGCAAGTTCGGCTCTGTGGAGGTAGAGAAATACCATTGCATTGAGCGGTATTCCCACGTGATGCACATCGGCTCCACAGTCAGAGGAGAGATCCGGGAAGATGAGGATGCACTTTCGGCCATCGATTCCATTCTTCCCGCCGGTACCCTTTCCGGGGCTCCCAAGATCAGGGCATGTCAGCTGATCAACGATCTGGAGAATAACAAACGGGGTATTTACGGAGGCGCCATCGGCTACATTGATTTCACCGGAAATCTGGACACCTGCATTGCCATCCGCATTGCCTACAAGAAAAACGGCAAAGTGTTCATCAGAAGCGGAGCCGGCATCGTGGCAGACTCCGTTCCCGAAAAAGAATATCAGGAATGTTTAAACAAAGCGGCAGCTGTTGTGAATGCATTAAAAGCAGCCGGGGAGGTGACGGAATGATTTTATTGATCGATAATTATGACAGTTTTTCTTACAACCTGTTTCAACTGGTAGGCTCCATCAACCCCGACATACAGGTGATCAGAAATGACGTTGCCACACCTTCGGAAATTGCCGCCATGAAGCCGGAATCCATCATCATCTCCCCCGGTCCCGGAAGACCGGAGGACGCAGGTATCTGTATTGATGTGGTAAAAGAGCTTGGGGATCGGTTTCCCATCCTGGGTGTCTGTCTCGGCCACCAGTCCATCTGCAAAGCCTACGGCGCTACCGTTTCCTATGCCAAAGAGCTGATGCACGGCAAGCAGTCTCTCACAACGCTTGAACCCGACTGTCCCATTTTTGCGGGCTGTCCTAAGGCGGCTCCCGTTGCCAGATATCACTCACTGGCAGTGCTTGAGGAAACACTTCCCGAGTGCCTGCAGGTAACGGCAAGAACGGAGGACGGCGAGATCATGGCGGTGCAGCACACCGTAAACCCCGTTTACGGACTGCAATTCCACCCGGAATCCATTCTCACCCCGGACGGAAAGATCATGTTACAGAATTTTCTTAAGATAAAAAAATAGAAAGCCCGAAAACTCTCTATTAAAATATGGAAACTCAAAGCAAAGAATCAAAGAAAGGATATGAGAAAAATGATCAAGGAAGCAATTGTAAAAATCGTTGACAAACAGGACTTAACCTATGACGAAGCATACGCCGTCATGAATGAAATCATGGGCGGAGAGACTTCTCCTACACAGAACGCAGCTTTTCTGGCTGCTTTATCTACGAAGAGCACCACAGCGGAAACCATTGATGAAATTGCCGGATGTGCTGCTGCCATGAGATCCCACGCATTAAAGGTAGAACACGACGGAGAAGTACTGGAAATTGTGGGAACCGGCGGTGACGGCGCACACAGCTTTAACATTTCCACCACCTCTGCCATGGTCATTGCCGCAGGCGGTGTCAAGGTAGCCAAGCACGGAAACCGTGCCGCATCTTCCAAATGTGGAGCTGCAGACTGTCTGGAAGCCCTCGGTATCAACATCAATCTGGAGCCTGAAAAATGTACGGATCTCCTTCGCACCATCGGCATCTGCTTCCTGTTTGCACAGAAATATCACACCTCCATGAAATATGTAGGGGCCATCCGCAGGGAACTGGGAATCCGTACTGTTTTCAACATCTTAGGGCCTCTTACCAACCCCGCTTCCCCTTCCATGATGCTCCTCGGTGTTTATAACAAAGCACTGGTGGAACCCCTTGCAAGAGTCCTTAACAACCTTGGCGTAAAGAGAGCCATGGTGGTTTACGGCATGGACAAGATGGACGAGATTTCCGCAAGCTCCGAGACCTTTGTCTGTGAGCTGAACAATGGTAACTACAAATCCTATACCATCAAACCGGAGGATTTTGGTTTTACCTCCTGCACAAAGGAGGATCTGGTGGGCGGAACACCGGAAGAAAACGCACAGATCACCCTTGCCATTTTAAAGGGTGAAAAAGGCCCCAAGAGAAATGCGGTTCTTTTAAATGCCGGTGCCGCTCTTTATATCGGCGGTAAGGCTGACAGCCTTGCAGACGGTGTGAAGCTGGCAGCAGAACTGATCGACAGCGGCAAAGCACTTGCCAAGCTGGAGGAATTTAAAACAGAAAGCAACAAAAAATGAAACAATAAGAAAGGTGTACTTGACCTATGGCAACCATTCTTGATACCATTGCTGTATATGCGGCTAAGCGAGTGAAAGCTGCCAAAGCGCAGGTGCCGCTCGAAGAAATAAAAAAACAGACGCTCTCCATGAATTGTAACACCGGCTTTCCTTTTGAGAAAGCGCTCCGCCAGGGAGACATCAGCTTTATCTGCGAGTGCAAAAAGGCTTCCCCCTCCAAGGGACTGATCGCAGAGGATTTCCCCTATCTTGCCATCGCAAGGGATTATGAAGCGGCAGGTGCCTCCTGTATTTCCGTGCTGACAGAGCCCAAGTGGTTTCTCGGCAGTGACCGTTATCTGAAAGAAATTGCAGAGGCAGTCTCTATTCCCTGTATCCGCAAGGATTTCACTGTGGATGAATATATGATCTACGAGGCAAAGCTTCTCGGTGCAAGTGCCGTGCTCCTTATCTGTGCCCTGCTGCCGGAAGAAACCATTAAACAATATATCGAAATCTGCGACAAGCTTGGTTTGTCTGCCCTGGTGGAAGCCCACGACGAGAAGGAGATTGCCTCCGCTATCCGTGCAGGCGCCCGCATCATCGGCGTGAACAACAGAAATCTCAAGGATTTTACCGTGGACGTCCACAATTCGGAGCGGTTGCGTAAGCTGGTGCCCGAATCCGTGCTCTTTGTGGCGGAGAGCGGTATCCGTACTTCAGCAGACATTGATGTACTCCGTCATGCCAACGTCAATGCAGTATTGATCGGCGAAACACTGATGAGAGCACCTGACAAAAAGGCCATGCTGGATGCGCTTAAAGGAATTTGACAATCACATGTCGGAAAGGATATTCTATGACAAAATTAAAGATCTGCGGATTAAAGTCAGAAGATGATATTTCCTATGCAAATGAACTGAAACCGGACTATATCGGATTTGTCTTTTTGCAGGGCAGAAAGCGGTATGTTTCCCCTTCTCATGCCGCGCATCTAAGGGAACTGCTTGACCCTTCCATTCCGGCTGTCGGAGTTTTTGTCAATGAGCCTCTGGAGCACGTCATTTCACTGGCCGAAAGCGGAACCATCCAGATGATCCAGCTTCACGGTCAGGAGGATGAAGCATATCTTCGAACGCTGCGGGAACGCTGCAGCAAGCCTGTGATCAAGGCCTTTATTATCAGGACAAAGGAAGATATCGAAAAAGCGCTTTTCTACCCTTCCGATTATCTTTTGCTGGACAACGGACTCGGCACGGGGGAAGCCTTTGACTGGTCACTGATCAGGGAGATAGACAGACCCTTTTTCCTGGCCGGCGGCTTACATCCCGGAAATGCCTCTTCCGCCATAGAACTGGCACATCCTTATGCATTGGATGTGAGCTCCGGGGTGGAGACAGATGGAAGTAAGGATTATGAAAAGATGAAAGCATTTATTCATACAGTAAGAACAACCGTTAATTAAGGAGGTAATTTATGTCACAGTCAAAAGGACGCTTCGGAGTTCACGGCGGTCAGTACATTCCGGAGACATTGATGAACGCCGTTATTGAACTGGAGGAAGCCTACAACCATTATAAGGACGATCCCGAATTTAACAGGGAACTCACATCTCTGTTCAACGAGTATGCGGGACGTCCCAGCCGCCTGTATTATGCGGAAAAGATGACAAAGGATTTAGGCGGCGCAAAGATCTATTTAAAACGTGAGGATTTGAATCACACCGGTTCCCACAAGATCAACAATGTGTTAGGTCAGGCTCTCCTTGCCAAAAAGATGGGCAAGACAAGGCTGATCGCAGAGACAGGCGCCGGTCAGCACGGCGTGGCTACCGCGACTGCTGCCGCACTGCTTGGCATGGAATGCGTGGTCTTTATGGGCGAGGAAGACACGAAAAGACAGGCTCTCAATGTTTACAGAATGAAGCTTTTAGGATCTGACGTTATTCCTGTCAAGACAGGAACCGCAACCTTAAAGGATGCTGTCTCAGAAGCCATGAGAGAGTGGACAAGCAGGATCGATGATACCCATTACTGCCTTGGTTCCGTTATGGGACCTCATCCTTTCCCTACCATCGTAAGAGATTTCCAGTCTGTGATCTCCCGCGAGATCAAGCAGCAGATCATGGAAAAAGAAGGTCGTCTCCCCGATGTGGTCATGGCCTGTGTGGGCGGCGGCAGCAACGCTATGGGTACCTTCTATCATTTCATTGAGGATAAAGATGTGAAACTGATCGGATGTGAGGCAGCGGGCAGGGGCATTGACACCTTTGAAACCGCCGCTACCATCAACACCGGACGGCTCGGCATTTTCCACGGTATGAAGTCCTACTTCTGCCAGGACAAATACGGTCAGATCGCTCCCGTGTACTCCATCTCCGCAGGGCTTGACTATCCCGGCATCGGTCCGGAGCATGCATGGCTTCACGATACCGGCAGAGCCGAATACGTTCCCGTTACCGATGAAGAGGCGGTGAACGCCTTTGAATATCTCTCCCGCACGGAGGGCATTATTCCCGCTATTGAGAGTGCCCATGCAGTGGCACACGCCATGAAGATCGCACCCACTCTTTCAAAGGATAACATCATGGTCATCACTATTTCCGGCCGCGGCGATAAGGACTGTGCAGCCATTGCACGCTACAGAGGGGAGGATATCAATGAGTAAGATTCAAGAAGCCTTTGCAAAGGGCAAGGCATTTATTCCATTTATCACCTGTGGTGATCCCGATCTTGACACCACTAAAGCAATTGTGCGCAGTATGGTGTCAAACGGCGCCAATCTGATCGAGCTTGGCATCCCCTTTTCCGATCCCACCGCAGAAGGCCCTGTGATCCAGGGCGCCAATCTAAGAGCATTGTCCGGCGGTGTCACCACCGACCAGATCTTTGATATGGTACGGGAGCTCCGAAAGGATCTCTCTGTTCCCATGGTCTTTATGACCTACGCCAATGTGGTATTTTCCTATGACGCGGAAAAGTTCATCGGCACCTGCGCCGAGATCGGTATCGACGGACTGATTCTCCCGGATCTTCCCTTTGAGGAAAAAGGAGAATTTGACGACACCTGTAAGAAATACGGCGTGGATCTGATCTCCCTGATCGCTCCCACCTCCGCAAACCGGGTAGCCATGATCGCCAAAGAGGCGCAAGGTTTCATCTACATCGTATCCAGCCTTGGTGTGACCGGCGTGAGAAGTGAGATCAACACCGACATCGCTTCCCTGGTGAAACTGGTACGGGAAAACTCCTCTGTCCCCTGTGCGGTGGGCTTTGGTATCTCCACCCCGGAGCAGGCTGCCAAAATGGCAGGCATATCAGACGGCGCTATCGTGGGTTCCGCCATCATCAAGCTGGTGGCTAAATATGGCAAGGATGCCGCAGGGCCTGTGGGAGAATATGTAAAGAGTATGAAGGATGCGCTGAGATAAAACCAAACGCCGACTCGCTTTGCATGTCAACTTATTGAACAAAAAGGCTGTCATACCGGCAACTACACCTTGGTATGACAGCCTTATCTGTCTATTTATATTATCTATTTACAGTCTCTTTAAGAGTTCTTCTCTCTGTGCCTCATAGCCGGGCTTTCCGAGAAGTGCAAACATGTTCTTCTTGTAGCTTTCCACGCCGGGCTGGTTGAAAGGATTCACGCCAAGCAGATATCCGCTGACACCGCAGGCAAACTCGAAGAAGTAAAACAATTCACCTAAGTAGAATTCGTTTACCTCGGGAACCTTGACCATAAGGTTGGGAACCTGTCCGTCGGTATGTGCTAAGATGGTGCCGTTCATGGCGCTCTTATTTACAAAATCAACACTCTTTCCTGCCAGATAATTAAGACCGTCAAGATCTACCGGCTCTTCCTGCAGAATGATCTCTTCTCTGCTGGTCTCGATGTTGATCACGGTTTCAAATAAGTTCCTGGAACCGTCCTGAATGAACTGTCCCATGGAGTGAAGATCTGTGGTAAGGTCAACGCTTGCAGGGAAGATACCCTTCTGATCCTTGCCCTCGCTCTCGCCGTAGAGCTGTTTCCACCATTCGGATACATAATGAACACTGGGTTCATAGTTTGCAAGAATTTCGATCTGTTTGCCTTTTCTCAGAAGAATATTACGAAGAGCTGCATATTTCACGGCATCGTTATCTTCAAAAGGAGTATTGAGGGCTGCCTCACGACCTGCCTGTGCACCTTCCATCAGCTTATCGATATCTGCACCGCTGACTGCAATGGGAAGTAAGCCTACTGCGGTAAGAACAGAGAAACGTCCTCCTACATCATCGGGAACCACAAAGGTTTCATATCCTTCCTCGGTAGCCAGATTCTTGAGAGATCCTCTTGCCTTATCTGTGGTAGCGTAAATTCGCTTTGCTGCTTCAGCCTTGCCGTATTTCTTTTCCATCATTTCCTTGAATACGCGGAACGCAATGGCAGGTTCTGTGGTAGTACCCGATTTACTGATCATATTGATAGAGAAGTCTCTGTCCCCGATCACATCCATCAGATGTCTGATATAAGTAGAGCTGATGGAATTTCCTACGAAGTAAATTTCGGGAGTCTTTCTTACTTCCTTGCTCACCACATTATAGAAACTGTGACGTAAAAATTCGATGGCAGCTCTTGCTCCGAGATAAGAACCACCGATACCGATCACAAGAAGGACCTCGGAATCGCTCTGAATTTTTGCGGCTGCCTTTTTGATTCTGGCAAACTCTTCCTTATCATAGTTTACGGGAAGATCGATCCAGCCAAGGAAATCATTTCCTGCGCCTTCTTTGGAAACCAATAACTCTTTTGCATCCATAGCCAGCTTCTTCATGGACTCCACTTCATGATCCTTGATAAAAGGTGCTGCTTTGGAATAGTCAAATGTAACTTTACTCATAATATTCGCTCCTTTTTATTTGTACTAAAATGCTTTTCACTTTCATAACCACGTCCTAGTTTAGCAGACAACCTTGCAATTTTCAAGGTTTTGTGCAAATCTCTACAACAGTGCTTCATCGTAAACGGCCCTTGAACCGCCCACAAATTTTGCTCTTGTTCTTGCACATACCACATGGGCATTGCCGATTTGTTTATGCTGTGTCCGCACAGGAACCGCCACCTCATCAAGATGCATACCGATCAGCGTATCTCCAATGTCAATTCCAAGCTGCGCCTTGATATGCTCTACGACCACAGGCTCTTTGAACCTCTCAAAGGCAGTGGTTCCAAAAGACCCGCCCGCTTTCGGCTGAGGGATCACGTTGACTCTTGTCAGATGCTCCCGCCTTGCGATTTCTTTTTCCACAATAACTGCCCTGTTTAAATGCTCACAGCATTGGGCTGCCAGAAAAAGCCCGTATTCGGATGCTACTCCCAAAATTCCTTCAAAAACCGCCTGCGCCGTTTCCACACTGGAAAAAGTACCGATTCTTTCTCCCACCACTTCGCTGGAAGAACAGCCCACGATAAGAATATCACCCTTTTCAGGCTTTGCCTGCACAATCAGATCTCTTGTGATTTCTGCTGCTTCTTCTCTCACCTTAAGGAGAAACGAATCCTCCATTTTTCTGTCTGCCATTCCTTTTGCTGCCATCACGATCCTTCTTTCATAATATTTTATAAATTCCTTCTGCCACACCGTTTATATCATGATGCGAGGTAATCATATCCGCGGCCGCGAGTGCCTTCTCTGACCCGTTTGCCACGGCAATCCCTATCCCCGCAATTTCCAACATTTCCACATCATTGTCTGCATCTCCGAAAGCCGCTGTTTCCTGCAAAGAAATGCAAAGCAGATCAGCCAAAAATTTCAATCCGTTGTGTTTTCCGCTATTCTTACCGGAAATTTCAATGAGTTGCTGTATGGATGAGGTGATATAGATATCCTTAACTGACTCTTCCAAAAGCGCCCATACCTCTGCTTTTTTCTCCTCATCCTTCACAATAATATCCATACTGCTCAGTTCGCTGCTGTGAGTCAGGATAAAAGCCCTGATATCATCCTCCATTTTGCGGGTGTGCTGCACATACTCTACTGCCTGTTTTGTCGCACCAAATCTGACAGGGTCCTTCACATATTCCGTTCCGGCATAAGCCTGTCCTCTGATAAAAGCCTCATAAGTTACAGGATCGTTCTCCGTCACTTTCATGATTGCCTTCACACTCTCCCCGGGAAGACAAAACCTCTGAAGACATTTTTTCCGTGGCACATCATAAACCTCCGCCCCGTTACAGGTGATGGCATATTCAATTCCTGGCAGAGAAACTACATCTTCCGGGAGCGCAGAAAAAGCACGCCCACTTGCAATACACACGTGAACGCCCTTTTTTATCGCATATAAGAGTGCCTCTCTATTCTCTTTGGACAGCTTTCCCTGTGCATTCAGGGTTGTCCTGTCCATATCAAGTGCAATACATTTCACCGCCATCTCGATCATCACCTTTTTATCCGCAATTTCAGGTGATTTTATAGTATATAATTTATCGGTAAAAGTCAATCAGGCAAGCAATTCCTTCAGAAGATTCTCAAGCTCTTCCCTGTCATTTTCACTCTTAACAGATTCCTGCCTGCCTCTTTTTCCCTCCTCTTCCATAGATTCGGAAACATCCTGCATGGGCTTTTTTGCTTGTACCATCGATACTTCACTTTCCTGTTCCAACCTCGGCATCAGATGATTCTCCAGATAATCGGTCAGATCTGTCTTCAGAATCGTTTTCTGTCCCTGAATATCCACAGCTCCCGACACCGAAAAATAGAGATACAGACCAAGTATACTGATCAGATAATAGGGAATAATCTGAAATAAGGTATCTCCGGAGGCAAGGCAAAGGCAGATCGTGATGCCTGTCACCAGCACGGACAGCATCATCAGCTGACCGGAAACATGAGACATTCTGCTTAATGTCAGATGTCCGCACCGCATTTTTTGGATAAACCTGTCCACAAAAACAGCAGTGTTTACCATTCTGCCATTCAGCTTATAGCAGTTTGAATACTTCAGCTTGCACTGTCTTAGCAGCTTGTTTTCCGTGGCAGACATATTGTTTGCCTCCCGGATCAGATTCCGGAATATCACGCCTGTGATGATCTGGCATATAATACTAAGTAGCAAAAACAGAAATATCATCATCAGTAAAAATTTATGCTTCATAAGAATAACCGGCATAACCATCCTCCTTTTTCCTGCACGATACGGCTGAGAATTCTTTCTTTTATTATAGCCTTAAGCATTTTTCCGCTCAATATCGTGACCCTGATAAAGCATCCTTTAATTTCGACAAATTAATGCTTACCACTTTAAAAAATCTGCCTTTTTTGGTATAGTAATTTATCAGAAAGGTGGTATGAATATGAGATATCAGACAAAAGGTGTCTGCTCCACTTCCATTGATATAGAAGTAGAAGACGGCGTGATCAAATTTGTAGAATTTTTCGGAGGATGCAACGGAAATCTGCAGGGAATATCCGCTTTGGTAGAGGGTATGAAAGTGGATGATGCCATTTCCAGACTGAAAGGCATCCGCTGCGGTTTCAAAACCACTTCCTGCCCCGACCAGCTGGCCAGAGCACTGGAACAGATCAAAGAAGGAAAAGCGTAAAACAGGAGGCCTGATATGGGCAACACAAATTTAAATAAAAAAATTGTTTTAACAGGCGGAGGCACTGCAGGTCATGTCACTCCCAACATCGCACTTCTGCCCCGCTTAAAGGAACTTGGCTATGAGATTTCCTATATCGGCTCCTATGAAGGCATTGAAAAGAAGCTGATCACAGATTTCGATATTCCCTATTACGGAATCGCAACGGGAAAATTTCGCCGTTACCTGGACATTAAAAATCTTACGGATCCGTTCCGAGTGATCAAGGGCTTTGGCGAAGCCAGAAAATATCTGAAAAAGATCAATCCGGATATCATTTTTTCCAAGGGAGGCTTTGTCAGTGTTCCCGTGATCCGCGCCGCTGCAACGCTGCATATCCCCTGTATCATACATGAATCGGATATGACACCCGGGCTTGCCAACAAGCTGTGCATTCCGGTTGCGGAAAAGGTCTGCTGTAATTTCCCGGAAACCATGTCTTATCTTCCAAAAGAAAAGGCTGTTCTCACCGGCTCACCTATCCGTGAGGAACTCACGAAGGGTGATAAAATAGCAGCTCTTGACATGTGCGGTTTTACGGCAAACAAACCTGTCATCCTGGTCATCGGCGGAAGTCTTGGCGCCGCATCCATCAACCGGGCCGTGAGAGATGCTCTGCCAAAGCTCCTTACAGATTTCCAGGTCGTTCATATCTGCGGCAAGGAAAAAATTGACAATATGCTCCTTCACACCGAAGGTTACATCCAGTTTGAATATGTAAAAGCGGAGCTGAAAGACCTGTTTGCTCTGGCAGATGTGGTAATCTCCCGCGCCGGAGCCAACTCCATCTGCGAGCTTCTCGCTCTGAAAAAGCCCAATCTTCTGATTCCCCTTCCTGCCGGAAGCAGCAGAGGCGACCAGATTTTAAATGCAAAATCCTTTGAAGCGCAGGGCTACAGCATGGTCATAGACGATGATGATTTGTCTCCCGATCTGCTGACAGAAAAAGTCACAGAGCTTTATTTCACCAGACAGACCTTTATTGATGCCATGTCAAAAAGTCACCAGCTTGGATCCGTTACTACTATAACAAATCTGATAGAAGAAACATGCGCCGCAAAGCGCTCACATAAGTAAAAAGGGATCATTTGATCCCTTTTTACTGCTCATCCCAGCTCAGGATTTTTTTCTCCATAATATCGATCGCCCTCTCATTTTCCTGCTGACAGTATTCCACCATCTTTTCTCTCTCTGCATCTGCTTCCGCAAGACCTGCCATATCCGCTCCAAGCTGCACATAACATACATAATTTTGTATGGTCTCGATTCTCGATGCAAAAACCTTGGCCTCGTTTATGGGCTGGTTCTCATAAATCTTGAGTAAAAGCTCCCGGTAATCATTCAGATATTTTTCCACATCCGGAATGGAATCCTCTTTTGCCTCTATCAGGATCATCATGTCGATTCCCGCCTCTGCCCGCTGATACTCTGCCATAAAGTTGTGATACATATTTTCGGAAATGCCGGTACGTTCTGCCAGTTCCTCTCCCGACAAAAGCGTATCCGGCCAGTAATTCTCACCGATCATATCTACAACCGCTTCTTTCAGCTCCATCATGGGCGTTACAATTTTGTACTTACTGCCTGCCTGAAAAGTATTGACGGCATCATCCTCTTTATTGCTGCTCTCATCCACGTAAGCTTTTCCGCTGCTGCCGGACTTATCCGCTGCGCTCCCGCTGCATCCCTGCAAAGCAAGCGCCGGCAACAACAATACCAGTATTGACAACCAAAATTTTTTCATTCTCTCCTCCATTTCAAAATACACGTTTAAGCTCTTTTTATCTATGATTCTTTCCATGTATTAGACAAATTATGCCTGTGCATGCTATACTATAGAGAAGATTTTCGCAGGATCAGAGGAACTGTTATGCTTTTTAATTCCTATATATTTATTTTCTTATTTCTCCCGTTGACATTGATGGGATGGTATTATCTGAACAGTAAAAAGGCATACCGGACAGCCAAATATTTTCTGGCCGGTATGTCTTTATGGTTTTACGGTTATTTTAACATCTATTACCTTGCTGTTATCGTGGTCAGCATTCTGGGCAATTATCTCTTAAGCTTTCTCATGAAATTTTCAAAGACAAAGCTCTCCTCCCGGATTGGGCTTGCAGCCGGACTTTTATTTAATCTCGGCTTTTTGTTTTATTTTAAGTATTATGATTTCTTCTTTGAAAATATTAATGCCCTCTTCCACACAAATTTTACCTTAAGACATATCCTGCTACCCCTTGGAATCAGCTTTTTTACCTTCCAGCAGATCTCCTTTATCGTGGACAGATGTCTTGGAAAGGCTGAACATTATTCTTTTGTCAATTACATTACCTTTGTCACCTTTTTCCCCCAGCTGATTGCAGGCCCCATTGTGCTGTACAAGGAAATGATGCCTCAGTTCGAGGATATCTCAAACCGCAGATTTAACCCGGACAATTTTGCAAAGGGGATTACCCTGTTCACCATCGGGCTTGCCAAAAAGGTACTCCTTGCCGACGTGCTGGCATTGTCGGTAAACTTCGGCTTTGATCAGACTGCTTTTCTGGACACGCCCTCCACGTTGCTTGTGATCCTCGCCTACACTTTCGAGATTTATTTTGATTTCAGCGGATACAGTGATATGGCCATAGGACTTGGCAAAATGTTCAATATCGAGCTTCCCGTCAACTTTAATTCTCCCTACAAGGCATGCTCCGTGAAAGAGCTCTGGCAGAGATGGCATATCACACTCTCCCGTTTTTTTATCCAGTATGTCTACATTCCACTGGGTGGAAGCCGCAAGGGAAAGGCAAGAACTCTGCTGAATACTTTTATTGTATTCTTTTTAAGCGGCCTGTGGCATGGAGCCAATTGGACCTATGTGGCATGGGGAACCATGCAGGGACTTCTTGTTGTGTGGGATAACCTGGGCATTGTAGGTGTAAAAGGAAGCAATGACAAGATTCCTGCCCGGCTTACCATTCCAAGATGGCTTGGCTGGATTTTAACCTTTGGCTTTTTCAATCTTTCACTGTTCTTTTTCAGAAGTGACAGCATGGCAAATGCCTTCCAGATGTTCCGAAACATTTTTGCTCTGAAGGGAACCGGCTATCTGTATAAGATCGCCGCCACTTTGGATATTCCGGAGTTCTATCTCATCAAGCAGGCTGTCAACATGGTCAATCCTTCCATGCTGAATACCGCCTACCTGATACTGTTTATCCTGCTGCTTGCCGTAAGTGCTTTTGTCATCAGCCGGAAAAACGCATTGCAGATTGTAAATGAGCATCCCCTTGATTCCAAATTGTGCTGCGCTGTTACCGTCCTGTTCGTATGGTGTATCATCTCCTTCTCACAGGTCAGCACTTTTATTTATTTTAATTTTTAATATGTCAGAAATTCAGGACCTTTGTCCTGCTATGAGGAAACATTATGGCAAAGAAATTTATCAGAAATTTTTTGATAGGAAGCGGTATACTGCTCACTCTCTGTATCCTGCTGGTGGTAGCGTTTGATCCCTTTTTCCAGTATCATAAGCCCCTGCCGGGCTTAAAAGCAGTACTCACCGACAAGGAATATCAGTGTGTGGGCTCTTTAAAAAACTTCGATTATGACAGTGTGATCGCAGGTTCTTCTGTCTCCGAAAATTACAATAACAGATGGTTTGACGAAGCCTTTGGTTGTACTTCCATAAAAGCGATCCGCTCTTACGGAGCTACTGCTGACCTCTGCTATCTTCTGGATATTGCTTTTAAAGACCACACCCTCAAATATGTGTTTTATAATCTGGATCCTTCGGCCCTTTCCGCAGATCCTGTAACCACCTTTGAGAGTACCGGCTGCCCCATGTACCTTTATGACGATAATTATCTGAACGATATAGAATACCTGCTGAACAAAGATGTTATTTTTGAAAAAATTCCCTATCTCATCGCCCAGTCCCTGATGGGTGACTATGATGAGGGGAATTCCTATAACTGGTCACAGTGGAAACAGTTTAACTCCGACATGATCCTCGGCCTTTACATCAGAAAACTATCCATTGAAGAGATGAAGGATGATACTTACTATGAAGAACAGCTTTCCGGCAATCTCTCTATTTTGTGTGCGGAGATAGATGCTCACCCCGAAACCACTTTTAAAATTTCCGTTCCACCCTACTCTATGCTTTGGTGGGATAATGTCTATCGGAACGGTGATACCGAGAGTTATCTTTATAACCTGGAAAAAGCCATGGACAAACTGCTCACCTATGATAATGTGGAGCTGTACTATTTTTTAAATGACAGAGAAGTGGTAACCAATCTGGAAAACTATATGGATATTCTCCATTTCTCACCGGAGATCAACCGTTATATGTGCGACAGCATAATAGAGGACAGCCACCGGGTCACCGCTGATAATTATAAGGATATCATCAATGATTCCCGGAATTTTGCTTACGAAGTAGTAAATGAACTGATTAAGCCCTATGAGGATAGGATTAAGGTGGATATTTATGAGTAACAGCTTTCCCACATATACTCCACAATCGCCATAGTATATTTTTACGGCAATTTCATGGAAAAGGTTTACTTTGCGGCAAAAATATACTAGAATAAGTCTGGATAAAAATTTGATAAGGAGATATAGATATGAATATTTCACCATTGCAGAAAGCCAGATATGAGTACACCCCCAAGCTTCCCGGAATGCTCAGAGGAGGTATCGCAGAAATTTGTGTCAAGGAAGGCGCTGACACACAGAGTGTAGCTGATCAGGATAAGATCAAAGCACTTTTCCCTAACACATACGGAAAGAAAGAAATCACATTTGAAAAAGGCCAGAACACATCTGCTCCCAAAAAGCAGGTAGTTGGCGTTATTCTTTCCGGTGGACAGGCTCCCGGCGGACACAACGTTATCACAGGTCTTTACGATGCATTAAAAGCAACTAACCCTGACAACGTTCTTTATGGATTTAAGGGTGGTCCGGACGGACTTTTAAAGAATGATTATGTTGTATTTGATGATGCATTTATTGATGCATACAGAAATACAGGCGGTTTTGACATCATCGGTTCCGGCAGAACAAAGCTGGAAACAAAAGAACAGTTCGCAATCGTTGCTGAAAATGCAAAGCAGAATGGTCTCACCGCTATCGTTATCATCGGTGGTGATGATTCCAATACAAATGCTGCTACATTGGCAGAGTACATGGCAGCACAGAATACAGGCATTCAGGTAATCGGATGCCCTAAGACAATTGATGGTGACTTAAAGAACGAGGATATCGAAGCATCCTTCGGTTTTGATACAGCTACCAAGACATACTCAGAACTTATCGGTAACATCGAAAGAGATGCCAACTCTGCTAAGAAATATTGGCATTTCATCAAAGTAATGGGTCGTAGCGCTTCTCACGTTGCTCTGGAATGTGCACTTGAGACACAGCCTAACATCTGCTTAGTCGGCGAAGAAGTAAAAGCAAAGAAAATGTCTCTTTCTTCTATCGCAAGCTATATCGCTGATTCCGTAGAAAAGAGAGCTGCAAACGGTGATAACTTCGGTGTTGCTATCATCCCTGAAGGTATCGTGGAATTCGTTCCTGAATTCTCCGTTCTGATTGCAGAGATCAATGAACTGCTGGCAGGCAGCAAGACAGATGCATTCAATGCACTCCCCAGCTGGAATGATAAATATGAATTCATCAAGAATGGTCTGACCCCTGCTTCCTTCGCAGTATTTGATCTTCTTCCTGTTGGCATCCAGCAGCAGTTATTCTTAGAGAGAGATCCTCACGGTAATGTTCAGGTATCCCTGATCGAATCCGAGAAGCTCTTCTCCGCACTTGTAAAGGATGAACTGGAAAAGAGAAAGGCAGCCGGCACATACAAAGGAAAATTCAGCCCGCTTCATCACTTCTTCGGTTACGAAGGAAGATGTGCTTTCCCTTCCAACTTTGATGCTGACTACTGCTACTCACTTGGTTACAATGCATTCATGCTGATTCAGTATGGTTACACAGGATACCTTTCAAAGGTTTCCAACCTTTCCAAACCGGCTGAAGAATGGGTTGCAGGCGGTATGCCTATCACCAAGATGATGAACATGGAAAGAAGAAACGGTGAAGACAAGCCTGTTATCAGAAAAGCCCTTGTAGAGCTTGATGGCGCGCCCTTCAAATACTTCGAGGCACACAGAGATGCATGGGCTGTTGAGACAGCATTCACATATCCCGGTGCAATCCAGTATTACGGACCTTCAGAGGTTTGTGATCTGACAACAAGAACCCTTGCTCTTGAGCAGGCATAAAAAGAATTGACGGGAATATCCCAAAGATAAATAAACCCCTTCAAGCTGATGTAAGAGGATTACTCAGTTTGATGGGGTTTTTATATTAAATGGCTACGCGATAATTCCATCTGCTTTTTCTTCTAAGGCTTTGATGGCATAATACGTGTATTCACAGAATGGTACTTCGAGAAGATGTTTCTTAGCCAATCTGATCAGGGTACCTGCAAGCATCTCTATCTCTGTATGTCTTCCGGCATCCAAATCCTGCAAAGTGGAGAATCTTGCCTGCGGTGAGCAGACATTACGCCAATCCCCCTGCTGTGTCAGTGGAATCCCTTCTGCCTTTGCAACCTGGCATACCTCCTCAAACATCCGATCTCTGATTGCTGCCAGATTCTGACTGTCGTAATACGCACCAAATCCTACTCCAAGCACTGCCTGTGGCAGATTGTAAATAATGTTCATGGAATACTTTTCCCATTGCATTAAAAGGATATCTTTCTCTATGATGCATTTTAATCCTGCGCGTTTCATCAGTTCTGCAAAAGCAAGCACCCGTTCTGTGGGCTCCGGATTTCCCTTTTCTCCGATACTGACACCAATCGTTGTTTCGGGAACGAAATGAATCTTGCCATTTCTCCTTTCGGATGAGATTTTCATGACAGAATATAACAAATGCTCTTCTCCAATGCGTTCTGCGATCACTTCTTCACTGTCGATTCCGTTTAACAAACTGATGACTGTTGTATGTTCTTCCGTCATCGTCTCAATCATGTCAAGAGTACTCTGCAGGCCGTTGTATTTTGTACAGACAAGTATCAGATCCGCGCCTTTTGCTTCCTGTGGACTTTTGATCTCCGGGTAATAAGTTTTCTCATTAATAACTACGCCTTCTTTTCGTAAACGCTCTGCCCGTTCTCCCTCTGCTACAACGCAGAAAGAAAGATCCTTAAGGTTCGTGAATCCGTAAATAAAATATGCGCCTACAGCACCTGCACCTATTAAAGCTACTTTTGTAAATTTCATAGTGGTTTCCTTTCTTCTCGTATATTCCACCCGTATATGAGAACAGATTTATATTTTGACGAGAACCTTCCACTTTCCCATTTGCCTACCGTTCTCACGAGTTATTAATCCTTTTTCCTGCATTTCTACAGTACGGCGTTTTATTGTTCTTTCAGATTTACCTGTTAACTCAGATATTTGTTTTTGAGTTACCGCTGGATTATTATTCAAAATATTAATAATAGCCAATTCTTCCAGCGACAATTCTAAAGTGGCATTTTGGCACTTTGAGACATTTTTATTGGCACTTTGAGTGGCACTTTCATTTTCGAAATCAATATGCATATATCTATTCTTTAATTCGTGCCCCGCATTCATCAAAAGATTTTCAAAAAACAATTCCAAAAACTCAGTAGTAGCATACACGCCATTTTGCAAATCATTGTAATTTGCCCTGACTAAAGCATTTCCAAAATACCAGGAATTTTCTGCAAAAGTTTCATTACTTACTGCAAATCCAAAGGTCTTCAAGTACTTAATGATAAATACCGCAGTCGATCTGGTATTTCCTTCTCCAAAGGGATGAATCTGCCATATTCCTGAAGTGAACTTTGCAATATGACGAACAGATTCATCTATGGTCAATCCTTCGTAGGAGAAGTTCTTCTCCTGTGAAAAATCATAGTCAAGCGTGGCACGAATACTATCGAATGATGCATACATTACTGTATCACCTTTAAGTATCCACTCTTTTTTCGTGATATTGTAATTACGAATTTTTCCGGCATGACTAAACAGCCCCTCAAATAATCTACGATGAATATTCTGCCATTCTACCGGCGAAAACTGAAATGTCTTCTCTCCAAGTAGTTTTGCAATTCTCACAGAAACAATATCCGCTTCCTTGCTATCCTCTTCTATTTCATTTCTATCCTTCCGCACTTCGTAATAACTGTGAATACGTTTATCCGCCTCAGTTATACTGATTTTTCCCTCAATATGTTCTTTGGCAGTCTCAATCAGATAATCAGAAGTTTTTAGCCCATCTACATCCTGAAGACCAATAGCAGTTTTCCAAGCATCACTTTTATCGATTTTCTCTGGCTCGCCTTGGCGAATATATTCATTTAGTTCTAATTCCCAATATTTATTCAAGAATATCACCTAGTCCTTTCATCCGTTACAATATGCTCAATTCCAACATGCTCTCGGCATAAATAATCTTTCATGAAAGTAGGAAATGCTTTGTAATTGTCCAATTCATTAATTGGTATCCAATACATATTTTCTTTAACACCAAATGTTGTACTATTGCTATGCAGTTCCTGCGTACCTCTTTTTCCGAGCAAACGGATTGACGATCACCACTTCCTATAGTATTATCATTTTATAAAGGAAATGGGTTTTTTGTCTGGTAAGCGATTATTCGCCGAGAGAGTTGCTCGTTTCTTTTTTTATGTCTATAACATCATATAAATACATCTTACCATCATTAGAATGTCTTATTAACATTGAAGCATGGAAAACGTTGTATCTTTCTAGTTCTCCTTCAGCATCATAAACAGGAAGAGCAAATCTTTTGTTCCGATTTTTCGGATATCGTATCATGTTTTTTCTATTTCGACAAGGCATCCTTAATAATATAGCTCACATCGTGAGGCTTTGTATATTGAACATTATGGCCACACCCATCAATAATATAAAGCGTTCTATTCACTCCGCTTTTGTCTATATAGTCTTCAATTGTTTGCACCGGGCAGGCATAGTCTAGTGACCCCGAAATATATGTTATAGGAACATTTTCAGAGACATTCACATCATATAAATTAAAGTCCAATAATGAATCGTATAACTGCCTATTAAGTTCGATATATTTATCTAGTGGTTCAAGCTGTTTTAAAAACCATTCAAAATCCGCCATACCCATATATGGTGAAGTTAAGGCCAGCCATGTTGTCTTTTCCGGCAAAGATTCTTCTAAATAAGTAAAAGCTTCCTGTCTTAATGCCATAGTTGTTGCCACACAAGGATCTGCATTATAATCCTCCAAAGCTTTGCTAAGTGCAGAATAATTCTCTCCTGTAGACTCAGCATTAGAAATCGCCTGATCTGCTAAATATCTGTTATTGATATCCATAGCTACAACCTGCGCAATTGCTATATACGAAGACACCTTGTCCGGATGCTTCTCAATATAATTGGAAGCAAGAACTGTTCCATAAGAATGACCAATAATAATAACCTGTTTCTTATCAAATCTATCACATGCATAATCAACAAGCTCATCTAAATCAAGAAGTGCCTGCTCATAGGTAGCCGAATCATTATTCGAATCAACATCACAATTATTCATATATGTGCGACCACATCCTCGCTGATCCCAATCAATAACTGTATAGGCATCTACCAAATCATTTACCCAGGAATAATTCACATAACTTTCCGGACTTGATGGACCTCCATGCAAAAAGACAATTACCGGATTGCTTTTATCAGCTCCTCTTATTAATAAATATTGTTCTTGTCCTCCTATTTCAACATAGATTCCCTCATCCACACCATTTTGAATTAAGCTATAGTGATTAAAATAATTAATATTACGTGCACCTATAAAGAAAGAGATAACCATTAAAATCATACTTAGTGCAACAAATACTACGCCTTTTACAATTCTAAAACCTCGTTTGCTTTTAGGAAGATTAAGTTTTTTACAATGTCCCTTATGAATGCCA
>JAGAQU010000057.1 GCA_017622575.1 Lachnospiraceae bacterium
CATAAATCTCCTTTGTTAAAATGGTTTCTAGTCAATTCCATTATACCAAACGGAACAGGTTTATGCCTTTTTTATTGGCTGAAATATTGAATTTTCAAGGTTCAACACACCGTATCGGTGTGGGAAGTTTTAGTTAATAATTGTTTAAATTTCTTAACCGGTGGTAAAACCAGCAAAACAGAATCATGCATGAGCAGAGCCCGCAACTCTGCATATGAGCAGAGCCCGCTCGAAAGCCTACGGCTTCCTCGCTGTCTGTGCTTCGCACAATAAAAATAAAGCCATAAGTGCTTATGAAAGTAAACTTTCAACGCACTTATAGCTTCATTTTCGCTCTGCTCATTGCTAACACTCAAGTTTGTAGCCCATACCCCATATGGTTTTGATGAGGTCGCCTTTTTCTCCCATTTTGCTTCGAAGCTTCTTTACATGGGTGTCAATGGTTCTGGCGTCACCGAAATAATCATAGTTCCAAACGTTGTTCAGTATTTTCTCACGGGAAAGGGCAATTCCCTTATTTTCAAGGAAATACGCTAACAATTCAAATTCCTTATAGCTCAGATCAATGGGCTGACCGTCGATGGTCACGCTATGTGCCGTTTTGTCAAGCACAATTCCTCCGGCCTCCAGCTTTTCATCCTCCGCCATCTGATTGGTTCTTCGAAGAATTGCTTCCACTCTCGCCACCAGAATCTTGGGGCTGAAGGGTTTTGATATATATTCGTCCACTCCAAGCTGAAAGCCCTGAAGTTCGTCACGCTCATCGGATTTTGCCGTGAGCATGATGATAGGTACTTTTGAATACTGTCTGATCTCACGGCAGGTCTGCCATCCGTCCATCTTCGGCATCATCACATCCAGTATAATCAGTGCAATGTCATTCTGTTCAATGAAAATATCGAGAGCCTGACTTCCGTCCTCCGCCTCCAGAACCTCGTATCCGCTTTTGGAAAGGAAATCCTTTACCAGCTTTCTCATTCTTGCTTCATCATCTACTACCAGTATCTTTATTCTTTCCATAAAGATCATTCACCTCTTTCATCCGGGTTATCTGATTCTGCTTCCATACCGAGCTTCTGCTCCTTTTCGCGCACTTTATTTTCGCGCTCTGTCAGTTCCTGTTCCCAGGAAGCATATTCATTGGTGATGGCCTGTCTGTAATTCAGAATATTTGGATTGTCGCTTTGTAAAGTAATAACGAACATGGCAAATACCAAAACTGCAAGCAGGATATTGATGCAAACCGAAATCTGGAACGCATTCACGTTCACTTTCTTTTTTGCCGGGCGAATTCTCTGTCTTGTCAAGGCACGATTCAGTTCTTCACCTGTCTTGTAAGAAAAGTTCATGTAAAAGGATATGGGGCGTATCTCATCCTCGGGAATTCCTGCTTCCTTTAGCTGTTCCTGCAGTTCCCTTAAGTATTCCCATCCCACAGGTGTCTTAAAGACCTTTTCATCCAGAAGCTTGTCATACAGAGCAAGCAGCATATGCGGGCTTTTTCCCTTAGTCTTCTCCTTAAAATATGAAATTTTGCGGACTTCTTCACCGGCCGCTTCCACATCCTCCCTGGAACCGAAACGATATCCGTCTATCTGTAAGTTATCTTTATCTGCCATGTAGCAAACCTTCCCATCAAAAATTCCATGGACTCTTATCATCACTGTAATAGAAGTTGATGACTATTTTATTGTCATAAATATATATTTTTTCAATTAAATAGTCAAGGACCTGATCCATCTTGACATTATAATATGTTAACTCCCAAAAGGAAAATTACCAGTATAATGATCGGAAGAATAAAGGTCATATAAAAGCGCATCCATGAGGCAATTTTCAAGCCTTTTCCCTGATTAGCCTCTTTCCTCAAATTATCCCATCCCCACCCGTATCGGCTGGTAGCAAAAATAACATAAATAAGGCTTCCCACAGGCAGCAATAAATTACTCACTATAAAATCTTCAAGATCAAGGAATGTGGAACCTGCACCCATAGGTTCAATTTCTGAGCAGATGTTAAATCCCAAAGCGCAGGGCAGAGAAAGAACTATAATAAGTACTAAATTAATTGCACACGCTTTCCTGCGGTTCCACCCAAACAGATCCATACAACAGGACAAAATGTTTTCAAAAACTGCAAGCACCGTGGAAAATGCCGCAAAAAACATAAATACAAAAAACAGGCTTCCCCATAATCTCCCCATAGCCATATGATTAAAAATATTAGGCAACGTGATAAAAATAAGACTTGGCCCGCTGTCCGGACTTACTCCATAGGCAAAACAAGCCGGGAAAATAATCAACCCCGAAACAATCGCAACAAAGGTATCCAGAATCCCTACATGAATGGCTTCTCCAAGAAGTGCTCTTTCCTTCCCTATATAGCTTCCGAAAATAGCAATTGATCCAATTCCAAGACTCAGTGTAAAAAAGGCCTGTGTCATTGCGCCTTGTAACACATTACCGACACCGATTTCTGCCATTCTGTCAAAATCAGGCTTCAGATAAAACGCAATTCCTTCTGCCCCGCCCTCAAGCACACAGCTGTTCACTGCAAGTAAAACCATAATGGCAAGCAGTACAAGCATCATGAACTTGTTTACCTTCTCAAGCCCCTTCTGAAGTCCTATCGAGCATACACCAAACCCCAGTATAGCAACAACTGCCATAAAACCGACCATTCCTGCCGGATCTGCCAGCATTTTGCCAAATACACCTGCTACCGCATCCGCATCTGTTCCTTCAAAAGTGCCTCCTGCCATATAGAAGAAATAATGAAGCATCCAGCCTGCTACTGTAGTATAAAACATCATAAGCATATAGTTTCCTGCCATGGCAGCATATCCGTGTAAATGCCATTTTTGTCCCGGTTTTTCCAACGCCTGATACAACTTGACCGGACTTTTTTGCGAAGCACGCCCCAGTGCAAACTCAATAGTCATTACAGGTATTCCCAAAATAATCAAAAAAAACAGATAGCACAGTACAAATGCACCACCACCATACTGTCCTACCATATACGGAAATTTCCACACGTTACCAATGCCGATAGCGCAGCCTGCGCTCAGTAGAATAAACCCCAGGCGGCTTCCCAGGTGCTCTCGTTCCATTACTGATCCCCTCCAATTACAATAAGCTTTTATTCATGCTTTCTCTCTATCTATTCTCGGTTCCTAACATTTCAAGGTATGCCCAAAGCTGCTATAAATCCATTAATTCTTTTCCCAGTTTTCTAAGTTCCATGATTGATTCATCTATAGTATCTATACTGCTTCCGAGTCTAACAATTTTCAGAAGTCTTTCGTAGCAATTTTCAGGTTTTAATTCAAATTCAGCAATTGCGCTTTCTGTTCTTTTTCGGCTTGGAAAATACCGTCTGTTCTTGGCATACAATGCCTGTAAAAGATGATCCAAGAATTCTTCAACCACCTGATGATAAAACAGAATCTCGTGGCGCAGTTCGGCTCTTCCTAAATCTTCCTCGTCTATGATTCTCCAAACCTCGGACGAATACCACTTGTCGAAAAGTTCCTGAGGATGTAGCTTTACCTTTTCAATTATGCTTGTCCATGTTTTATCTTTTTCCCATAGGACATTAATTGTCTCTATGCTTGCGAGACGCCCAATCGGATAGAACCCTCCTTCTTTTTCCAAACGCTTTCCCTCCATAACTTCATCAATGTATTTACGCATATCTGCAATATCAAAAAACATTGGCATCACATCGATTCCATCAATGTAGAAGATATCTCCATAACCCCATATGCCGCCGGAACACACTTCCATGTCAAGCCTGTCGTACATCCCGGCTAATGCTCCATATATTGCAATACGTCTGTCTTTTGCAGGCACGCTTTTGCATATAATAAACATATCTATATCGCTCTTACCGGCGACAAGAGGTGCATTCATGTCTCCCGTCTGTCCAATTCCTAATATCTCATTGCAATTTGAGAGTTCTTCTACTAACTTTATTTTAAATTCATTTACATTCATTTTTATACACTCTTCAACCATTATTACAAATCCTCCTAAAAAAGACGCAATACTGACATCCTCATAACAGTGGGCATCAGTACTGCGTCTTAGCGCCTGTCTTAGTTGGGGTTCTTCCAGAACCCCATCAAGTGGATTAGGCGGGAGTCGAACCCGCGTCCAAAGACCCATTCCCTGTCCTTCTACTATCATAGTCAGTTGTTGCGGGATACCCCTCGTTCCCTCCCGAATCAGGAAACTGACACCCTGATTCGTTCAGTAGCTTCATGATACGCCCACAGGTGCAAAGCTTAGCCTGTGTCGTTTCCTACAGAGTCGATGCCCGGATTCTAATGTGTAGGTGCACTAGAGCGGACAGCTGCCATTAGGCAGCAAATGCTAAATTATCTTCAGCGTTTATATTTAGATTTGCGATTTGACGCATCGCCTGCGGATAGCTTCTCCAGCTGCAAGACCCCTGTCGAAACCTTTACTAACCCTTATTTATTTCTATAAACAGTATAACATCAATAAAAAAAATAGCAATGAAAAGCACTTACATTTCATAGAAAATTCACAAAGGAAAAAGCCTGTTTCTCTCTCATTCAGACGCGGAGTCTCACCTTCATCTCCTTCTCAGCTTCCCGCATCTGATCCTTCTTTGCAATATCCTGACGCTTGTCATAAAGCTTTTTACCTCTGGCAAGACCAATCTCTATTTTTGCCCTTCCGTCTTTAAAGTATACCTGTAAAGGAACCAGAGTATACCCTTTTTCCGCACTGCTTCCGATGAGCTTTCTGATCTGCTGTTTGTGAAGCAGAAGTTTTTTAGGGCGCAGCGGATCCTTATTAAAGATATTGCCTTTTTCGTAGGGACTGATATGCATTCCGTAGGCATAAACCTCTCCATTTTCGATACGGATAAAAGCCTCCTTAATGCTGCATTTTCCCATGCGCATGGACTTTACTTCCGTACCGTGGAGCACGATCCCCGCCTCATATTTTTCTTCGATAAAATAATCATGGTATGCCTTTTTATTATTGGCTACCAGTTTCATTTCTTCCTTTGCCATACCTATTCTTCCTCTTCATCCGCTAACACAAAATCAATGTTCTTGGTAAAAACATCCACATCATATACCGCAATTTTCACCTTCTGGCCCAGTTTATAGCACTTTCCTGTATCTCTTCCCACCATTTCATAGGTTTCTTCCCGGTAATAATAATAGTCACCGGTAAGACGGGAGACATGGATCATGCCCTCCACCGTGTTCGGGAGCTCCACATAGATTCCCCACGCAGTGATGCCGGAAATGACACCCTCGAAAATCTCTCCGATCCTCTTTTTCATATACTGGGCCTTTTTTAGCTT
This sequence comes from Lachnospiraceae bacterium, assembly GCA_017622575.1. GTDB lineage: Bacteria > Bacillota > Clostridia > Lachnospirales > Lachnospiraceae > Suilimivivens. The sequence continues at coordinate 5,347 of JAGAQU010000057.1, forward strand.
ATCGGTTTCCCGCTCCGCCTCATCTGCCCGTCGCTCCATCTCGGAGGAATGCTTGGCTACCTCCGGCAATATCGCTTTATAGTGTTCTATTTTTTCCTCCTTCAGTCTGCCACGAAGCTGATCCTTAATAATCCGGTGAATCTGCAGATCAGGATATCTTCTGATGGGAGAAGTAAAGTGACAGTAATAGGGACATGCCAGTCCAAAGTGACCTGTACAGTTTACTGTGTATTTTGCCTGTTTCATACTGCGAAGGGTCAGTCTGGAGATCAGTGCTTCCTCATCAGATCCTTCTATTTTACAAAGGAGCTTTTGGATTTCTTTGGGATGAATTTCATTCTCTCCACTCTTTACCTTAATATGATATCCAAAGTTATTGATAAAGGTTCCCAGCTTACAAATTTTCTCGGGATCCGGTGTGTCATGAGTTCTGTACACAAAAGGGACTTCCATCCAGTAAAAATGCTGGGCAATCGTCTCATTGGCAAGAAGCATAAAATCCTCAATGATCTTTGTCGCCGTATTTCTCTCGTAGGGTTTAATTTCAAGAGGAACACCATCCTTGTCAAGAACGATCTTGCTCTCCGGGAAATCAAAATCGATGGAGCCCCGTTTTCTTCGTTTTTCCCTCAAAATCAGCGCCAGCTCCTGCATCTGCCTGAACATGGGCACCAGCTGTTCATATTCCTTTATGGTATCCGCATCTTCATCCTCAAGGATTTTCTTCACGGCAGTATAGCTCATTCTGCGGTCCACATTGATGACGGATTCCACGATCTCATAATCAATGACCTCCCCTTTAGGATTTACTGTCATTAGGCAGCTAAGCGCCAGCCTGTCCACGCCCTGGTTTAAGGAGCAGATGCCGTTGGACAATGCATGGGGAAGCATGGGGATCACTCTGTCAACCAGATAGACACTGGTTCCTCTTTTCAGTGCCTCTCTGTCAAGAGCGGAATTTTCCTGCACATAATTAGTCACATCCGCGATGTGTACTCCAAGGCAATAATTTTCACCCTGCTTACAAACATTGACAGCATCATCAAGATCCTTCGCATCCTCACCATCGATGGTAACCATCATCACATCCCGCAGATCCCTTCTGCCTGCTCTGTCTGCTTCGGACACTTCACCGGAGACGCGCTGTGCCTGTCTTAAAACCTTTTCCTCAAATTCTGTGGGAAGTTCAAAACCTTTTACCACCGACATGATATCCACACCGGGATCGTTCACATGTCCGATGATCTCTGTCACTCTGCCTTCCGGTTTATGCTTTTCATCGCCATAGTCTGTCAGCTCCACTACTACTTTATGCCCGGTCACAGCCCCTTTAGAATGTTCTTCACGGACAAAAATATCTGTAGAAATCTTCTCATTATCCGGGATCACAAATCCAAATGTCTTTGATCTCTCATAAGTTCCCACGATCTGTGTGATTCCATGGGATACAATTTTTGTTACCTTTGCTTCCTGACGTTTGCCATGCTGATTCTTTAACAGCTCCACCTGTACCTGATCTTTATGGAAGGCACCGTTCACATCATTCTCCGGGATAAACAGATCCTGTTCCATTCCCTCTATCTCCACAAATCCGAAGCCTCTGGCATTGCTGATAAAGGTGCCTTCAAGTCCCGCCGGATGGCCTTCCCCTTTCAGGTACTTACCACTTTTGGTAATCTGTAATTTACCTTCTGAGAGAAGCTCCTCCAGAATCTGTTTCAGCTGCGGTCTCTCATCCGGACTTACCTGCATAAAAATTGCCAGTTCTTTTTCCTTCATGGGAACGTAAAATTCGTCTTCCACAAGCTCACATATTAAATTTTTACGTTTTTCATAAAGCTTCTGATCCATATTCCCTCACATAAAAGCAGAAAAAAAGCATCCCGCTCATGCGGAATGCCTTAAGTCCTAAAATACATTAAGATTTAAAATAATACTGAAAAGCATAAAGCCGATCGCAAGGTACTTGGTGATCTTTACTAATTTACCCTCCATGGAACGTCCTTTATTCTTGCCCCAGTATGTTTCAGCAGCTCCACTGATTGCTCCCAGTCCTGCTGATTTGCCTTCCTGCATTAATACTAACACGGTTAATGCGATACATATTAAAATAAACAAAATCTGAATAACGATTTTAAGTGCTGCCATTTCTACACCTCCTAATGCGAACAAACATTAGTGTATCATATGTATTTACGATTTTCAAGGGTTTCTTTTAATAAATTTCTTCGTTTGCGAATCATTGTGCTGCCGGTGCTGCCGGTACTTCTTCTACTACTTCCGTAAGGATTCCCTCAGGTGTCGTTACATAATTTTTACCCTCAATCACAACCGCCTGATTTCTCACAAGTGCACCTGTTTCATCAAAATAGTAGGGCTGTTTCTGAATGGTATAAACACCGGTCACTATATGACCTGCCTCATCTGCATAATAAGTCTTCTCTCCGACCTGTATAAATCCGGTCATCATCTGCCCGGTAGCCGGATCATAATAGTAAGAGCCGTCTTCTCTTGCCACCATGCCGGTAACCATGATTCCTTCTTCATTGAAATAGTAATTCTTCTTCTCGATCACCGCAGGTCCTGTCACCATATGACCGTCTTCACTTGCAAAGTAGTGACGCCCCTTTGCATCATCCAAAAAGCCTCTCACCTTCGCACCGGTAGCCGGATCATAATAGAACACACCATTTTCAAGGGTTGCATAGCCTGTCTGCCTGATGCCCTCTGCACTGAAAAGATATTCTGCTCCATCGATCACCTGGGCTCCTGTGAGCATGTGACCATCTGTTCTGTCCATAAAGTAGAAATTTCCTTTCTCGTCGCTGAACCACTCACGCTTCATGATACCATTGTTTGCAGGATCATAATAGAATCTCTGATCTCCCAACACAACCCAGCCATTCATCTTTACACCATCTGCCGTAAAATAATAGCCGACCCCGTCTATGACGCTCTGGCCTCTTGCAATACTACCGTCTCCCGGTGTCAGATAATAGGTTCCGGTCTCATCAGCAAACCATCCTCTCTCCAGATTTCCTGCTCCATCCAGATAGTATCTGGTATTATTATAGTCAACCCAGCCTCTTTGCATACGCCAGTTCCGGTAAAAACGTGTATTTCCGTTGTGATCAATAAAACCTTCCGGAATGATCAGGTTGCTGTAATCCTTGTACTGGTAATTCACATCCACACGGCTTCCGAATCCGCTCACGTTGCCATAGCTGGAATACTGCCAGAAGCATACATTATTATTGTAATCACAGCTGTTATTGTACTGGGCTACCCATTTATCCCATCCGCAGATGCTGAGCTTACCTGCAAACATATTTTTATAGGAATACACCATGGGATAATAGCCGGCTGCATCAATCTTTGTACAGAATGCATTAATAATATCAATGAGCTGCTGATTGCTCAAATTTCTTTGACACTTATCTTCGATATCAAAAACAACGGGATAGTTTACTGTATAATTGCTGATCCACTGAAGTACGAGATCAGCTTCCTGGGCTGCCGCCTCCGGAGTTGTTGCGTAGGAGTAAATATAAACTCCGGTTTTCAGTCCTGCCGCCTGGGCATTTGTTATATTGGAAGCAAAGTTGGGATCAATACCGCTCTTGGTGCTTCCCACCTTGATAAACGCAAATTTCATACCGGCAGCTGCTACCTGACCCCAGTTGATGGCTCCATTGTGCTTGGACACATCCACGCCCTGTGCAATGGCACCGTTTGCGTTCACGGCAGATACATTCGAAACCTGAAAAGACCACACGGTTATCACTGCAAGCAAAATAGCCATAAGTCTCTTTCCCATTGTTTTGATCCGTTTCCTCATTCGTCTCTCTCCCTCTCATGCTTTCGTATTTTTTCTAAGTTTACAACAGGTTAAAAGGATCCTTATAGCATGCCACCGTTCCCAGTTCCTCCTCGATTCGAAGGAGCTGATTATATTTGGCAACACGGTCGCTTCTGCAGGGTGCACCCGTCTTGATCTGCCCGGCATTCACCGCCACGGCAAGATCTGCTATAAAAGTATCCTCAGTTTCTCCTGATCTGTGTGAGATTACCGCTTTATATCCGTTCTTCTGGGCCATCTCAATAGCCTCCATTGCCTCAGAAACCGTTCCGATCTGATTTACCTTTACCAGAATTGCATTGGCCACTTCCAATTTAATACCTGCGTCAAGGCGCTTTGTGTTGGTAACAAACAAATCATCCCCCACCAGCTGTATTTTACTGCCAAGTCTGTCTGTCAGTGCCTTCCAGCCATCCCAATCATCCTCTGCAAGTCCGTCTTCAATGGAAATAATAGGAAAATTATCGATCAATTCTTCGTAATAGGCAATCATCTCAGAAGTGTCCCTGACGATGTCCTTCCCCTTAAGGGAACTTTCGCCCGGGAAATGATACATACCTGTTTTTTCATTGTATAATTCACTGCTGGCCACGTCAAGTGCTATTTTGATATCTTTTCCTGGTAAATATTTACTTTTTTCCACTGCCGCCATGATCAGGGAAAGCACTGATTGCGCATCAGGAAGATCAGGTGCAAATCCGCCTTCATCTCCCACCCCTGTTGACAATCCTTTTTCCTCCAGGATCTTTTTTAGGAAATGATAAATTTCCGCACAGATTCTAAGGGCATCGGAGAAACTTTCCGCATTCACCGGCAAGATCATAAACTCCTGAAAGTCCACGGTATTGTCTGCGTGACGGCCGCCATTTAAGATATTCATCATAGGTACCGGCATCAATCTCGTGTAGGCACCGCCGAGATACTGATAGAGGGGAATGGAGAGCGACTTTGCGGCTGCCCTTGCCACTGCCATGGAAACAGCAAGCGTCGCATTGGCTCCCAGGTTTTCTTTATTATCAGTTCCGTCGGTCTCCATCAGGATACGGTCAATCTCAATCTGATTTAAACCGTTTCTTCCGGTGATTGCTTCCTTGATTTTTGTATTCACATTAGAAACTGCTTTTTTTACGCCAAGGCCGAAATATCTGGTTTCTCCGTCCCGCAGTTCTACTGCCTCAAAGCGGCCCGTACTGGCACCGGAAGGGACTGCAGCCTTTCCTACATATCTTCTGCCTGTCATGGTATCCGTCAGCATGACCTCCGCTTCCACAGTCGGGTTCCCTCTGGAATCAAGGATTTCTCTTCCTCTCACATTTGTTATCTGCATATAAGTTTTCATAAGCTTCCTCCTTTTTCATCTCAAAAACATTTTTTCCATATTTGCTTCTTCTTAATCTGCCCTGATGAAATATTGACCGCAAATATTGTTTTTAAAGATTTAACTTGCTATACTGTATAAATGTAAAGTGAGGATTTCGATATGACTGAGAGAAAAACTATTTTTAAGATATCATTCATGAGTCAAAAAGATTATATTTGTATGTTTCTGCTTATGTTTATTTTTTCCTGCCTTGTCTTTTTCCGTCTCGGCAGCTTCCAGGCACCGCAAACCTCCTACACAACCGTTACCGATAACAGAGACATCATACTTGATTTTGGGGAATACAGGGATATTACTTCTTTTTCTGTTTTTCTCGGCAATTTAAACACAAGACATCTTTCTCTTTCTGCCTTCAATGAAGTGACAGGTTCCTGGGAAATCATAAACGGTGATGCCGTTGCAGAATCGGTTTTTGACTGGAACAAAATTAATGTAAATTATAATCTCCGCTATCTGGGAATAGTTGCTACCGATGATACCGCTGTGCTGAATGAGCTTGTAGTGCAGGGTCCGGACGGCTCTGTGATCACGCCTGTAAATGCTTCCGATTATCCGGAGCTTTTTGATGAGCAGGATCTTTTTCCTGAGGTTACCACCTATATGTCAGGCACCATGTTTGATGAAGTTTACCATGGCAGAACCGCCTACGAATTCATTCATCATCTTACCACATATGAAACCACTCATCCCCATTTTGGTAAGATACTGATTTCACTGGGTATCCGGCTGTTCGGTATGACGCCCTTCGGCTGGCGTTTCATGAGTGCTGTTTTCGGCATTCTCATCATCGCTGTTCTCTATTTGTTTGCGAAGAGACTTTTCGATAATACCTTTGTTGCTACGGCCACAGCCGCTCTTCTTACCTTTGATTGCATGCATTACAATCTGTCCCGCATTGCCACAATTGATATTTTCGCAGCCTTCTTTATCCTGCTGATGTACTTTTTTATGTATGATTATATGGTCAGAGATAATCTTGCGTTAAAAAACGGCACCGGAAAAGGGATTTGCGCAAAAATGCCTTCCCGGGAAGTGCTTTTCCCCTTAGGTCTATGCGGTATTTCCATGGCTTTTGGTATTGCAACGAAATGGACCGGTGTATACGCCGGAATCGGACTCGCTGTTTTATTCTTCCTCCACACTCTTTTCCATCTTTCCGAAAACAAAAAGCAGCTTATCCGGTTATTCCTTTTTTGCTGCGTATTCTTTATTGCGGTTCCTCTCGTTGTATATACGCTGTCCTTTATCCCGGTGGTAGGCTACAGCGAATATAAAAATCTGATAGATAAAGTCATTCAAGGAAGTATATCCATGTTTAATTACCACTCAACGCTTGTGGCAGAGCACTATTACAGTTCTCCTTTTTATGAGTGGCCTGTGATCTGGATGCCGCTTCTTGATGCCAACGATGCCGTAAGCGCCACCAAGGTTAGTGCTGTCAGCTGTATGGGTAATCCCATCATCTGGTGGGTGGGGATTCCCTGTCAGATCTTTGTTCTTGTGAGAGGAATTGTAAAGCGTGACAAAAAAGCTGGCTTTCTCATCCTTGGCTATGCTGCTCAGTATGTGCCCTGGATGAGTATCAGCCGCATCACCTTTATTTACCACTATTTCCCTGCTATTCTCTTTGTCATACTGATGATGGGATACACCTTTGACTGTATCGTAAAACGGTTTTCATGGGGCAAAAAAGCAGTTACCGTTTACCTGGCAACTGCTGTCATTGTTTTCTTTGTGTTTTTCCCTGTAGTCTCCGGTTTCCCCGTGGACAGAGAATGGGGAATGAAGCTAAGGTGGCTGAAGGACTGGATTTTGGTATTATAACTCATACTGCTGATCAGGCAGTTTATTTTCCTGTATCTGACGGTAAAGATCATATCCCACATAAACGATCAGAGCCAAAAGAAAAATCGCCGTATACTGCAGAGGCACAATATCTGTTCCGATCAGATAAGGCATAAAGCTCACCACGGAAACCAACGTAAATCCGCAGGTGACCGGCAACTTTTTGACGTTGTTTACTCCATAAATAATGGAAAACAGATCAATCAAAAAGCCGTATCTGTCATGCATATGAGGCAGAGAATAGACGGTAACGGCAACCATGAAAAGTGCGAGGGTGACCATCAATTCATTTGTCAACCGCACTTTTTTTGTATACAGATAATAGGAAATACACCCGAGAATCATGATGGTCATGACGGTTCCTGCTCCGCTCACTTCATTCGCATGCCTTAAATCCGGCATGGTTTCCCCCAGCAATGCATAGATATTAGGATAATTCAACGTTCCCCATGGATAATAGTCCGATTGATTCAAATAAATCGTCATCAGATCCCGAAAGCTGCGTCCGGCAATCCATGCGGGTATGATACTGATCACATAGATGACCGGCACATACAGATAATGACGAAGCTTAATCGTTCTGTTTTTCAGCCACATGATAATAAAGAATGGCAGCAGAAATACGGACTGCAGCTTAAAGATAAAGGACAATCCGAAAAAGATAGCTGATTTTCTGCTGTTATCTTTTAAAAAATAATAGAAGGACCAAAGTAAAAAGGATGTATAAATAATATCACATTGACACCAGTATGCACTGTCAATCACAACCGCAGGTGACAAAAGAAGAATCGCCATTCCCAAAATTGCTTTTCTTTTACTCTCTGTCATATGATACAGAATTTTAAACACCGCAATGGCCGCCATATAGTCAAAAAATACAGATACCAGCTTCAGTGCATACAGGTCATTTGTGCTGAAATAGGACAAAAGCGTCATGATATACATATACGGCGAGGTGTAATTGGATATTTCCATGGACAGCGAATGGAAGCCTCCGTTTCCCCGTATGGTGCTCATCCATTCTTTGAGAAAGCCGTAGTAATCCGCAGATGCAATAGGCATCAGTTTCCATCTGATCATAAATGCAAAAAGGAACAGACATATGACAAAGGCAATGTCTATGATCTTCCATTTGATGCCATCTGTCTTTATTTCCTTGTTCAGTAATTTGTCAATAAAACGATCTTCCATCCTAACTGCCTTTCTATTTACTGCCCTTATTTATGTTTCCTATTTCAAAATATCCTTCAGCATATGAACTCTGTTAAAGGGGAAGGAAAAGTAATACCCGTCCACAAAATCTTCCGTCATGGCAATCACCTCTTTTGCAAGTTCAATTCCTGCTCTTTCTCCCTCCTCACGTGTCATATCGGCACGATATCTTAAAAGGACCTCATCCGACACGTCGATTCCTGTCATCTCATTTTTCATGAACATGGCATTTTTTAAACTGACAAAAGGCATTATTCCGCAGAGAATCCTTGCACCTGTCTCCTGCTTAATTCTCCGCAAGCGCTCAGCACTTTCTTTCGTAGATACAGGCTGTGTCAGGAAAAAGGTGGCTCCGGCTTCCATTTTTTTCTTCACTCTACCTATCTCTATTTCCAGATTTTTTCGTCCCTGATTGATGGCACCTCCATAACAGACAGGGGCTTTCAGAAACTGTTCTTCGTTCATATCATCAAGAATCTGCATCAATCCCACCGAATCAAAGTTGAACACGCTTTTTACAGAAGTGCGCACCATGGTTGGTATGGGATCGCCGGTGATTACAAGAAAATTATAAATCTGATTGATATACGCACCAAGAAGCTGGGAACGCATGGCAATAGCGTTCTTATCACGACAGCAGATGTGAGGCATTACGCAGATTCCGGTTTCCCTTGAGACCTTCTCCGCCATCAGTATAGAATCTGCTCTGGTTCTTCCCGACGGGGAATCCGGGAACGTCAAGACATCAACCCCACTTTGTTTCAGCAGATGGGCAGCATCCATCATCTTCTCATCATCACTGCCAATGGGCGGCGCCAGTTCCACAGCGATCAGCTTTTTCCCTTCTTTTCCCTGGTAGAAAGCGTGATTTTCCTGATGAGGCGGAAGAACCCGTTTTTCTTCTTCGATGAAAGAAGGTTCTGTTTTGGTGTGATCGAGCATGGCGCTGATCCTGCGAATATACTCCGGTGTGGTGCCGCAGCACCCACCCACAATATCAGCCCCATCTATGGCAATGTCGTTCACCTTGGATGCAAAATAATCAATATTCCTGTCGGAAAAGATCATCCGGTTGCTGACTGCCTTGGGATAGCCCGCATTGGGTAAGGCAGTGAGAAATTTCTTATGGGAGAGACATAAAGTCCTAATAATTTTCTGCATATGTCCGGGCCCAACGCCGCAATTAAAGCCTGCCGCGTCAATCTCACTATACTTTTCTGCTTCTTCCATTAATCTGCGGGCACTCAATCCCGCATTACTGTACCCAAACTGATTGACACTGAACTGTACAAGGATAAAAGCCTTATCTCCCGCAAAGGAGATGGCAGGCAAAATATCCTCAAGACTTGCAAACGTCTCAAAGAGAATAAACTCCGCACCCTCCTCAAGAAAGGTTTCACATATCTCAATATATTCCTTTTGAACCCGTTCCCTGTCAACATCATCTGTGTAAGGAATCGGACCGATATCCGCTGCCACATAAATTTCCGGCCGGCTCTCCTTTTCTTTTCCCGCTTCCTTTGCCACTTCACAGGCAATCCTGTATCCACCTCTGATATATTCTTTTACTTCTTCCGTTTCTTTCAGAAGCATAGCCGTGTTGCAGGCATAGGTATTTGTTCTGATGATCTCCGCTCCTGCCACGATATACTCATCATGAATCTGTCTCACTCTTTCCGGATGCTGTATATTGGCAAGCTCCGGCATCTGCCTGGTATCATACTTCGTGGCATAATAGGTGCCGAATGCACCGTCGCAGAGCAGTTTTCTGCTCTGAAGTACTTCCCTTATTGTCTTTTTTTTCTGCATAATTTCGGGTCCTGAATTCTTTCTATAACTTTATATACATTTATAGTAAATACGCTTTCAACAAATCAAATGTATTTTTCACTCCGTCAATGTGACTGCGCTCATAGCCGTGAGAGGCATAAACTCCTGCACCGATCAGACCATGACGGACATCATAACCTGCTGAAAGTGCCGCATCGGCATCCGATCCGTAGTGAGGATAAACATCTACTGCAAAATCCACTTTTGCCTTCTTTGCAGCCTCGATCAGAGCTCCGACCACATCATAGCTGTAGGGCCCTCTGCTATCCTTTGCACAGATGGAAACCTGACGTTCACTGCATCCAAGTCCTTCTCCCACACAGCCCATATCCACTGAAAGTATTTCCGTCACGCCTTCAGGCACGGTTCCGCAGGCACCGTGACCAACCTCCTCATACACAGTAATATGATGATAAATTCTACGGGCAGGCTTCGAATTCTTTTCTTTCATGTATTTTGCCATTCCCAAAAGAATCCCTACACTCAGCTTGTCATCCAGAAAACGGCTCTTAATATAACCGTTTTCAGTAATTCTTGTTCTCGGTTCAAAAGCTACAATGTCTCCCGGCATAATGCCGAGATTTATCGTCTCCTCTTTGGTGGAAACCTTCTCATCCGGGACAAACTCCATGGCGTCATACCCTCTCTTGGTATCATCATATTCTCCGTTTACATGAATGGAAGCATTTTCCATCTGATAAGTTCCCTCATATTTTCTGCCGTCTCTGGTAATGACCCTGCAGTTTTCCGCTTCCGCATTGTTGGGATTTAAACCGCCAAGAGGGGTTAATTTCAATCTTCCGTTTTTCTTTACTTCCGCCACCATGGCACCCAAAGTATCCACATGAGCCTCGAGCAAAATGGCATTTTCTTTATCCTCACCGCCCAGGTCTGCGAGAATTCCTCCTTTTACGGTCATCTTCGCCTCGAAACCCATTTCACGATAAGCACGGCAGACATACTCTGCCACTTCCTTCGTATATCCGGTAGGACTGTCAATGGAAAGAAGCTTCTGCGTTTCCTCCATAATATAAGTTAAATACTTGTCATTCTTTAAGTCTGCTGCGTTCATCTTTGCAGTCTCCTGTCTAAATACTTTCTAATATTTTTATATAGTCGTGTCAAAAAATTATTCTACTCATAATGCATTATGAGTAGAATAATTCCGTTTCATCAAATTCTATTTGCAAATAAATTTATTCCGCAGCAAACAGATCGCGATACCACCTAAGTGACTTCGTATAAGCATCGTAAACCTGCTCAATCTCAATGTTCTCAAGCACCATCTGTCTGGAAACCTCCTGCCAGGATGCCTTTTCATACTGAATCACAAAATCAAGCACCTGGGAAAGATCACCTTTATGATCAACAAGGGCTTCTCTGATATTCCTGGACACCTTGACCATTTCAAGTGCTTCTTCCATAGGCTTTTCAAGAATAATATCAAGTACAGAAAATAATCCCATCAGAAACAGTTCTGAAGAATGAATGGCCATTTCAAACACAGGAGCAAGATTTTCCGCAAATTTTGCACGAAGCAGGGAAAGTCTTGTGATCTCGTTGGGTTTATCGGCGCAAAGTTCATTGGTCACTGCCGTATTAATCCATTTTTTTAATTCTTTCTGGCCAAGCATAGCTGCCGCATGTCTGATGGAAGTAATTTCCGAATTGACACTCATTCTGTTAACCATCTTTAGCAGTGAAATGACAAGTGCCGTATCTCTTCCGATGACATCAGCTGCTTTTGTCAGGTCAAAATCACTGTCATTCACCAGATTAAGCAGTTCTATGTAATTTATTTTAAGGGGTGCCACCTCGGACTGTCCTCTGGTAACAGGTACACGGAAAAATTCACCTTCATACAGATCATATCCGCCATCCTTCTTTAAGGTATCAAAATCTTCCTGCGAATTCACATTAACGGCACAAAGTTTGATATTCGGATAAATTTTTGCAAAATAAATTTTTGCTTTACTGATATCGATTTTTTTGTGGTCAAGAAGAATGTAATCCATCAAAAGAAGTACCTGGCGATATACCTCAAATTTAGCAACGGGAAGCTTCCTGATTGCCAGTTTATACTTCTTCTCCTTCAATTCCTTTAAGCGCTTTACATACATCTCATCCGGAGTCACTGTATTGTCGCACAAAAGAACCAGCCTTTCATGTGGTGCGCTGCATTGTTCATCAATATCGGAAAAAATGGAAATATTATTTACTTCCACAAAAACTTCCTTATCTGCAGATATAGTTTCAATTCCCATACTTTGAATAATATCAAGTCCTGCTATCGTGCCTGCCCCGTCAAAGCTTCCTGTTCCAAGGAGACTGGGATTTAAAAGATAATTTTTCTTTTGCGCAAACAAGGAATAAGCGCCAACTGCCATTGTTTCATCAAACAACGGTACCAATGTTGCAAGCATTATGTATTATCCTCCTTCTGGTGTATGATATAGTCACCCGAAAAAGCCATGACTATATTCATATTATATCTTACCAGCCTCTTTAAAACAATCGGATTTTACTTTAATTGTGAAAATTGTGAAAATCTGTTTTACTCCTGACAGACCGGACAATAATACACCGTGCCGCCCATATAGTTCATCTTTTGAATGGTATTGCCACAGTAAGGACACGGTTTTCCCACTGTCTTTTTACTGAGTTTTGTCTGATAACCGCCGGGCTGCCCGAACAAATTTTTTTCTGTGTCACGTCCTCCCGCTTTTTTCATCTGATCCAGAATGCAAATTACTGCTTCATAGGTTCTTTTCCATTCTCCCTCTCTCAGCGTATTGATCTTTCTCTTTGGATGCAGTCCCGCTTCCAAAAGAATATCCTGAAGCACTCCATTGCCCAGTCCAGGAATTCTCTGTTTCGTCGCAAGAAATTCCTTAATGGAAATTTTCCCCGACAAATCCTCCCGCAGATCCGTAAAATAATCATAGTCAAATTCTTCCGTACCGGGCTGCGGTTTTTCCTTGCCGACAAGATAATAGAGATTATCATATTTTGCAGGCTCAATCAAAAACATGGAACCGTACATCTGCACGGTACAGATCAGTGAACTGTTATCCTCCAATGTGATGCGCGTCTGATACTTCCCAGGTATTTTACTACCCGGAGCAAAGTAACGGATATTTGCACCATCCCCAACCACAAAGCTGTACCCGGACTGTGCAAGCTCCATCTCGATCATACAGCCGATTCCTGTGGAAGTTCCGATTCTTCTGCCCTCCATTTTCTCTGCATAGGATGATGGATCCCCATGATACCAGGCAAAGGCATGTTTTGTATGCTCCGTTTCCACCTCAGTGATCTTCTTCCCTCTTACAGTCTCATTCAACTGTGCTGCAATGATTGTGCTTTCAGGTATTTCTAACATAACTCCCTCCTTACAGGCTATTGACTCTGTTCACAAAATTATGCTTTCCATCTTTCCAGCGTGGCAAAGTACTGCATCAGTCCTACCTTTGCCTCTTCCACAGACCCGGCACGCCCTCCTTCCACTTCAAAAGGCGCACAGAAATCTGCCATTTCTTCCATGGTACAATCCTGCGCAAATGCACCGTCCTTGTAGCAGTAACAACAATACTTATCATTGGCACCGCCATTCTTGTTCGTTCCGTACTGCTCCTCCTGCATTGGCATTCCGCAGCTCTGACAAATCTTCATTTCCATCTTGTAATCCTCCGTTTCCCATTTTTAATTAATTCTAACAGGATTACTATACCAAACATAATATGACATCAGTGTGTCATATTATGTTCATGATCCACTGTCAATACAACGCTGCCATTTCACCGACGCACCGCCTTATCTCCCTCTGTACTTCCTCAGGTGCCAGCACTTTAGCCGCCGGTCCAAAGGACAAAATCACTCCATAAACCCAATCGTCTAAAAGGCACCTGAAACGAACCTGATAATTGCCATCCGGCAAAACAGAGATTTCCTCCTCCTCAAACCGATCGTATATGCGATAGGCTTCCTTCTTATCTATCCATAAGGTAATCTCTGTAAATTCTGCCTATTTACTTTCTGATTTTTCATCTGACCGGATTTCCTCATGCTTTCTCCCGGTTTCAAAGCGCTCTTCCAAAACTGTGACTCTTTTCATGCGAAGTACCTTGAATAACCGCATGGCCTGTCTTGCCCGGCAATATGCCAGAAGATACCACCGTTCTTTCCCTTCTTGGCATAAATCGGAATTCCTGCCATGCTCAGGGTTTCCACATCGCGGTAAATGGTGCGGACAGACACCTCAAATCTCTGTGCCAGTTCTGCCGCAGTTATCGTTCCTTTATTCAATAATATGTAAATGATACTCAATAAACGATTTAGCATTTTCACCTCTATATCTTGATCTTTGTCCATTTTCCCGCTTTAAAACGGACAGATGCAAACAGGAATCGTGAAATCTGATCTCCCAGTACTCCCAGCCAGATTCCGATGATGCCAAGTCCGAATACATAACCTCCGAGATATGACACCAGCGTTCGGATCACGGTAACACTGACAGTAGATGCCACTGCCGTATAAAGAGTATCCCCGGCTCCCCGCAGACATCCCATATACACCACCTGACTGATTTGGAATACCACAACAAAAATAATAACCCGCATGATACCAACACCGATGGAAATAATATTCTCTTCCTCAAAGTACAGACTCATGAACGGTCTTGCTCCAAAGAAATAAATCAGAACAAGGCACACGGAAATGATAATGCCGAACATTCTGCATAACTTTCCATATTCCTTGGCAAGCTTCTCATCCCCTGCCCCGAGGCTTCGCCCGATCAGCGCAACCGCCGCTGCCTGAAGTCCGTCTCCAAAGGAAAAGGAAAGCCCCATGATATTCATTCCCACCTGATGGGCTGCCATAGCCGCAGTTCCCTGGTCGGCCGCCATCACCGCAGTCAGCATAAATCCGATTCTCATCAGGATCTGTTCAAAGAAGACGCTGTAACCAACCCGGATCAAATGCGTAAAGCAGGTAAAAGCAGGTCCTATTCTATGACTGATAATATAAGGCAGGCTGATAAAACCATCCGGTTTTCTGATAGACAGGATGCTCATAATACAGGCAACCACCGTTCCGAGCACAGTGGCAAGGGCAGCTCCCTGAATGCCAAGTGCCGGAAAGCCCAGGTGTCCGTTAATCAGAAGATAATTAAAAATAATATTGACGGTATTGGAAGTCACGTTGGTGCGCATAGTGATCCTGGTATTTCCGGCGCCTCTCTGTGCCGAATTGATACCCATCTGAATACAGTTAAAGATCATACCGCCCATGACGATTCTGAAATAAGCCACCGCACTGTCGTGAGTTTCCGCATTAGATCCGCATAAAGAAATGATCGGTCCGGCGAGAGCTACCGATAACACGCTGATCAGGATGGCTGCCACAATGATAAAGACAAGTACCGTACTTAAGATTCTGTTCGCCTCTTCCTGCTTTCGCTCTCCCCTTCTCCTTGCAACCAAGGCAGAAACAGCTACATTTGTGGCAAAAAACAGGGCCAGCCCCATAAACTTAGGCTGTGTGGTAAGCCCTACTGCCGCAACGGCATAGGAGCCGAGAGAACTTACCATCAACGAGTCGATCAGTCCCGCAAATGCCACAAAAAAGGATTCAATGATCGAAGGCCACGCCATATCAAGAGTAATGCGAATATTTTCTTTTTTGTATTGTGGTTTCTTTATCATATCGCTGTCCTGTCTCTTACTTGTCAAATATTATTTCTGTTTTTGATCTGCATATCTATAAAGTCAAATATCTTTTCAAAATAGGTATCCGGGTCCACATCCATAGCTTCCGCATGTCCCGCATTTTTTGCTATGTAAAGCTCCTTATCTCCCGGAAATGCTTCATACACCTGATATCCCATACTCACAGGCACAAAATTGTCCTTCTCTCCATGAATGAAAAGCATGGGCTTTTTGCATTTTTTTAATTGCTCTACACAGGAAGCCTTTTTGAAATCATAGCCTGCCCTGAGTTTACCAATCAACCTGCAACAATGAAGAATAGGAAAAGCCGGCAGATGATAATCCCGTTTCATCACGCAGGCAAAGATATCATAGACACTGGTATACCCACAGTCCTCAATATAGCCTGCCACATGCTCCGGATTTTCTCCGGCTGTCATCATGACGGTGGCTCCGCCCATGGAAATACCATGAAGAATGATCCTTGCCTCCGGGTCCCTGATTACGATCCACCGGATCCATTTCAGAATATCCTCCTTATCAAGCCATCCCATGCCGATATATCTGCCTTCGCTTTTCCCGTGTCCTCTGTCGTCCGGCAAAAGCACATGATACCCTTTTTCACAGAAAGCGGCTCCGTAGGGAAGCATAAATTTATGACTGTCCTTGTAGCCGTGAATGGAAATGATCCAGTCATGGCTTCCTTTATCCGAAAGCCGGTATTTCGCCTGCAGCTTTAATCCGTCATAGCTTGTAATCTCCGCATCCGACATTTCTTTTTCAAATTCCGCCCCGCCCTTGTCAAGCTCTTTCTTACTGAAAGGTGATGTCAGGATGTTCCGGATAAAGACAAGGCTTACCAGCACCATAAGCAGTGCCAGAACGAAAAGAACAATAAATATCATTACAATCACTTTCAAACTATCATCTCCTAAAGTTATGTCGTATGTCTAAATTATAACATTTTTCCAAAGTCATTCAAGCCTCTGCCTTTCTTTGGCGCCCTCTATCTTTCCTTAGGAAAGATTCGATACCTTCCATCTGTTTTCATAGGCATTGTAAAAAAGCTGTATTTTCTTTTCCCTGTCAAAAACTACAATTTTACACTCAAACTTCCACATATGATTTGCCGCCTTGATACCGTTTGGCATTGTGCAGTCTCCATAATGTGTCAGGTCCTTATATGCCTGTATCTGGTAAGCCTGATACTCTCCGTCGTCATCCATGATTCTGATCTTGATGGGGATGATGGTTCCATCCCGCCTGTGCTGACAGATCACATCCGCCAGTCTGTCTTTTTCCGCAATATTACCCATTCTCTTTTCCTTCTCTCTATCTGGTATCAACCATTATAGAACATTTGTTCTGCTTTTGAAAGAGGTAATATTTCACAAATTTACCATATGCAAACATACGTTCTATGTGTTATAATTTACGCAAAGAGCAGAATCCGGCGGCCGCAGAAACGTAAATTTCCCCCGGATCTGCCATCAGATTACACAGACAGGAAAGGTGGTGCCTGCAAATGAAAGAAAGAGTCTATTTATGTATTGACTTAAAATCCTTCTACGCTTCCGTGGAATGCGCGGAGCGGGAGCTTGACCCTATGACTACCAACCTTATCGTTGCGGACCTTGAACGGACCGAAAAAACAATCTGCCTTGCCATCACCCCTGCCATGAAAGCGCTCGGGATCAAAAACAGATGCCGTGTATTCGAAATTCCAAAGAATGTAACCTATATTGCCGCCACTCCCAGGATGCAGCTCTATATCGATTATGCCGCAGAGATATACAGTATTTACCTGAAATATATTTCCAAGGATGACATCCATGTGTACTCCATCGATGAGGCATTTATGGATGTAACCGATTATTTGTCCCTTTACGGTCTGACAGCCAGAGATCTTGGACAGCGGATCATCGGAGAAATATACGACCGGCTTAAAATTCGTGCCTCCTGCGGAATCGGCTCTAACCTCTATCTCACCAAAGTGGCACTTGATATTACCGCCAAACACTCTCCCGACTTTATCGGGGAACTGACGGAAGAAGCTTATCGCAAAACACTCTGGAACCACAAACCGCTTACGGATTTCTGGCGAGTAGGGCCCGGAACCGTACGGCGGCTCAACACTGTCGGTATTTTTACCATGGGAGATATCGCTCATGCCGATGAAAACCTGCTATATCATCTGTTCGGTGTCGATGCCGAGCTTTTGATTGATCATGCATGGGGACGTGAGCCTGTCACCATCGCCGATATCAAAGCCTACAAAGCCCAGTCAAACTGCCTGTCCAGCGGTCAGGTACTGTCCCGTCCTTACGGATTTGAAGAGGGGAAGCTGGTGGTAAAGGAAATGACGGATCTTCTCTGTCTTGATCTGGTAGAAAAAAATCTGATCACCAAATCCGTCACCCTGCACATCAGCTACGACAACCGCCTTAATGTTCCCTCTGCCCACGGAACCGCCGCTTTAAGTGATGAAACCAATGCCGATATCCTGATCATTCCGGCTGTCACAGCCCTTTATGACCGGATTGTAAATTCCTCCCTCACCATCAAGCGGATCAATATCACCTGCAACAATGTGATGCCGGAGGAATATCATCAATACAATTTCTTTACAAGCGCAGAGGAACTGGAAAAAACGCGCAAAATTCAGAAAGCTGTTCTCAGCATCAAAAACAAATTCGGAAAAGATGCCATTCTGAAAGGAATGAATCTTCAGGAGGGCGCAACTACAAGAGAACGGAATCATCAGATAGGAGGGCACCGAAGTGGCTGCTAAACCAAAAAACAAAATGCCTATTGCTGACAGAGCAAAACAGTTCATGCCCTTTGCCGCCTTAAAGGGGCTTCCGGAGGCACTTGCCGCCAAAGAAAAGATCCTTGTCCAAAAGGTGGAACTTTCTCCCGAAATGGAGGAAGAGCTTGACCGCCGGATGCACCTGATCAGGCGGGGAGAGGTCATCACCGCAGTTTATTTTCATAAAGATGAATATATCAAAATAACCGGCATGGTCGCCCGTATCGACGAAACCAGCCGGTTACTGCAGATTGTAAATACAAAAATCAATTTTGATGATATTCTTATGATATCGCTGCCTTAAAGTTCATAAACCTTTGTCTCATAAGGTGCCAGCGTTACATTACCTTCCCTGCTTTCTTCCGCAAGCATGTCAAAAGCCTGCTTTTTCAACACAATCTGCTCCTCACGGGGCTGATAGTTTAAAACGAACAGGAACTGTCTGCCGTCCTTCTCCCTGACTGCCAGTTCGCAGCACTCCGGAAGTTCTATCACATCTTTAAAGGGTTCTGCCACCTTCAGTTTCCTTGCAAACAGCTTCGCCGTATCCACTGCAAAAGCACCGCCAAAGTAATAAGCCTCTCCCTTTCCGAAAGAATTGCGGATGAGGGCCGGTTCTCCTGCATAATAACTGTTTGTGTAGGTTCCGAGAACCTCTGCTGATTCACAGACCGGCGCCAGAATATCGTTAAAGATCGCCGCTTCCACTTTTTCTCCGTCCCAATCCACATACACATGTTTATCTTCCGGGGAAACAAAGGAATATTCCGGAATATCTGTTCCCGTGACCTTTGAGGCAAGTCCCGGCAGGTAGTCCATCACACATTTTCCCGTCCTATCCTTGTAACCTGTGCGACAACCCATGACAAGCTTACCGCCATCCGCCACATATGTTTCCAGAAGCGCCATCTTCTCTTTGGTCAGAATAGTTGCATGAGGATAAAACAGCACTTCGTACTTCTTTAAGTCTTCTGGCTTTGTCTCTTCCGTGAGATAAACATAATTATAGGGTGCATGGAGCTGCTGCAGGGCAAGGAAAAGAGAATCCTGGCTCTGTCTTTCCACTCTCCTGTGCCAGTTATCATAATTGGTATCCCAGTTGTTATCATAATCCTTCAGAATCCCTATCTTTGCCGCATATTCCGCTCCGGCAACGGGCTGCAGCTTTTTGATCTTCTCAGAAACAGCTTTCACTTCCCGGAGCCTTCTGTTATCTCTGCCGGAATAATCAAGAATACCGTGCCAGTAAATCTCCGTTCCCATGATACTGGTCCTCCAACGGAAATAACCGATATAGTCAGAGCCATGAGCAATGCTCTGCATGGTCCAGAGCGTAAGCTGACCCGGTTTGGGTGTGGGAGCTTCCAGCCTGTTGGTCCAACCGTCGGCACCACTCTGTTGTTCCATAATACCGAATACCGGTGAAGTGGAACGCACCTCGGTGAGTTTCATACTCCACCATCTGTCTTTGAATGGATCCTTTTCATCATAGTCATCCAGCCCGTAAGCAAAATCGGGGTAGCTGTCAAAGGTAATAAAATCCAGGCTTTCCCTCTGCATACGCTGATAATCGATTCTGTCAAAAATACCGTTGGTGGTAATGAAATCATCCGGCTTTATATACTTTTTAAGAATATCTGCCTGTAATTTTGCAAAGCTGCAGGTGCTGTCAGATATAAAACGAATATAGTCCAATACTCTGTGAGGATTTGTTGTATTATTGTTCGTACGTCTCGGAACATCCACCTCTTCCCAGTCGGTGTAGGTCTGATTCCAGAAATCCGTACCCCAGGCTGCGTTCAGTGCATCCAGATTTTCATATTTGTCCTGCAAGAATTTTCGAAAAGCTTTCGTATCACTTTCAGAATAAAACTCGTTCGTCTCACAGTTCAGTTCATTGTCAAGCTGCCAGCCGATAATTGCAGGATGTGCGCCGTAATGGGTTCCCATCTGCTCTGTCAGTTTTGCAACAAACTCGCGATATATGGGAGAATTGTAATTGTAATGTCTCCTGTTTCCATGTCGGAAAAGATTTCCGTCCTGATCCGCATTCAAAATCTCAGGATATTTCGTAGAAAGCCATGCGGGAGGTGTGGCTGTGGGAGTACAGAAAATCACCTTCATACCTTTTTCCTCAGCCAATTTCAGGAACTCATCAAAAAAGGTAAAATCGTATTCTCCTTCTCTCGGTTCAAACTTGTTCCACGCAAATTCCGCAACACGCACTACCTGTATTCCTGCCGCCAGCATCCTGTCAATATCCTCAGCCCAGAGTTTTTTGTCCCATTGCTCCGGATAATAGCAGGTTCCCAGTATAATACTTTTTCCGTTGATCATTTTCCTGTTATTTTGCTGCATCCTACTTACCTCATTTCCTGATTGTATTTTTCCGTGAGTCCTCAATAGCTCTCATCTATTATAACACAGGAAACCAAAAAGCATATATCTATTTAGCAAAAGCAATCATCTGCACAGGAATCCTCCTTGTCACAATTCATGCAACAGGATATCTTATACATATTCTTTCGGCTGATGGCACCGATCTCCTCAAGAAGATTGACCATGCGGTATACCGTTGCAGAACCGATGGATGAATCGACAGATGCCGCTTTGTAGTAGATTTCCTTACAGCTGGAACATTCCTCCTGTAAAATCACATCCAGAAGCATCTGCCGCTGCTTTGTGATTCTGAATCCCTGTTCCCGCAGTTTCTGCAGTACGATTTCTTTCTGCATTTTCCTTCTCCTTTTGTCTAGTGGCAATGGCCATTACATTTACTGCAATCACAGCCACACTGTAATGATTTTCCGTTTTTCTTATCTCGGATCATGCTTCTGATAATCAGTCCTACCACTGCAAGCAATCCTGCTCCTACCAAAAAAGTTGCCATTATGCTTCCTCCTTATAAGGTCTGAACAACAGATACAATATACTGATGACAAGAAGAAATGCAACGACAGTTCCCACTCCGAATGCACCTGTTGTAATCAGGGTGCCGATCTGGTAAATACAAAGGGAAACCACATAAGCCAGCACACACTGATAGCCGATAGCAAACCAGAACCACTTCGCATTGTTCATCTCCCGTTTGATTGCGCCCATTGCCGCAAAACAGGGTGCACACAAAAGATTAAATACCAGAAATCCGTAGGATGCCACAGGTGTCATCACGCTTGAAAGGTTTCCCCAGATTTCCGCTCCGTCCTCCGCAACCTCCGCGAATCCGAAGAGAAGTCCGAAAGTAGCTACCACGTTTTCCTTTGCGATCAATCCGGTAACAGCCGCAACGGCCATCTTCCAGCCCTCTCCTGCCTGTGTCCAGCCAAGCGGTGTAAAGATCCATGCAATCGCACTTCCGATTTTCGCCAGAATACTCTCATTCAGCTGCTCTGCCTCCAACATACCAAAGTCGCCGTCCGCCCATCCAAAACTCATGAAGAACCAGAGAACGATAGTGGATAAGAGAATGATGGTCCCCGCCTTCTTAATAAAGGACCACCCGCGTTCCCACATACTCCTTAGCACATTTCCAACAGTAGGCCAGTGGTAGGCAGGAAGTTCCATTACAAAGGGTGCCGGATTACCCGCAAACATTTTTGTCTTCTTTAAGATAATACCCGAGCATATGATGGCTGCCACACCCACAAAGTACGCACTCCATGATACCCATCCCGCATTGTTAAAGAAAGCACCTGCAATCAATGCGATAATAGGAAGCTTTGCGCCGCAGGGAACAAAGGTTGTTGTCATAATGGTCATCTTGCGGTCATGATCATTTTCAATGGTACGGGATGCCATGATTCCGGGCACGCCGCAGCCACTGCCGATCAGCATGGGAATAAAGGACTTTCCCGAAAGACCGAATTTGCGGAAAATACGGTCCATAATGAAAGCAACACGCGCCATATAACCACAGCTCTCCAAAAATGCCAGGAAAAGGAAAAACACCAGCATCTGGGGAACAAATCCCAGCACAGCGCCAACACCTGAGATCACGCCGTCCACGATCAGTCCAGTCAGCCAGTCTGCACATCCGATGCCCTCAAAGAAGCTCTGCGCTCCCGGAACGATCCACTCACCAAACAGCGTGTCATTGGTCCATCCGGTCAGCCAGTCACCTACCGTTGTAACCGACACATGATAAACAATAAACATAACTACCGCAAAGATGGGAAGAGCCAGCCATCTGTTTGTGACGATTCTGTCGATCTTATCTGAGGTAGTCAGCTTTTCCTTTCTCGATTTTGTCACACATTCTCCGATGATGGAGGAAATATATTCATATCTTTCATTGGTAATGATACTTTCGGTATCATCATCAAAGGCAGCTTCCATCCGGGCAATTTCAACAGACACATCGGGAGCTGACTTCATCTGTTCCCGGATCTTATCATCTTTCTCAAGCAATTTGATGGCAAAAAAACGCTTCTGTTCCTCCTCTACGAAATTTCCAAGTTTACCTTCCACTGCAGAAATCACTTCTTCTGCTTTCTGTGAGAAGGTATGTACGGGGCTTACGGAAGCTTTCTTCTGTGCAAGCGCCACTGCCTTCTCTGCAGCCTTCTGAATACCGGTTCCCTTCAGTGCGGAAATTTCCACCACCTCGCAGCCGAGCTTTTTGCTGAGCTTATCTACATGAATCTTATCTCCTGTTTTTTCAAGGACATCCATCATGTTGACTGCCATAACTACAGGAATGCCAAGCTCCATGATCTGCGTGGAAAGATACAGGTTTCTCTCTATATTGGTTCCATCTACTATATTGATAATGGCATCCGGTCTCTCACCGATCAGGTAATTTCTGGCAACCACTTCCTCAAGCGTGTAGGGCGATAAAGAATAGATGCCCGGCAAATCCATGATGATCACATCTTTATGACCTTTTAATTTGCCCTCCTTTTTTTCGACTGTTACCCCCGGCCAGTTTCCCACAAACTGATTGGAACCGGTCAGTGCATTAAATAATGTTGTTTTACCACTGTTCGGATTACCCGCAAGTGCAATTTTAACTGACATATTTGTATTCTCCTCTAATCTAATCAATGTTAGTTTCGGCTAACCTCTGTCCAAAAAAATTTACTCTACAATAATCATTTCGGCATCTGCCTTTCTTAAAGACAGTTCATAGCCACGCACTGTCACTTCGATTGGATCCCCAAGTGGCGCTACTTTTCTCACAAAGATATCCACTCCTTTGGTAATACCCATATCCATGATTCGTCTCTTCACCGGTCCTTCACCGGTAAGCTTTGAAACCTTGACGGTCTGTCCGCAGGCAATTTCCCTTAACGTCTTCATCTTCTCTTTTCCTTTCTGTTTTATACTATGATTTTATTTGCCATATCCTTACCAATCGCCACTCTGGAATCCTTTATGTTTACAATCAGATTTCCTCCAGTTTCGGATACAACAGTAACATTACCGCCTGCCACAAAGCCAAGGTTCTCAAGAAAGCGCTTTGTTTCTTCCTTTCCTCCAACTTTCTTAATGGTATTGGTTTCACCGGTGTTCAACATTGTCAACGGCATCATCACATTCCTTCTTTCATC
>JAGAQU010000058.1 GCA_017622575.1 Lachnospiraceae bacterium
GTCATAGCATCAGCGACCTTAAGGAAGCCTGCTATATTAGCACCAGCCACGTAGTTTCCTTCCATACCGTACTTCTTAGCAGCGTCGTCCAGATTGTGGAAGATGTTAACCATGATGTTCTTAAGCTTTGCATCAACCTCTTCGAAGGTCCAGCTCAGTCTCTCGGAGTTCTGGCTCATCTCAAGAGCGGATGTTGCAACACCACCTGCATTGGCAGCCTTGCCGGGGCAGAACAGAACGCCATTCTGCTGCAGATATTCGGTAGCGTCCATGGTAGTAGGCATATTAGCACCTTCTGCTACAGCGATGACACCGTTGGCAACAAGAGCCTTTGCGTCATCTAAGTTCAGTTCATTCTGGGTTGCACAAGGAAGAGCGATGTCAACCTTTACGGACCACTGATTGGTTCCTTCGGTCTTCTTGTCATGATACTGTGCACTCGGTCTTGCAGCTGCATACTCTGTCAGTCTTGCACGCTTTACTTCCTTTACTTCCTTGAGAAGAGCTACATCAATTCCTTCGGGATCATATACCCATCCTGTGGAATCGGAGCAGGTAACAGGCTTAGCGCCAAGCTGCTGTGCCTTCTGGATTGCATAGATTGCCACGTTACCGGAACCGGATACAGCAACAGTCTTGCCTGCGATATCCTTGCCGTTGCACTTTAACATTTCTTCTGTGAGATATAATAAACCGTATCCTGTTGCTTCTGTTCTTGCCAAAGAACCGCCGTAGGATAAGCCCTTACCGGTAAGAACACCTTCATATAATCCGGTAAGTCTCTTGTACTGACCATACATATAACCGATCTCTCTTGCGCCTGTACCAATATCTCCGGCAGGAACGTCTGTGTCAGCACCGATGTATTTGTGTAACTCTGTCATAAAGCTCTGGCAGAATGCCATTACTTCCCTGTCTGATTTGCCCTTGGGATCAAAATCGGAACCACCCTTACCGCCGCCGATGGGAAGTCCTGTTAAGGAGTTCTTGAAAATCTGCTCAAAACCAAGGAATTTAATGATACCAAGATTTACGCTGGGATGTAATCTTAAGCCTCCCTTGTAAGGTCCGATCGCACTGTTAAACTGTACACGGAAAGCATTGTTAACCTGTACCTGTCCCTTGTCATCTACCCAGGGAACTCTGAATAACAACTGTCTTTCAGGTGTAACCAGTCTCTCTAAGAGAGCATCTTTTCTGTAAGCTTCTTCATTTGCTTCGATTACAACTCTGAGGGATTCCAGAACCTCTTTTACTGCCTGATGGAATTCAGGCTGCGCAGGATTCTTCTCAACTACCATCTGAAATACTTCATCAACGTATGACATCTAATGTGTCCTCCTTTAAGTTAGTGTGTCTTTAAGTTTGTATCCTTGTATACAATCCGGCTTGTAATCATCCTATGACCCATACAAGTTAACATACAGTACCAATTTGAGCAAAAACCTTGTCACTCAATTGCTCTTTTTGCATTATATAACATACCAAAAAAAAGCACAATACACTTTAAGCAATTAAATCGAAAAAGTTTTTGATTTACAAATATTTTTTCAGTATTTCAATGTTTTTTTCTTCAAAATCCATCAGTTCCTTCGCAATTTCCATGGATTGGTGACCTGTATTTTCATGGTGGTTTATAATTTTCCACATATCGGTAAGGCCTCTGTTACTCCCCTGTATCATCATTTCCGCAATATGACCCGTGCTGTTATTAAGCAGCATATTTCCCTCTATGGCACTTTTCAACATAATATCCTGAATACCACTGCTCTGATAGCTCTTTGCCTTTCCTTCCATCAGTCTGTCAGTTGCCCTGTTGTAGATTTCGGCATAGCGCATTCCCTGTCTTGTGATTTCCGCTGACAGTTTTTCATCATCGACCTTTCCGCTGATGGAATGAATCGCCTTGATGGCCATATCCGTATTTTTTTGGACTTCCTGCAACACTTTGATATCATCCTTCTTCATAAATTTCTCCTCTTCATATATTAAAAGACAGAGTGAAGAATTCTCCACTCTGTCTTAGCTTTTCCATTATTTATAAGAATATACTAGTTTTCGGTTTCTGCAGCTTCTGTTGTTGCAGATTCTGATAATACAGCTTCTACAGATTCCTTCAAAACTTCTGTACTCTCAACCTGTTCCGTCTCCCCGGCATTCTCCGCATCTGTTTCCACCGTTTCTGCCACAGTTTCTTCTTTCTCTGCGGGCAGCTGCTTCGTCACGATTTCTTCGCTTTTCTCCGGAATCTTGGCCTCAACCTCATCCTTCTCAAAGGGATAGACAATTCCCCACTGTTCTCGGATGGCATCCATAATCTTCATCATCCGGATGGTTTCGCTGTGAGGCATCTGTATACATTCAAGTTCCCTTGCATCCAGCGCCTTCAGGCAGGCTTCCACCTCATATTCATATCCGGTAATCTGCTTGGGACGTTTGTAGGAAGCAATCTGCTTGTATTTGGTATCGTATACCGTGATAGCTTCAAAATTATTAATATTATCCACCACAGCAAAACCCTTGGTGCCATAGATGACGCCTCGTCTGTCACTTAAGGAAACCATGGAGCTGTTCAGTACAGCTACCTTGCCGTCCCCATATTTGATTGTGATGCTGTTTTGCTCATCCACACCCGACTGTGTATAAGTGCAGGTAGATTCTATGCTCTCAATATTGTTTCCGAAAATCATGGATGCAAAATTGATGGTATATACCCCCACATCAAGAAGTGCACCACCCGCCAGAGAAGGCTCCTGCAAACGTGGAACTGTGTCGATCACATATCCGAGATTTGCAGTGAGTGTCTTAAGTTCACCGATAATGCCACTGCCAAGCACCTCCTGTATGGTGGTCAGCATCGGCATATAGCGTGTCCACATTGCTTCGGCGATCAGTACTTCCTTTTCTCTCGCCAGTGCAATCAGTTCTTCTGCCTGGGCTGCATTTGCCGTAAAGGCCTTTTCACACAAAACAGGCTTTCCATTTAAAATGCAAAGCCTGGCATTCTCATAATGCTCAGAATGAGGTGTGGCTATATAGATCAAATCCACTTTTTTGTCCGCAACCAGTTCCTCATAGGAACCGTATGCTTTTTTACATCCATATTGATTGGCAAAGGCATCTGCTTTCACCTTTGTTCGTGATGCGACAGCATACAGTTTGACATTTTTCATCCGCTTTATGGTTTCAGCCATAATTCCTGCAATATTGCCCGATCCCATAATACCGATACGATATTTTTCGAACATTTCATCCCCACCTTCATTTGTAACAATTCAGCTTTGTTCCCTACATTTCATGGCTGAGCTGTTACCTTATTCTACATAATCAGATTTAACAAAAGCAGTCTGCCCCTTATATTTTACTTTTGTCCAACCGTCAGCCTGTTTCATGATAAGATCAAGCTTCTCACCCACGTACGCGGTACCAAGTGATTCTGAATCCGTACTTGCGCTCTTACGCACCTTTACGTTTTCCTTGACAGTTACCGTTCCGCTTACTGTATCATCAGAAGCTGCTGTCTGTGTATCCGTACTTTCCGTATCTGTATCTGCCGCTACAGTCTCCTCGGAAACAACTTCAAGATAATCGCTCTTGATATAAGCTTCTGTGCCGTTGTACTCCACCTTGCTCCAGCCGTTTCCTCTCTGTTCCAGAAGTGTAAACTCCTGACCGATCTGAGCCTTATCTATCTTATCTGCCGTTTCACTGTCTGACTTTCTGATATTTACAACATCTGTTGCCTTTACCGTCT
Source organism: Lachnospiraceae bacterium (assembly GCA_017622575.1). Classification (GTDB taxonomy): domain Bacteria; phylum Bacillota; class Clostridia; order Lachnospirales; family Lachnospiraceae; genus Suilimivivens. The sequence continues at coordinate 3,755 of JAGAQU010000058.1, forward strand.
TGATCACATTTGGAGTTTCTGCTGCATCCTCACTCTCTGCAGATGCAACCTCGACCTCTTCCTCACTTTCAACAGGGGTCTCAGCTTCTGCCAGAATTTCTCCAACTTCTTCATTGATCTTCTCTTTCAGATAGGCAATAAACTCATTCAGTTCCTCATCACTTGCCAGAAGTTCATTGTACTCAACTGCCACTTTATTGTTTAAGTCTACTACATCATCCTGAAGAGTGACTTCCTTGATATAATTCCAAACGGAGTCATCATAGGTACCGTCATTGATAAACATGGTTCCATCTTCATTTTGTCCGATATAATAGGTCTGCATACCGGGAAGTTCCTGATCCACATCGGTAAACTTCACTTCCGAATAGACATAAGCAACATAAGTGTTCTCTGCAAGTCCCGGCTTGGTATAGACATTTAATACCGGATAATTTTCAATATACTTGCTTAATTCCTGTACTCGTATCTTCTCAATGTCATTTAAATAAGTGTTCAGTGAAGAAATCGTTTCAATGTCTCCGGACGCCTGTGCATCGTAATAAGTTCTGACGATGTTGTTTATATCTGAATAAGCATTTTCTTCCAGTTCATACACCGGAGTGCTAAGACCCTCAACCATTGCTCCACTTTCCTGCTGCGCAACGTTTGCCGCAGCAAGCTCTGCTTCCTTTTCAAGCTTTTCTTTCTGATTTGCATTTACAGCAATCAATATGGTAATGAGCACACAAGCAATAAGAACAAGAGGCATCACAATTTTTGTATGATCCATAATAAAATCTCTGATCATTATGAGCTTTTCCTTCACCATATGCAATTTGTTCTGATTGGTTTGTTTCATAATTTTCCTTTCTTTTTTTAAAAAAAGCAGCTTTGCAGGAAACGGCTGCTTTTGTCCAATAAGACGACTCGCAGAGCGTGTCATCGTTTGGTTATTCAAGGTGATGTAAATGCACCCGACAGGAATCGAACCTGCATTAAAGGCGTCGGAGGCCTTCGTTCTATCCATTAGACTACGGGTGCAATTATTACAAATTTGTTACATCACCTTGAATATCATATCATATGAAGGCAAGAATGTCTAGTCTGCCATTTATGAAAAAATTGTGAATCCTCTGCCAATAACTAGCAGATGCGCATAAGCTGCTGTGATTGTCTGCTGTAATAATAGACAGAATCGGCAAGTACATCACACTCCTGCACCTGGGTTTTGTTAATTTCGGTTACCATTTCCAAAAGATTTTCCTTTTCCATATCTTCTGTAGCCGGAAGCAGGATCACTTCATGAATGGAACTGGGAAGAATATAGAGATCACTGTTTTTTTCCTCGGCAAAATTTTTTAAAATATCAGGATAAAACATACAAGCCGCTCCCTGCAATTTCTGTCTGTTACTGAGCACGTACATGGGTATTCTATCCTCATCATTTTCCATATCAGCTTTTAGCTTCAGCAAAAGATGATCGAACCACTCATCTCCCGTGATTTCCAGTTTGATCTCCTTTTCTCCTTCCGGTTTCCTTTTTTCTCCTTTCATGCTGCTCCTCAGCATTCCCAGGATGAGTTCTTCAATATTTTCAATGTGAGCAGGGAACAGACGGGGCGTATTTTCTTTTGCCTGCGCATACAGTTCTTCAATGCCGATGCCCCAATGATCTAAATGTTCATTGTGGATCAGGATCGATGCTTTCCCGTAAAATGGCGGCTCCTGAACAACATAATAAAATATGATTGCAAGATTGCAGAACATCTTATAAGGAATCTTTTTTAACAGTTCTCTGTTCTTATCAAAATTTACAATTTTAAAGGCAATCTGTCTCTTTGCCTTTTCATATTCCAGGAAATTCGACAAATCCACGGATTCCCTGATTCTGGTCTTATGAAAAATCCTGTACAGAGACTCCACAATTTGATCAAGGCCGACTCCGTTCTGATAATTTTCATAGAAATCGTCCAGATAAATTGTCGGCGAAGTATTGCTGTTCTTTTCCTCCACAATAATTCCGGTAAGCACAATGCCGTTATTTTTTTTGACCTGGTTGGGAAGGATACGATAATCCTCTCCCATTTTTTCCTGTAAACCCTTTACAACAGCTGCCTCAAACAGCGCAAAATTCATAGATGTGTTCATTAGAAATACCTCTCTTTCAGATTTGAATTTAGATACAAAAAAAGACAATGAAATAAGTTTCATTGTCTTTCAGGCTTATTAACAGGATGTAGTTATGAATTAAACACGAGATAAGTATTCACCTGTTCTGGTGTCAATCTTGATCTTGTCTCCCAATTCAACGAATAAAGGTACGTTTACAGTAGCACCTGTCTCAACGGTAGCAGGCTTTGTAGCGCCTGTTGCGGTATCGCCCTTAAATCCGGGTTCTGTCTCTGTAATCTCAAGTTCTACAAACAGAGGAGGTTCAATTGCGAATACGCCTCCGTTGTGGGAACATACCTTAACCATTTCATTTTCTTTAACGAACTTCAGTGCATCGCCTACTGTCTCGGAATCGAGTGCAATCTGTTCATATGTTTCTACATCCATAAAGTTATACAGATCTCCGTCTGAATACAGATACTGCATATCTTTTCTATCGATTCGTGCCTGTGGACACTTTTCAGTAGGTCTGAAAGTTTTTTCCACTACGCCGCCGCTCTTGATATTCTTTAATTTGGTTCTGACAAATGCTGCTCCTTTACCGGGCTTTACATGCTGGAACTCAATAATCTGGTAAACGTTATTATCTAATTCAATAGTAATACCATTTCTGAAATCACCTGCAGAAATCATAAAAAAATTCCTCCTAAAATTTTCACGTTATAATTCTTTATCAGTTTAATATAAATAATGATAATTTTCAACTATTTTCTGCTTCTAAATGCAAAAAATTTTCCAGCAGATAATCTACCGCTTCCAGATAACCGTTTAAGCCATGCCCATATATCTGTTTGTTGCAGGCAGGAGCTGTCACAGATATCTTTCGGAACTCCTCCCGTTTGGTAATGTCGGAAATATGAATTTCTACCTTGGGAATCGTCACACTTGCAAGCGCGTCATGGATGGCATAGCTGTAATGGGTGTAAGCTCCGGGATTGATCACGATTCCTTCTGTTCCGTCAAAGTAAGCATCCTGGATTCTGTCAATGATGGCTCCCTCATGATTGCTCTGAAACACTTCAATGGTACAGCCTGTCTCCTTTCCTTTTTCGGCTATCATGTTTAAGAGATAATCATAATTCTCTGTTCCGTAAATATTCTTTTCACGGATTCCCAGAAAATTCAGATTGGGTCCGTTGATGATCAGTATTTTCATAACCGGCTGTTCTCCTTTATCACAATTTCTTCTATAATTTCCTCAAATTTTTTTCCCGAAACCTCTATCACATAGTCAGCGCATTTCTCGTAGGAAGGCTGTCTCATCGCCATCAGGCTCTCTATTTTTTTCTGCGGATCCTCCCCCTGCAAAAGAGGTCTTGTGGTATCCCCTTTCAGTCTTTCAAAGACCACCTCAGGCGTCACTTTCAGATAGTAAATACGACCAAGTTCCTTGAGCAGTGCATGATTTTCTTCTCTCGCAGGCAAGCCGCCCCCTGTTGAGATGATACGGTGATTCTCTGTCTCAATCAATTCCCTGATGCATGCCGTCTCCATCTGTCTGAAGGACTCTTCCCCATCCTCAGCGAAAATATCGGAAACAGACCTTTCCTGCTTCTTTTCAATCCATTTGTCCGTGTCGATCATGGTACGCTTAAGTGCATAGGAAAGCCTGATCCCTACGCTGGTCTTTCCGCATCCCATAAATCCGGTCAAAATAATATTATCCTTCATTCCTCTTCCTCTGTCTGTTATCCTTTTACTCTCTCTCTGAGCAGTTCATAGATTTCCTCTGCCGTTTCTTCCGGTACTTCCACCCGATTCCACAATTCATAGGCAATAATTCCCTGATAGAGCAGCATCTTAAGTCCGTTGCAGGATCGTCCGCCGGCTTCCTTTACAAGCTTCATAAATCTTGTCTCCTCCGGCTTGTAGATCAGATCAAAACCGGTATGGATTCTTCTATAAAATTCCTTATCCTCAATCACAACATCATCTACGTTTGGGTGAAGCCCCACACTGGTTCCCTGAATGGCGAGCATCTTTTTTTTCGGTAACTTTTCATAGTCAGCCATAGCCATGGGGCAGACACATTTTCTGCCAAATGCTTTGTTCACCTCATCCGCAAGCGCTTCTGCCCTGTCTATGGAACGGTTCAGCACAAAAATCTGTTTTGCCTCTTTGCTGGCACAGAGAAAAGCCGCCGCTCTTGCCGCTCCGCCGGCTCCCAGAAGCACAACACTTTCTCCCGCAAGACTGATTCCCTCACTTTGCATGGCACGGTACAGTCCCAGAATATCCGTGTTATACCCTTTATATCCGTTCTTCACAGAAACCAGAGTATTGACAGCGCCTATCTTTTCCGCCAGCTCATCCATCCCCTGAAGATAGGGAATCACATCACTCTTGTAGGGAACTGTCACATTCATGCCAAGTACATGAAGACCGTATGCACCCTTTATCGCATCTCCCAGATTTTCTTTTTCCACTAAAAAAGGCACATACACAAGATTATGGGAGAGCTTCTGTGCCAGGGTGTTATGTATCACCGGTGACAGAGTATGTTCCACCGGGTTTCCGATCAGACCGCAAAGTCTCGTATGTCCGTCAATTTTCATACCTGTATTTCCTTCTGTTCCAAAAATATTTTTCCTTCTTTTTTACATTTTCTTTTATAAAAGAAAAGTACAAGCTTTTCCAGATATCTCTTTAAAATGATCTGTATCTCCTCTTTTTTGTCAATGGGCTGGGTCAATATAGAAAAGATTCCTGCATTTCTTGCGCCCCACACATCGGTAAACAGCTGATCGCCCACAAAAAGTGTGGTCTTTTGGTCGGTGCCCATCTGTCGCATTGCTTCCTCATAGCCTCTTCTTCCGGGCTTTCCCGCTTTAAAAATATAGGAAACCTGTACCGCATCATTGAACATCTTCACACGGGGTTCCTTATTGTTGGAAAGAAGCATGATTTTAAAACCGAACTGCTTCAGTTGTTCCATCAATGCGATGCTCCGCGCATCCGCAGGGGCTCCATGCTCTACCAGGGTATTGTCAATATCAAAAATGATTCCCCTGTAACCGGCACGGTAATACGCTTCATAATCAATCTCATAGGCTGACCGGATATAGCGGTCCGGATAAAAACACTGTAACATGAAAATACTCCTTTAACTTGTTACAGTATAACAAAACACCCTGCAATTATGCAAGGTGTTTTCCTATGTAACCTGTTCTGTTATATTTCAACTTGTATCTCTTATTTTCGGAAGACTGTTCCGTCATCTGTATTCATAAAGGAAGGGGATGTACCCACAAAATATTGATATTCCTGTAAAATGGAATCCTTTCGCATGTCGGAAATTGCTTTCTGGACGTCCAGTTTCATAAGCCCGCTCTCACTGCCGAGATAGTCGAAGCTTTCTTCTCTATTAAAGGTAAGCGAGACATCCTGAAGATCCGCTACTTTGCTTCTGGTATCCTCTCCTACGCTCGCTATAGCGGAAGACCTGACATCCTCTGCCGTTGTCTGCTTCGTATCTGTCTGCTGTTCACTCTGTTTCCGGATCTCAGATGGAGTGATAACAGGAATTTCGGATGCTTTATAATAAGGCTGTACTCTTCCAAAACCGGATAACAGCTCAATTCCCATTTTCTTCACTCCTTTCCTGATAAACTCTCATAATATATTGTAATCACAATCATGCTGTTTGACAATATTTTTCTCACACAATATATCGGTTTTGTTTTCGAAATTATTAATACCAGAAAAAGGAAATTATATTCAAGATCCAGGGCTTTCTAATCCACTTCAATTCCCGCAGCATCAAGAAGCTTTCCCGTATATTCACTCTTATGATGAAAGTAAACTTCTTCCACCGTTCCGCTTTCCATAATCTGTCCATGCTGCATGATCAGAATCCTGTCACACATCTGATAGACCACACGGAGATCATGGGAGATAAACAAAATGGAAAGTCCCATTTCTTCATGAATCTTTTGAAACAGCTCAAGAATCTGGGCCTGTATGGTCACATCAAGAGCTGACACCGGTTCATCCGCAATGAGAAGAGAGGGTTCAAGCATGAGGGCTCCTGCAATGCAAACTCTCTGCCTCTGGCCTCCCGAGAGTTGCCGTGGGTATCTGTCCATGAATTTTTCATCCAGTCCAACCCTGCTCAGCATGGCGATCACTTTCTCTTTTCTCTCATCTTTGGAAAGCCCGCCTTTCAGTCTTAGTGGTTCCTCAAGAATCCAAGAAACTTTTCTTGCCGGATTCAAAGAACCGTAAGGATCCTGAAATACCATCTGTGCTCTCTGTGCATTCTTCGTAATGGTTCCCTCATAGGGTATCATTCCGAGAATCGCCCGCGCAAGGGTGGTTTTGCCGCTTCCGCTCTCCCCCACAAGTCCCAGAATTTCACCCTTTTCCATGGAAAAAGAGACATCCTTAAGCACCTGTATTCTTTTTTTCTTTTCAAAAGGAGTTTTTCTGCTGCTTAAGTAAGATACCTGCAGATCTGAAACCTCCAGAATTTTTTCTGCCATTTTACCTGTCCTTTTTCCGAGTTACCTTTGGAATTGCCGCAATCAGTTTCTCAGTATATTCTTCTTTGGGATTCTTAAAAATTTCTTCTGTCAGACCGCTTTCCACAATATATCCGTTTTTCATGACAAGCACTCTCCCACAGAGCCGTCTCACCAGGCTTAAGTCGTGTGAGATAAACAGAATGGCCGTTTTTTTCTCTCTGTTGATTCGCTTTAAAAGCTCCACAATCTGCGCCTGTATGGTCACATCAAGAGCTGTGGTAGGTTCATCCGCTATCAGGATTTTCGGCATACAGATCATGGCTGCTGCGATCATGACTCTCTGCCGCATCCCGCCCGACAATTCATGTGGGTACTGATCATATACTCTTTCCGGATCGTCCAGTTCCACGTCCGCAAGCATCGAAATGGCTTTCCGGTAACGTTCCTCCTTCGAAAGATCTGTATGAATCCGCAACGGCTCCTCTACCTGCCAGCCGATTTTTTTCACCGGATTTAAAGAAGTCATGGGTTCCTGAAAGATCACACCGATATCATTTCCCTGTATTTTTCGAAGGACACTTCTCTCGCAGGTAAGGAGATCCACCCCTTCAAAAAGAATCTCTCCCCTTTTTCGCATATCACGACGGCTTAAAAGTCCGGCAATGGCAAGAGCACTCATGGATTTGCCCGAGCCTGACTCCCCAACAAGTCCGACAATCTCCCCTTCCTTAAGTGTCAGATCAAAATCATACACCACCGTTTCGGGAATGAGATGATCGTGAAATTCGATATTCAAATCTGTAACTTTCAAAAGTTCTTTACTCATCTTTAAGACCATCTCCCAGTAAACTGAATCCAAGTACCATCAAAATAATGATCACACCCGGAAAAAGCGCATACGACGGTGCCCGGAACAGATAGGACTGCGCTTCTGACAGCATCCTTCCAAGGCTTGCATCCGGAGGCTGAACACCGATTCCGAGAAAGCTCATACCTGCCTCCGCCAGCACTGCGTTGTTAAAGCCAATCATAATGGCAGACAGAAGAACTGTCAGCGTGTTAGGCAGAATATGCACAAACATAATTCGGAAATCCCCTGCCCCCTGCAGCTTTGCACTTTTCACATAATCCATATTTTTACATTTGATAAACTCACTCCGCACGATTCTGGCAAAGCTGGGAATAAAAGCAATGCCCAGTGCAATGATCACATGATATTTGCCGCTTCCGAAAATACTGATAAATACAAGGGCTAAAAGAATGCTCGGAAAAGCAAAAATAGCATCATTGATGCGCATCAGAACCTCATCTACAACACCGCCGTAGTAGCCTGTCAGAGCGCCGATAATGACACCGAAAAAAGTGCCGATAAAAACAGTTCCCGCTGCAACGATCAGAGTCGTTCTGCTTCCCTCCAGCACTCTGGAGAAAACATCTCTTCCGAAATTATCACAGCCCATGAGATGTTTCATGGAAATTCCTGCAAACTTGGCACTTGCATCCATGGCATTGGGATCATAAGGCGTATAAAATACACCGATCAGTATCATCAGCAGAATGACCCCTGTAATGCTTCCGCCCACTATTAAGTTATAATTTTTCTTTTTGCTCCTGTTCACGCTCTGTACCTTTACCCGTTTTGTCCGGATCATGTTATTCTTTGCTTTATCACTCAACGGAAATTCTGGGATCCACCAGTCCGTAAATAATATCCACAATCATATTTACCACAAGCACCAGCACGGCAATACACACGATCACTGCCATAACAACCGGATAATCCCTGTTGGATATAGAAGTCAGAAGAATTCTCCCAAGACCCGGAATACTGAACACCTGCTCTATGATAATACTTCCCGCGATCATATCCGCTAATGCCATTCCCAGAAAAGTAATTACCGGAATCAGTGCATTTTTCAAGACATGCTTATAAAGCACATCCCCGGTTCTGTTGCCCCTGCTGTATGCCGTTCTCACATAGTCAAGCTTTGACTCACTGATCACAGAACTTCTGAGCAGTTTTACCGCCATAGCCGCTTTGGGAAGCGCAATGGCAAGGGACGGAAAGAATAAATATCCGATAAAGCCGGTAATGCTTTTTTCATAAGAGATATATCCCCCCGGGGTAAACAGCTTAAAAATCCTGCCAAATATCAGGGTGATCAAAATTCCCGCGAAAAAAGGAGGGAACGCCATGATCACCTGATTGATCATATAAATAACTCTATCTACCACGCCTCCCGCATGTCTGGCAGTATAAATTCCCAGGGGAACCGAGATCACTACCATAAGCAGAAAGGCCATAATTGTCATTGTAAGTGTTACCGGAATCTTGCCTGCTATCATTTCACTGACCGGCATACGGTAACTGTAGGAGGTTCCCATGTCTCCTTTTAAGAAATTCAATGCCCATCTTCCATACTGCACAAGTACCGGGTCATTGAGTCCCATTTCCTCCCGAAGTGCTTCCACTCTCTCCGGCGTTGCCTGAGTCCCGAGCATGGAGGTTGCCGGGTCTCCCGAGATCACATGAAAAGCAAGGAAGACAAAGAGTGTCACTGCAAATAAGGTTAAAAACATAGTGATCATCTTTTTCCCTGCATACCGCATCTCTTTGTCCTCCTTTTTATTTCTCATCTGTAAACAGCCATATCTGCTTACACTTATTCAGCTAATTTCAGTTTTGCTATATCCTGTACATATAAAGGATAAAATTCATAGCCTGTGTATTTCTTATTTAATGCCACAAACTCAGGCAGGTCCTGAATATAGACATTGGCCGCGTCTGTGGAGAGAATGGTTTCACATTCCTTGTAATATTTTGTCTTTTCCGCATCATCCGTACTTGCAAGTGCCTTGGCAAATGCAGCATCATAATCAGCATTATTGTAATTGATGAAGTTATTGCCGGCAGTGGATGTAAATCTCTGGAGAAGAGCCGCACCTGTCAGACTGGAAGCATCTACTCCCACCACGGTAGACTCATATTCCCTGTTCTGGTATACATCACTTAACCAGCTGTCCCATTCGATCAGCTGAATCTCAGCAGTTACGCCGATATTCTTAAACTGTTCCACCAAAACCTGAGCGGTATCAATATGGGGCTGATAGTTGGAAGGCACCGTAATGGTAAAGGTAAATCCATCAGGATATCCGGCCTCGGCAAGCAGTTCCTTCGCCTTATCGAAATCCTGATTGTAAGTATCATTCAGTTCTTCCATATAATATTTCCCGAATGTGGGGAACATGGAGCTTCCAAGTTCGGTACCTTTGCCGTCGGAGATAATATCCATGATCTCCTGAGGGTTCACTGCATAGCAGAGCGCCTGACGCACTTTGGGATCGTCAAAAGGCTCCACAGCATTATTTAAATAGAGTGCCTGAACCAGATTCATGGTTCCCTCCAGCACTTCAAACTGATCGGATAATTCCGCTGCCTGGGAAGCCGTCACTCTGGCAAACATATCAATGGATCCACCCTCAAGATCCATCACGATGGAATCTGCGTTGGAGCAGATCTTAAAAGTCACATTTTCAATATTGGCGGGTTCTCCCCAATACTCATCAAACTTTTCAATAATAAAGTTTTCCTGTGGAGAACGGGATACAAATTTGTAGGGACCTGTCCCTATGGGATTGGTATCCGGATTCTCATTGGATGCCGGAATAATGGCAGTTGTCATGTAAGCCAGGAATTCCGTATCTGCTTCTTTTAATGTAATGACGATGGTGGATGCATCCTTGATCTCAACGCTTTCAATATTAGAAAACGCCGCTACCAGAGGTCCTCCGTTATTGGTATCGGCGCATTTATCAATTGAGAATTTAACATCCTCTGCCGTTACCAGACTTCCGTCATGGAATTTCACACCGTCGCGCAGTGTGAAGGTGTAGATCTTACCGCCCTCTGATTCCTCGTAAGCGCTTGCTACCGCAGGGATTAAACTACCATCACTTGTAGGTTTCACCAGTCCTTCAAACAGGTTAAATAAAACCTCTTTTGTTCCTGCCGCCACTGCCTTGTGGGGGTCAAGACTATCCTCAAGATCCTGAGGAATACCGATGGTAATCTGAGAAGAATTCCCGCCTTCCTTATCACCTGAACAACCTGTCAGTGCAATAGCAAGTGTCGTCAACACGATCATCAGAAAGCTTTTCATTGCTTTTCTTTTCATGTCTTTGATTCCTTTCTCTGATTCTCTATATGAAATTGTCCGACATAAGCTTTTCCTTATGTCGGACTTATTGTATACAATATTCATTTAAAATGCAAGAGTTTTTTATAAATGTTTTACAACCCTGTTATACCTTGCCGCAAAAAAGAATTTGATAAAGGTAGATAACAGCATGAGAAGAATATCCCATAGCAGAAAATTGTAGATGCTTTGTACTGCATTGTCATACCATGCCACACCGGTCCAGATTTTTCCGCCAAAGTACACAAACACAAGAAGGATTACTGCCACAAAGAGAAAGAAAAGTCGAAAACTGTTGGCAATTTCCATTGGTTTCTTTGCCTTTGTCACTTTTTCTTGCTGCTCCCTGGAAAGCCCCTCTTCTTTGTCTGTCCCTTTATTTTCTGTTCCCATTCCGGTTCCTACTGCCATATCTGTAGTCCCTCTTTCTATTCATTACTTAAGTACCTTTTTGAGTTCATCCATAAAGGTATTGATATCCTTAAATTCTCTGTAAACGGAGGCAAATCTTACATAGGCAACCGCCTCTAAATCCTTGAGTTTATCCATGACCAGTTCTCCGATCACTCGGCTCGGGATTTCCTTTTCTTCCATGTTGAAAATTTCCGTTTCCACCTCATCAACCAGCTGATTGATCTGATTGACACTGATGGGTCTCTTGTGGCATGCACGAAGCACTCCAGCCTCTATCTTGGAACGGTCATAAGGCTCCCTGTTCTCATCCTTTTTGATAATGATGAGGGGGATTGTCTCCACCTTTTCATAGGTGGTAAACCGCTTGTCACATTCATCGCAGACCCTTCTTCGTCTGATGGAATTATTGTCTTCCGCCGGTCTTGAATCAATTACTCTGGTGTTTTCGTGACCACAATATGGACATTTCATATGCCTTTTTCCTCGCTAAAATAATAGTCTTCTCTGTTACTAAACACAATTTTGATAACACTATTATTATATTTTGCCGCATAAATAATGTCAACTGCAAATATCCACAATAATGATATCCGGTCCGATCTGTTTGATGTCCTTATAAGGAATACAGTAATCCGGATCCGTGTTAAAAAAATTACAGAATTTATTACCGCTCGGCACGATCACCTTACATATTTTACCGCTGCATTCATCAAATTCAAGATCACAGATTCTTCCAAGTTTTTTGCAATCCCGCAGATTGATCACATCCTTGGATTTCAATTCCGAAAAACGCATATCTTTCTCCTTTCTGTCTCTCTTTCCTCATAAGCATGGCTTATGCTCTGCCTTTTTTATTCTTCCTGTTTTATTATATGCGGCTTATCCTTTTTGGCTGCTTTACCATTTTGTGAAATCCTTTTCATTTATGAATATTTTCTTTCTGTTTTGAGAATGATTTTAGTACCGGAAAAAAAGCAGGAGGCAAAAAGAACATGGCACAGGGAAAAGTTGAAATCTGCGGCGTTAACACAGCAAAGCTTCCACTGTTAAGGTCGTCAGAAAAAGAAGCATTATTTGCACGTATTGAAGAGGGGGACTTTGCTGCCAGGGAAAAATACATTGAAGGAAATTTAAGGCTCGTCTTAAGCGTGATCAAACGCTTTTCCTCCAGCAATGAAAATGTGGATGACCTGTTTCAGATCGGATGCATCGGTCTCATCAAAGCCATCGATAACTTTGATTCTTCTCTGAATGTAAAATTCAGCACTTATGCAGTTCCCATGATCATCGGTGAGATTAGAAGATTCCTTCGCGACAACAACTCCATCAGAGTCAGTCGTTCCCTGAAGGACACCGCTTACAAAGCCATTTATGCCAAAGAAAATTATGTAAGAAAAAACATGAAGGAACCTACGATAAACGAAATAGCAGAAGAAATCGGCATCCCGGGAGAAGACATTGTCTATGCGCTTGATGCCATCCAGAATCCCATGAGTCTGTATGAGCCTGTATTTACCGATGGTGGGGATACCCTCTATGTGATGGATCAGATCAGTGATAAAAAGAGTAAGGAAGAAAACTGGGTGGAACACCTCTCCTTAAGCGAAGCCATGAAACGTCTGGGTCAAAGAGAAAACGAAATTATCCATCTCAGATTCTTTGAGGGAAAGACACAGATGGAGGTGGCCGAGATTATCGGTATCTCCCAGGCACAGGTCAGCCGACTCGAAAAGAATGCATTAAAAACCATGAAAAATTATCTCACAGCATAACCGGGCGATGATGCACGCTGCAGGTCGTCTTACCGGTAAAAACGGGACAGCTCTAATAGCTGTCCCGAATCAATTCCTTTTTCAGACGTTTCATGATCTTCTTTTCCAATCTTGATATATATGACTGAGAAATTCCCAGCATTTCCGCCACTTCCTTCTGGGTCATTTCCTTTCCCGATCCTTTTCCCAGACCAAAGCGAAGTTGAATGATCGTCTTTTCTCTGTCTGAAAGCTTATCGATTGCCTTAAGCAAGAGCTTTCGTTCCACTTCATTCTCAATATCCTTATAGATCACATCCTCATCCGTTCCAAGAATATCGGAAAGCAGCAGTTCGTTTCCGTCCCAGTCCACATTCAGCGGTTCATCAATGGATACTTCCAGCTTTGTCTTATTATTTCTTCTCAGGTACATCAGAATTTCATTTTCAATACAGCGCGATGCATAGGTTGCAAGCTTGATATTTTTTTCCGGGTTAAAGGTGTTGATGGATTTGATCAAACCTATGGTTCCGATAGAGATCAGGTCCTCAACTCCCACTCCCGTATTGTCAAACTTTTTTGCGATATAAACCACCAGTCTGAGATTGTGTTCTATCAGAATGGATTTCGCTTCATCCTCGTATTCTGTCCCCAGATCACTGATCACCGCATTTTCTTTGTCAACCTCAAGCGGCGGCGGCAACACTTCAGCTCCGCCTATGTAATGAACATCTCCCTGTCTTGTCAATAAAAATCCGGGTTCCCTTCGATACAATTTAAATTGTATTTTTCCCGGTATCGCAACTTTAAAAACCATTTTTTTCCCCTTTCAACAAAAATCTAAAACCACTGTGGAGGCAATATCATCTGATAATCCCCTTTTACAGATATATCCCCCTGAAACACTGCAATGATCACGTTATGAAGCTCCCTGCACCCGGTTTCTTCCATTAAACGTATTCGATCTACCTCATAGCCTTCCAGAATACCTCTTTCTTTTCCAATGCTGTGAAAAGGTATGACCTTATATTTTTCCGGACATATGCTCTCTCGCATATTACGCCATACCTTCTCTTCCAAAATCGCTACCTCTTTTCCGCTGACCGGATCCTTCAGACCATTTCCCGTATCGACAAGTCCGATCACTTCGATTTCCCCTTTATCTCCCGGAAGTTCGATTCTGCAGAAATGATTCTTTTTTCTCCTTCTGTACTCATGAATTCCAAGCATACAGATCAAAAAACCCAAAGTACCTGTGGATAGTATCATCCAACCGGAAACCTCTCTTTCTCTGAAAAAAGGAATGTTTTTGATCAGACTGAGCATAAATCCTCCAAGCAGAAAAGCATAGGTAAAAAGATATCCCATACCATAAAGTAATTCCTTAAGTCCTTTTGTACCGCATCCTGCCTTTATCATCAGCGCCGTTACCGGAAGTAATCCAAATAAAACTTTTATCGGATACCTGCCGGGCAGACAAAGGATCAGACAATATCCTGCTGCTCCGAGCAGACTTCCGGCCAGTGTTTTCAAAAAAGTGGTAGATTTCTTCAAGGTTCTGGTGGTTAAAAAAAGCAGCAGCAGATCCATAATTATATTACTTAAGAATATGCTGTCTATGTATATGGTTCTTTGCAAGTCTCACCTCCTTTTCTTTGGTACTACCTCATTATAATCATTATGAGGTTCAGATTTTGTCAAAAGGCCACAGAAAAGTCTGTTAATCATCGCCAAAAAAAGACAAGTGCGATCGTTAACCGAACGCACTTGCCTTATCATCATAAACATTAATATCACTTTTATTTATTGAAAAAAACCTCAGATGCTCTGATCAGATCAGATACATCTCTGCTTCCCGCTGTTTCCACGGCAGAATGCATGGCAAGCTGGGGGAGACCGATATCCACACAGGGAACAGACACCTGTCCTTCAGAAATATTCCCCAGCGTGGAACCTCCTGCAATATCGGACCGATTGTAATATGTCTGATAAGCAATTTCTGCTTCCGCACAAATTTCTTTCATCACAGCCTCTGTATAGGCATCCGTTGTGTACTTCTGCCCTCCGTGATATTTGATTACGATTCCCTTATTCAGATACGGGCGATTGCCGGGATCTGCCTTTTCCGGATGGTTTGGATGAACCGCATGCGCATTGTCTGCGGAAATCATAAAACTGTCAGCAAGAAGACGAAGGTAGCTTTCTCCTGTCTTTGAGAGTGCTTCTGCCACTCTAAGAAGTGTATCCCTAAGGAAAGTAGACGCTGCTCCCTGTCTTGTCAGGCTTCCTACCTCTTCATTGTCAAATACCGCGCAAACACTCACATATTCCTTTGGCTTTGCCTTGAGAAATCCCGTTAAGGATGCATAAACACATTCAAGGTCATCAAGTCGCGGAGATACCATCATTTCTTTCTCCGCCCCTGCCAGATGTCCCTGCTCTCTTACATACAAAAAAAGATCTTTTCCAAGGATTCTGTCCTCTTCGATTCCGGCATATTCCGCCACTTTTTTCATTAAGATATTTTCACATTCCTTTTCTTTCTCTTCCGCTATCGCACAGAGGAGGGGCTGTAAATCTGTCTGTGGATTATAGGACAACGACTTATTCATTTCCCGATTCATATGGATGGCTACATTGGGAATGATCAAAAGATCTTCGTCTATATTTACCGTTTTGCTTATGAGCTCATCTTCCTCCCGGTAAACTACCCGTCCTGCAACAGAGAGCATCCGGTCCAGCCAGGATGCGTGGATCATGCCGCCATAAGGTTCCGTATTCAGTTTTATATAATTCTCCTCAATCGTAATCTCCGGATTTGATTTTACTTTAAAGGCAGGAGAATCACTGTGGGACGATATGATATGAAACCCCTTTGCTTCTCTCTTCGGTAGTCTGAACGCAATGATGGAGGAATCATTTCTCTTTACGTAATAACCCTTTTCTTCCTTAAGCTCCCATTTTTCCTTTTCTTTTAACTCCGAAAAGCCTTTTTCCTTAAGCATTGTCTCCATATTCTCTACCGCGTGAAAACAGGAAACGCTCTTTTGAATAAAGGAAAGGCACTCCATTGCTTCGCTGTACATAGTAATGACCTTCTTTCTTTCACATCTTTCTTTTCTGCCATGCTTTTTGTTATGACAGATATAAGGAAAGGCTGCATATCATTATGATATACAGCCTCTTATATTTCATACTGATGAATTTACTTTTTCTGCAGGAAATCAGGAATATTGAGTGGCTTGTTAACCACGCTGCTTCTGATATCACCGGGATTGGTAATTCCCGAAACCGGCTTTTTCAGAGTGGGAGCCGCTTGCGCAGATCCACTGTTTCCTTCCATGCCTGTATTCACTCCCATGGTCTTAAGAGAAATATTAGGTGTCACAGGCTTAATGTACTTATTGGAAAAAGAACCGATATTGGACATAGTCTTATTGTTCGGAAGCGTTGCATCCTCAAGACCTGTCGCGATAACAGTCACTGTACAGCTGTCCGTCTTGCTCTCATCATACATTGCGCCAAAGATAATATTGACATCATCTCCTGCCAGTTCCTGAACATAGCTTGCAGCGTCGGATGCATCTGCCAGAGTAATATCACCTGATACATTGATAATAACATGGGTGGCACCGGAAATCGTTGTTTCCAGAAGCGGACTCTCAACAGCCATCTTAACAGCTTCACTGGCCTTGTCATCACCCTTACCCTCACCGATTCCGATATGGGCAATACCCTTGTCCTTCATAACCGTCTGTACATCCGCAAAGTCAAGATTGATCACTGCGGGAACATTAATCAGGTCTGTAATACCCTGCACTGCCTGCTGAAGCACTTCATCTGCTTTCTTAAGGGCATCAGGCATTGTGGTACGCCTGTCCACAATTTCAAGAAGTTTATCATTGGGAATCACAATTAAGGTATCTACATTATCTTTAATTCTTTCAATACCGCTGATTGCATTGATCATACGTGCCTTGGCTTCAAACCGGAAAGGCTTGGTCACTACACCGACTGTTAAGATTCCCATATCTTTCGCCAGCTTGGCCACAACGGGCGCTGCTCCGGTTCCGGTTCCGCCGCCCATACCACATGTTACAAAAACCATATCAGCACCCTTAAGTGCTGCGGAAATTTCTTCACTGCTCTCCTCTGCGGCTTTCTCACCGATTTCAGGCTTAGCGCCTGCACCAAGACCCTTTGTAAGCTTTTCACCAATCTGCAGAAGCTTTGGAGCCTTACAGAGCTGAAGTGCCTGTTTATCTGTATTAATACCGATAAACTCCACTCCTGTAATATTTTCATCTACCATTCTATTAACAGCATTGTTGCCTGCACCGCCAACACCGACCACGATGATCTTGGCTGCAGACTCAGCGTCGTTTGTTTTAATCTCCAGCAAGGTACTTCCTCCTTCATAATTCCCAATAACTCATATAGACTATCATATAATTTTTCTCTCGATTTATCAACCTCTAATTTCAGTTTTTTGAAAACTTTTTTACCCTTCCCATTTTTCATTAATCGGGCTCAAAGGTTATGGTTTTCGTTTCCTCTGTATAATTTTCCATTCTTAAGGTCCCGCTTTTTCCTTTCAGTTCAGGAAGCATATATTGAAGTTCCATCACTTTGGCCTCCAGGTTTTCTCCTGTTCCGAAAGCTGCCTTCACATTCTCAAAATAAAGTGTCAGCGTCTTATCTGCTCCGAAAAATATTCTGTCTACCGAAAGATCATACTTATTGACCAGCTGCGTGATACTCAGGATTTCGCCAAAAACAGTATCATCCTCCACAGGCAGGGGCTGATGTAGTACCACATGATCAAAGGATAGCCCCGTCACCATAGGTATCCCCTTTGTTTTCTCCGTAGAGCTCTCCACTACAATACCGTCTTTGTCAAAATACAGATACCTGTCCAAATACTCCACATAACCTGCAAGTGCTTTCTCATAAACCTCTATCTTAACGGTATGCGGGTCCAATACCGAGACGTCCATCTTCTCGATAAAAGGAATATCTTCGATACTCTTGTCCTTGTATTTCAGGGAAAGAAACAGGGAATTATGCCCGTATCGACCTTCCATCACCATTTCCATGATCTCTTCATTGGAATAATGGACATTTCCTTCCACATAAACAGTTGTCACTGTATAGTTGGTGGTAATATAATAGTAACCGGCAAAAAGGGCAATGAAAACGATCAGTATCACTGCAGAAGAAATGATAATCTTCCTGACCGGGATCTCTCTCCCCGGCTTCTCTTTTTTTTCCACTACCCTAAGCGGTTTACCGGTTGATTTTTTGACTTGTTTTTTCTTTTTGATCTTTTTTTCTGCCATCTTCTTGTCTACTCAGTTACAATATTAACCCCAAGGTCCTGATAATCTCTGCAAATATCTTCATAGCCACGCTCAATAAAATGCCTGTTCCTCACAATGGTTTCTCCTTCTGCCATACAGCCTGCGATCACAAGTCCGGCCCCTCCCCGGAGCTCTTTTGCATACACTTCACATCCATGGAGTTTTTCTACTCCGGTGATCACAGCCTTCTTACCATCGGTCAAAATCTCAGCTCCCATTTTGGAAAGCTCAAGTGCCATTCGAAAGCGGTCCTCAAAAATGGTTTCCTCGATCACACTGACTCCCGCTGCTGTGGAAAGCACCGCCATAAGAGGTGACTGCATATCCGTTGGAAATCCCGGATACACATCCGTCTTTACATAGGGAACCGCTTTTTTTCCGGCAGAGACGATCACACTTAAGCCCTCTCCGGACGCTGTCACCTCAGCTCCCATCTCCACTGCAAGCTTCAACATGCTTCTCATCTGGGATACCGGTGCATCGCGAAGAAAAATATGACCTCCCGTTCCCAGTACGCTGAACAGATAGGTGCCTGCCACGATCCTGTCAGAGGGGACTTTAAACTGTACGCCATGCAGCCTGCAGCCTCCCTGGATGATCAGGACCGGTCCGCCTGTTCCCTCTATCAATGCGCCCGCTTTTTGAAGAAAATTGCAAAGTGCCGTAATCTCAGGCTCCTTTGCCGCATTCTGAAGAACGGTGACTCCTTTTGCCCTGACAGCTGCCAGAATGACATTTTCTGTTGCCCCCACACTGGGAAAGGGTAAAGTGATCACACTGCCTGTAAGCCGTTTTGCCATAGCAGTAAAGGTTTCTTCTTCTTTTTGGATGGATACTCCCATTTTTTGAAGCGCATCCAGATGAATATCTATGGGTCTTTTCCCGATCACACAGCCGCCGGGATACTCCATGGTCACTTCCCCGAATCTGCCCAGCATAGCCCCAAGCAACATCAGGGAAGACCGCATTCCGGTAACCGACTCACCCGCCACTTTGTCTCTTGACACATGCCTGGCATCTATCATAAGAGTTCTGCCGGATCTGCTCACCTTGCACCCGATCTTTGTCAAAAGCTTCTGCATATGAAGTACATCTGTAATTCTGGGACAATTTTCAATGATACTGATGTCCTCTATCAAAAGTGCGGCCGCCATGACAGGTAACACCGCATTTTTGGAACCCTGTATCTTTGTCTCCCCAAAAAGAGCATTTCCTCCTCTTATACGAATAGCATCCAAATTTCCACCTTCTACTTTCCGGCTTAAATCTAAGACCTATTCTACTATATGAAGATTTCTGCAAAATGTACCTTGTCTCCGGTATCTATAAATCCTTCAGTTTAATTCCTCTTCCAACACTTAAGACAAGACCCATTTCCGCCAGCAAAAACAATACGGAAGATCCTCCGTAGCTGATGAAAGGAAGGGAAATACCTGTATTTGGTATGGTATTGGTGACAACCGCAATGTTCAAAATGACCTGAATGGCAATATGCCCCATCACTCCCACTACCAGCATTGCACCAAACAGATCGGAAGCATTGTTGGCAATGACCATGAACCGCCATATCAGCAAAAGGAAAAGAAGCATTACCGCCGTAGCGCCAAAAAGCCCCAGTTCCTCACAGATAATCGAGAAAATCATATCATTCTGAGCCTCCGGAAGGAATCCCAGCTTCTGCATACTCTGTCCAAGCCCCTTCCCCCAGATTCCGCCGGAACCGATGGCATAGAGTGCCTGCAATGTCTGGAAGCCTTTGCCGTCTGCGTAGGCTTCCGGGTCAAGCCATGCCAAAATACGTCCACCACGGAAGCTCAACGAATCGGAGTCTGCAGCATTCACGATCAGGTAAACAGCCAGCGCACAAACCGCAATCCCCGCAAGTCCGATCAAAATGAATTTTTTATAATCCGGACTGGATACAAACACCATCAAAACCGCAATTCCGAAAATGATAATGGCAGAGCTTAAGTTTTTTGTGACCAGATATACTTCTGCACAGATCGGAAGAGGTGCCGCCAGCATGATCATAAATCCTTTCGGTGTACGGATACTTCTTCCCATCTTACAAACCAGACTGGCCAGGAATAAAATCATGGCAAGCTTCGCCACCTCCGCAGGCTGCAGGGAAATACCGAACACATTGATCCATCGTCTTGCACCGTTTGCTTCGATACCCAGAGGCGTAAGTACCAAAAGGATCAGCACTACGGACACCACATATCCAAGGAAAGCGAAACGTTCCCAAAAATGATAGGGAATATTGGCTATCACCATCATGACAATCAGGCCAAGGACCGTAGAAGCCACCTGTTTTTTCAGGTAATAGGCAGAATCTCCCATTTCCATGCTTGCCTCATAGGAGCTGGTGGAATAGAGCATAACAAGGCCAAAACCCAGCAAAAACAACACAATAAACAACAGTGTATAGTCAAAAAATGTCTCCTGTTGTCCTCCTCTTTTTCTTCCTACATTTCTACCTGCCACTTAACCTTTTACTCCAATCTGTTTACAAATTCTTTGAACATCTTTCCTCTTACTTCGTAGTTAGGGAACATTCCCCAGCTTGCACAGGCCGGGGATAACAGTACCGCATCACCGGTCTTAGCCTGCTCTACACAGATCTGAAATGCCTCCTCAAAGGTGTCTGCAAGAATAATATTGGAAATTCCGTGTGCTCTTGCACATTCCGCAATTTTTTCCCTTGTCTGCCCGATGAGTACAAAAGCTTTTACCTTTCCGTCAAAGGCTTCTATCCATTCATCATATTCATTCTGCTTGTCATAGCCTCCGCCAATCAGCACGGTAGGCTTTGTCATAGCCCGGATTCCCTGAATGGCTGCATCCGGATTTGTTCCCTTTGAATCATTGTAATAATCCACGCCATTCTTGGTTGCGACGAATTCTATTCTGTGCTCTACCGCCCTGAAATTTTTGACAATATTCAGAATCACCTCCATGGGTACATCCATGGCACGGCTGATGGCAATGGCTGCCATTACATTCTCCACATTACAGATTCCCACCAGATGGATCTCACTGACATTCAAAAGCTTTTTTGCCTCTCCCTGCTCTGAGAGATAAATGTTTTCCCCTTTTAAGTAAATTCCATTCTCAAGCTCCCGTTTAGAAGAAAAATAGAAGGCAGATGCCGGACAATTCTTTCCAAACTCTCTTGTATAGGTATCTTCATAATTCAGCACACATACTTCATTCTTCGTCTGGTTTCGCGCTATGGCTTCCTTTGTCTCCACATAGCACTCCATGGTATGATGCCGGTTCAGATGATCCGGTGTAATATTTAAAATAGCCGACACCTTAGGTGCAAAGCTGTGAACTGTCTCAAGCTGGAAGCTGCTGATCTCCGCAACCGTCACCGAATCCTCTCTTGTCGAAAGAGCGGCTTCCGTATAGGGATTTCCGATATTCCCCACCACAAATACCGAAGGGTAATAGGCTTTCATGATCTCTCCCACCAGAGTCGTGGTGGTCGTTTTTCCGTTGGTTCCGGTAATGGCAATCACGCTGCCCTTGCCAAAATGATACGCAAGCTCTATCTCTCCCCATACGGGAATTCCTTTTTGCCGGAATTCCTCTACAAGCGGAGAATCCACAGGCACACCGGGGCTGATCACCAGAAGCGTGATCTCTTTCTTTTCCTCCTCCGGAATCCTGCCGATGAGCACTTCCACATCAGGAATATCCTTTGCCTTCTTTTTCACTTCGTCTACACTTAAGTTCTCATTGCCATCAAACAAAACCGGAAATGCTCCCACCTTATATAAAAGCTTTGCTGCTCCGATTCCGCTGATGCCGGTGCCCACTACAAGCACCTTCTTATTCTGCAGGTTCATTATCATCTATCCTTTCTTATTCCTTATCATTCTCTTTCTCTTCTATAAGTCAAAAAGTGCTAACATACAAAGTATTGCCGTTGCAACAGAAAAAATGGCAACAATGCTCACTTCCGAGAATCCGCAAAGCTCAAAATGATGATGCAGCGGTGCCATTTTTAAGAGACGTCGTCCTCCGCTTATCCTGAAATAGAGCACCTGCATGATGACAGAAAGAACTTCTATCACATAGACAAGCCCTACAATCGGCAGGTAGAGCGGCATCTGCATCATGTAAGCCGACGCCGAAAGGAATCCGCCAAGAGCAAGAGACCCTGTATCTCCCATAAATACACTGGCAGGATGCACATTAAAAAGTAAAAATCCAAGAAGTGCCCCTGCTACACTGCAGGTAATGGGGCTGATTCCTGTCATCAGGAGCGCAGCAGCCACAGAAAAGAAAGTTGATGTCAACACCGTAACACTGCCAAGAAGTCCGTCGAGGCCATCCGTAAAGTTTGTTCCATTTGCCGTACCAATCACCACAAGAAACAACAAGGGAACATTCAGGATTCCAAAGTCAATATACTGACCCTTTAAAAAAGGTATCCTCATCGCAAGGGAAATGCCTGACATATTCACCATATAATAGGCGAAAAGAGATGTTACCAGTATCTGCAGCGACAACTTTTGCAAGGGACTAAGACCCATGGAGCGCTTCAGTATGACCTTGATAAAATCATCCAGAAATCCGATCATTCCAAAGCCCAGTGTCAAAAACAGCACGGGAATCATCTTTCTGTACTCATCTGCATACAGCAGTGAAGTTACGGTTACACTCACCAGAATCACTATGCCTCCCATAGTTGGAGTGCCTGATTTCTTCAAGTGCGTTTTCGGGCCGTCATCTCTCACCGTCTGCCCCGCTTTCAGCTTTACCAAAACCGGTATCAGGAGCGGTGCCATCACTACACTGACAGCAAACGAAATCAGCATCGGTACAATAATTCCTATCTCTCTCATGACTGCACCTCTCAATTATAATCCATTTCTCCCAAATAAGGAAGAATATTTTCAAAAAGCTGTCTGACCACCGGTGCCGCTGTCTGTCCTCCATAATATACTCCCTGCGGATTATGTATGATTGCAAGGGCAAGTACCTTGGGATTATCTGCCGGCGCAAATCCAAGGAAAGATGCAATATATTTTCCGCTGCCTCTTGGAAGTGTCTGACTGGTAGCAGTCTTACCGCCCACTCTGGCTCCCTCCACGTAACCGTTTTTTCCCGAACCGCTCTCCACTACCTGTTCCAGGATCATGCGCATGGTAGCTGAGGTCTCCTCTGACACTACATTTTTTGTGACAGGATAAGAAAAGCTTTTCATCTGCGTTCCCTCCCTGTCTGCGACCATGACGCCCAGATGGGGTGTCACCCGGTTTCCGCCATTGATAATACCGGATACCGTAGTTGCAAGCTGGATGGGTGTGATCTGAAAAGATTGACCAAAGGATACTGTTGCCAGTTCCACAGCCTTCATATCCTCTTTCTTATGCATAATTGTTCCCGCCTCACCGGGAAGATCGATCCCTGTTTTCTTCAGCAGTCCAAACCGGGTAAAATATTTATAATAGTTATCCACTCCCAGCCTCAGTCCCACGGTGATAAAAACAGGATTACAGCTGTTCATGGTTGCCTGCACAAAATTCTCGGATCCATGCCCGGCTATTTTATGACACCTGATTCTTCTGTCCTCCACCATGATATATCCGGGACAGTGAAACTGGTCATTTACCGTAACCACTCCCTCCTCAAGTCCCGCAGCAGCCGTGATGATCTTGAAGGTGGAACCAGGCTCATAAGTATCATTAATGCACCCGTTTCGCCAAATTCCGTTCAGTATCTCCTGGGTCTGCTCCTGTGTCAGATTTCCTGTATCCATGGTTTTTGGAAGTTCATAGGGATTGTTCAGGTCAAACTCCGGCACATCCACCATTGCCATGATTTCACCATTCTGGGGATTCATCACAATAATGGAGACTCTGTCTGCTTCCTTTGTTTCCATCACCTGCTTTGCCAGCTGGGTAGCATAGCTCTGAATATTCATGTCGAGGCTGATATACAGATCATTTCCGGGAACAGGCTCCACTCTCTCCTCTCCGGCTTTATCGATCTCCACACCCTTTGCATCCGTCACTGTAAGGATCGTGCCCTCCTGCCCCTTAAGATATTCTTCGTACTTCACCTCAAGACCTATAATTCCCTGATTGTCACCGCCGGTAAAACCAAGCACCTTGGATGCAAGACTTCCGTACGGATAATATCTCTTATAGTCTTCATCCACCTTGACTCCCGCAAGATTGTATGCTCTTATGGCATCTCCCGTTTCCTTGTCCACATTGCTCTTGATTCTCTCTATGGAAGAATATTTTTCCACTCTCTTTCTCACATATTCTTCCGAAAGCTCAAGCTCTCTGCTAAGGATCCCCACGATTTTGTCAGGCTCTTTGATCTGGCTGTGGATCACCGAAATAGTGCAGACCGTCTTATTGTCGGCGATGACGGTACCGTTTGTATCAATAATCCTGCCTCTTGCCGCCTTGATGCTTCTCTCCCTTTCATGAAGTTCCTTTGCCTTTTCCGTATAATATGCTGAATCTGCAACCATGAGATATAGTAATCTTCCCATCAGTCCAAGGAAAGCAAACATGCACAGAAAAAATACCGTAACAATTTTTTTTCTGTTATAGGTTTTGTTCTTTATCATAAAAACCTCATAGAAAAGGTATTATTATAATTTATTACCCATTCTATGAGGTTATTCCCTTTATCATTCCTTCTCTTTAGTTCGGTACTTCTTCCTGCTGCTTTGTATCACCGGTTTCTTCCTCCGGCTTCCCTGTTTCCTCGGGTGCTGCAGCTTCATCATCAAAACTGGAACCGATCACCGCTCCCGTTACCGGATCTACCATATCTCCCGTGTTTGGATCCACTGCATAGCCTGTCTGCGGATCAATCGGGAATGTTTTCCATATTTCCTCTCTTGGCTCCTCCTCCGGATTGTCGTTTTCACTGCCCTCTCCTGTTTCTTCCTGTCCTTTTTCGCCTTCCTCTGATACTTCTTCGGTTTCTTCCGTCACAGCCGGAGTTCTGATCTCAATCTGGAGAGCTTCCAGTTCCGCTTTTTCCTCCTCTGACAATTCCTCCGTCATAAAAATTCCCATATAAGGGAGAACCTCAGTCAGAATGCTTCTCACGATTCTGGTGGCGAACTTGGCATCATCCTGATATCTCACATTGGGTCTGTCCACTACCACATAGATGGCAATCTCCGGATCATCCGCCGGTGCATACCCCATAAAGGATACCACATATTCACCGTTTTTACGGGGAAGTGTCTCCGCCGTACCGGTCTTGCCGCCGATCATATAACCGGCCGGTCTTGCTGTCTTACCGGTACCATGCTCTCCGGTAACAACGGTATTGCAAAACTCTCTGATGGTCTCCGAAGTCTCGCCGGAAATAGTCTGTTTCAGCACTCTCGGTTCAATATTCTGTACCGTAGCGCCTGAGGGACTTACAATCTTGCTGACCATATGAGGCTCATAATAATAACCGCCATTGATCAGGGAACAAAAGCCCGTGATCATCTGTATCATGGTTGCATTGAAAGACTGCCCAAAAGTATTGGTGGCAAGTTCAGAAGAACCCATAGTATTCTTATTATAGATCAGACTGGCTGTTCTCGCCTCTCCCTGAAGATCAATATTTGTTTTCAGTCCAAAGTTGAAAATATGCTGGAATTTGACAAAGGTATCTGTTCCCATTGCCTGTCCCACACGCATCATGACCACGTTGCAGGAGCGCTCCACACCTTCCTGTACAGTCAGAGGTCCGTCACCATACCTGTTATGGCACTTGATTTCATGCCCGCCTACTTCCAGTTTGCCTTCACAGTTATAGGTTTCATTTCCCGTAATACTGCCGCTCTCGATTCCCGCAGCCACCGTAAAGGGCTTTGCGACGGAACCGGGTTCATAGGTGTCAGAAATACAGAAGTTTTTCCACAGCGCATCCAGATGCAGATACATCATTTCCTCTGTGTCGATAGTGGAAAGGGTTTCCTCCATGATATATTCTCCGGTTTTTTTGCCGTTCTCATCCAGAAGCGGCATTCCTATCAACGCATCCGTATTTCTGGTATCATTCAGATCAAAATTGGGATAGCTTGCCATGGCAAGAATTTCACCGGTATCCACCCGCATGATAATACAGCCCACATTGTTGGCTCCGTTTCCGGGATGATAATTGTCTTTATATTCCTCGTTAAATTTCAGCAGATATTTTTCTACAATGCTCTGAATATTGGCATCTATCGTGGTAACAATGGAATTTCCGTCCTGCGCTGCTATCGTTCTTCTCTCCAAGTCCGAGTTGTCGTTCAGATAACCGTAAACTCTTCCCGGAGTTCCGGAAAGTTCATCATTATAATATTCCTCAAGTCCGTATTTTCCCTGATTGTCACTGGTGGTAAATCCAATCACATCACAGGCAAGCGTGTTCCCTGGATAGACCCTTTTATACTCCTCCTCAAACCAGATTCCTTTCACCAGAGAACCTTCCTCATTCTGAAGCTCCACAAAACCGGATATTTCATTGTAGGAAAGTCTTTTGGCCAGCACATGATAGCGGGAGGTTTCCTTGTTTGCTTCTATATAAGAACGTATGCTCGCCGTATCCAGACCAAATTCACTCCTAAGTGCATTTAATGTAGGTTCCAGATACTCTTCCTTTTCACATACGGCTACCGAATCCAGCACCACATTATATACTTTCTCACTGGATGCCAGCACGCTGCCGTTCGCATCCAGAATTGTTCCGCGTTTATACGGTATTGTAGTACTGTCATATTTTTGCTGGGAAAGTACCTGTTTTTTGTACTGTTCTCCGTTATCTCTTGAAATAGAATATAACTGGTAGAACAAACCGGCAAAAGCCAGCAGCACTAACATAAAAAGTACCACCAGCTTCTTTTGCATTTTTGTAGTAAATTTGTTATATGATTTTTCTCTTCCCATAAAGCACCTGTTTAATCAGGAATTTCTCCTTTTTGTATTACATAATCATTATCTTCGCTGTTAAAAGTAATGATCTGGCCTTCGCCCGCATACTGCATGCCAAGCTCCTGGATGGCAGTCTGCCTTACTTCCTCCAGATTGGTATTGCTGGAAATTCTGCTTTCTCTCTCGTCATTGTCAAGCTTCATATTGTTCAGTTCGCTCTCAAGTCTGGCGATATTCTTGACACTGTTTGTAATGTCTGACTTTAATGTCAGATAAGTTGTCAGGACAAATCCCACTGCGAGCAGTGCAGATGCAAGGAAAAGCACATAACCGATATTCATATGAAGAGCGCGTTCCCTGTTTCTCTTGGTCGCATGATTCACCTTTCTGACAGGGCGATCATATTCAGCAGGCACTGCCTGCAGTTTTTTTGCCGTATTGCCATATACATACACATTATTTCTCTGTGTGCTTCTTCTGTTGTCTGTATATGCAGTTTTTCTTCTCATATCAGTTGCCATTCCCCAAACTCCCAATCTATCTTATATTTTTTCAAAAATTCTTAATTTTGCACTTTTGGACCTCGGATTGCTTTCCATTTCCTCCTCACAGGGTAAAACAGGTTTTCCCGTGA
Source organism: Lachnospiraceae bacterium (assembly GCA_017622575.1). Taxonomy (GTDB): domain Bacteria; phylum Bacillota; class Clostridia; order Lachnospirales; family Lachnospiraceae; genus Suilimivivens. Next base: position 31,621 of record JAGAQU010000058.1, read on the forward strand.
TCACCTTCCCCTGACTTTTCTTCCCGCAAACGCAGACAGGAAAGGAAGGAGGGCATGTACAGGGATTTTCCGCTTTTTTAAATGCTGTCTTTACGATACGGTCCTCCAGCGAATGAAATGTGATGATGCAAAGCCTTCCGCCCGGATTCAGAATACCGATCAGTTCTTCCAGTGATTCCTTAAGAACTTCAAGTTCTTTATTACATTCAATCCGGATTGCCTGGTAAGTTCTCTTGGAAGGATGTCCGCCCTCTGCTCTCATCTTTGCCGGAATTGCCGCCCTGATGATCTCGTTCAGTTCTCCCGTGGTCTCGATAGGTTTCTTCGCCCTTGCCATAACAATATGTTTGGCAATATTCTTGGCAAATCTGTCTTCTCCGTAGTCTCTTATTATATGAAACAGTTCCGTCTCACTGTAACCATTTACAATATCCTTTGCCGTTAGAGTCTGCCGCAGGTCCATCCTCATATCAAGGGGTGCATCATAACGATAGGAAAAACCTCTTTCCTGTGTATCCAGTTGATAGGAGGAAACCCCCAGATCCAGCATCATGCCGTCTATCTTTTCTATCCCAAGATCGTGCAATACACTGAGTGCATTTCTGTAATTGCTCCTTACGATGATGACTTTGTCACCAAAATCCTTTAATCGTTCTCCCGCTGCCAGAATCGCGGCTTCATCCTGATCGATTCCGATCAGTCTTCCGTTGTCATTCAATCTCTTTGCAATCTCAAAAGAATGACCGCCGCCGCCTAATGTTCCGTCCACATAGATCCCGTCCGGCTTTATCTTAAGTCCTTCTATGGTTTCATTTAACAAAACAGATGTGTGATTAAATTCCATGACCCGTCTCTCCTAAATTCCAATACCAAGCTCTACCATATGTTTGGAAATATCTTCCATATCCTGGTAAGTGACGGTGCCTTCCCATCTGTCCTTACTCCAGATTTCAATTCTGCTTCCCACACCGATCAGAACTGCATCCTTGGTGATATCCGCAAACTCACGAAGTACGGAGGGAATCAGGATTCTTCCCTGCTTGTCCACCTCCACACTGGCTGCTCCTGCAAGGAAAAAACGGGTAAATTGTCTGACTTCCTTATCAATCATAGGCAGAGAACGAAGTTTTTCGGCAAAGACCTGCCACTCGGAATTGTCAAAGACAAACAGACAGCCATCCATTCCCTTTGTCACAACAAATTCATCGCCCAAGACTTCACGGAATTTGGCGGGAATGATAAGTCTGCCCTTAGCATCTATTGTATGGTTGTACTCTCCCATAAACATATGCATTCACCCGTCAGCCTTAAAATCTACCACTTTAAACCACTTTGTTTCACTTTAAACCACTTTCTACCACTTTTAAGGTTATTCTACCCCATTTTTAGTGATTAATCAATAGAAAAATCGCAAAAAAACAGCCCTCCGTGATCCCGGAAGGCGCATAAATACTGGGTTTTTCAATATATAGTTGTTGTAAAAAGGGCAGGCACAATATCTTGTGTCTGCCCTTTTTAAAATTCTTAATTTTATCTAAAATTTACCATAAATTATTATACATTAAAACGGAACAAGATAACATCGCCATCTTTTACCACGTAATCCTTTCCTTCCATTCCCACAAGGCCCTTTTCTCTCGCTGCTGCCAACGAACCCTGCTCTAAAAGATCCTTATAATTGACTACCTCTGCCTTGATAAATCCTCTCTCAAAATCGGTGTGGATCTTACCGGCCGCCTGGGGCGCTTTGGTTCCGATCTTAATGGTCCAGGCTCTCGTCTCATCCTCCCCTGCCGTCAGGAAGCTCTGAAGGCCGAGAAGCTTATAACTTGCCTTGATCAGCTTTTCGAGACCGGATTCGGAAAGTCCGAGATCCTCTAAGAACATTGCCTTCTCATCATCGTCAAGTTCTGCAATCTCCTGCTCGATCTGGGCACAGATCACAAACACTTCACTGCCTGTCTCCTTTGCAAATTCTCTTACCTTCTGTACACCGGCATTTTCGGCACCGTCATCCGCCAGATCATCCTCTCCCACGTTTGCCGCAAAAATAACAGGCTTGTAGGTCAAAAGGTTATAAGAAGAAAGGAGTGCCAGTTCATCCTCATCCTCTGTCACATAGCTTCTGGCAAGCTTTCCTTCCTCCAGATGTGCCTTTAAGGATTCAAGAAGAGCTGCCTCCTTTGCAAGGGACTTGTCCATCCTTGCTGCTTTTCCTGTCTTGGCAATTCTTCTCTCCAGAATCTCAATATCGGAAAAGATCAGTTCCAGATTGATGGTCTCAATATCACGCATGGGATCAATACTTCCGTCCACATGAACCACGTTGCTGTCCTCAAAGCAGCGCACCACATGAACAATGGCATCCACCTCTCTGATGTTGCTTAGGAACTGGTTGCCCAGACCTTCTCCCTTGGAAGCGCCCTTTACAAGACCTGCAATATCAACAAACTCTATGACAGCGGGGGTTACCTTCTTGGAATGGTACATGTCTCCGAGAAGCTTTAACCTTTCATCCGGCACTGCCACAATCCCGATGTTGGGGTCAATGGTACAGAAAGGATAGTTGGCTGATTCCGCTCCAGCCTTGGTGAGGGAATTGAACAGTGTGCTTTTGCCTACGTTGGGAAGTCCCACGATTCCTAGTTTCATATGTGAATGTCTCCTTTGATTTTGCTTGGGTTTGGATGGTAATAGCTAATTGAAAAGTTTTTCCAAAGTTGTTGCGTCACAATGTCTGAAAATCACTTCCGGCTCATGTGCACGATACGCTCCGATGAGCCTCAAAGATTAAAACCGTGTTCAGCAAAGGCTTCCACGGTTTTATGAGTCTCATCTCTGCCGTGCACCAAATCGCCGGGATTTGATTTTCAGGCATAGTGACAACGAACGGTTTTGGAAAGCTTTTGATTTATGCATTGCCGAATTAAACTATAGCATAAATAAGGGGAAAAGTAAATTATGGTTTTGGACCTGTATGGTTTTGGGTCTGTATTTTATCTGTGAATTGTGCTAGAATGACTGGTATCGTACAAAAGAAAAAGGAGTGTTACCAATATGAATATGAATCCGATGAAGCTGTTACAAATGCAGGAGTCTTTTAACCGCTTTAAAAACAATCATCCTAAATTTCCACTCTTTGTGAATGCCGTTATGAAAGAGGGCATCAAAGAGGGAACCGTGATTGAAATTACCGTTACTACTCCGGAAGGCAAACATTACAATTCTAACCTGAAGGTGACAGCTGATGATCTGGAACTGATAGAGAGTTTGAAGCAATAAATCACTACAAACATCTGTCTCCTCCGGCACATTCTCCTTGCGAAAAAGATGCATGGAGTACATTTGCAATATTCTTAATCTCTAATCGTTCCAGTAACGCTCTACCAGTTTTTCAGTTTCTTCCAAACTACAAGCATACATTTCCATGACTTGAGTTATGGCTACTTCTTTAGTGGCATTCAACTTTTTGCAAGTTCTAATGACACTCTCTATACCTTTATCATATGCTTCTTCTGCCCTCTTTACAGCCTCTGCCGTCTTCCTCCGCTCTGCCTGTATATCCATCTTATCCATATTTGCAAACAATTCTCCCATCTTCTTCTCCTTCACTTTCGAGACAAGAGTCTCTGTCTCCTCCTCCGGCACATTCTCTTTGCGAAGAAATGCGCGGAGCACATTTGCAATGATATCCAGCAGATAATCCGGGGTGTCCTTCAGGATCTCGTCCACCTTCTTAGCAGGAAGAGCACGGAACTGTTCCACATCCTCGATGGTCTGGAGCTTGTTGATCAGCATCACAAGGGAAATCTCGTCTCCATGATTGATCAGTGTTTCGTTGCTGTAATCGTGGATGGGAACTATGTAATAAGAAAAGTTGGGTAAAAACTCTTTAAAAGTTTCCCCGAACATAATCTTATCCTTGAAATCCTTCGGTGCTGTCCATCTGACTTTCCCCTCGTAATACACAATGGGAATGATGGGAGGATAAGTGAAATCCTTCCGTTTCGTACAACCCGGATTTTTCTGTTCCATCCGTCTCTCATACCGCTCCCAGATGTAGACCATATAGCGGAATATCTGCATATGGATATTATATTCTACATTCGACTTATGTTCAATAAGTGAGATAAGAAAAAACGATGTAATGTTGTTTTTTCCACGAATTTTTATCTCCTTAATCCGGTCTGCTTCCCGTTCATTGGAAAACAGCGGTACAAACTCCTCAGACACATCCTCAATATCCTCAGGCCGTACATCCTTGAAATGCGGCAGATCCACATAGTCATTCAGAAACTGGCAGCAAAGGTTGTTGTCCTCAAAGATCACTTTGCCTGTGTTGTTCTGAGGCGTGGTGCACAGAATGCCACTTTTCTTTCCTTCTTTAGAATTCTTCCTTCCCATTAATACAAATACCTCCTTGCACTTTTGCAAACAGGTAAAGCCCCACTTATCCTGTCTGCGCTCTTCTCTTAACAGTTATCAGTGAATATTCAGGCGAAATGCCTAAAGCTTTGGCAGAGCCTGGTTTCTACTAAAGAAAAACCATCTCCTCTGCCATAAGACATTCCATATCACTATGGAACAGGATGCATTACACAAGTTTTGAAAATAAAGTAATGCAACTTTTCTTTTATTCCAGAATAATCTCACTGTAGCAGAAGCGTAATTATAGTGCAAGGGGATCCATGATACTTAATAAACTTTTATATTTTTTCACAAAAAGTTTATGAGTAAACCCCGGTATAAAATTCTTTATAAAGTTCAGGTCTGCGGTCTGCCTTAGTAGGAAACTCCTTCCTATACAAAGGTACATCATCCGTCAGTTCAAAGATCCGCATTTCTTCTTTGTCTTCAATATCAAACAGCACTTCGCCATTAGGCGTTACTGCGGAAGAGTTGCCGGAATAATAAAGTTCACCCTGGCTTCCATAACAGTTGACTCCGATCATATAGGACTGATTCTCTATGGCTCTGGCCTTTAGTAGTGTACGCCAGTGAGACCGTCTGCCCGCAGGCCAATTTGCAGGCACCAGAATCACGTGGGCCTCCTTTGAAAGCTGTTGATAAAGCTCCGGGAAGCGCAGATCATAACAAATACTCACGCCAAAAGGAATGCCATTAAGCACAAAGCTGCCCGGCCTTACGCCTTTTACAAAAAACTGATCTTCACCGGAATAGCTGAAAGGGTGAATCTTCACATAATCCTCTAATACCGCGCCATTTTTATCGACAATAGTATAATGATTCTCTGACTGTTTTTTTCCTTTTACCCAGCCAAATCCTATGGCGATTTTTTCAAGGATAGCGATTTCCTTCATTCTATTCAGTGTTTCTTCAAACTCTTCTCCGACAATCTCTGTATGCATGGAGAAGCCGGTAAAACTCATTTCGGGAAACACAATCAGGGACGCCTGACTTAAGGCGGCTTCATGAATAAATCGCTCTGCACTTATCCTGTTTTTTTCTTTCTGTTCAAAATGAATGCCCAACTGGCAAATGGCTATCTTCATATTTTTCTCCTCTTAATCATCCCAAAAGCTATCATCAGCCATAGGTATTATTATATCGTCAATACTCCTATATTGCTATAAAATTTCGAAATTCTTCCGTGCATTTCATTCATACCAAGAATCGTCAAAGCTGATAAGCGTATTATGTTTTCCTATTTGTTGAGGTACTTCTTATACGGTCAAGAAAAAAATCGCTATGTTAAAAATATATAAAGCGACGGAGCAAATAGTATCCGCCGCTTTTTTTGTTTCTGCAGAACAAAAGATTAATTAACCAATATCGAGGAGGACACAATTATGAGTATGACACCTATGAACAACTTTGATTATCTCGAAAGAGTTAAATTTTCGGAGGAGCTTGCAGAAATAGAAGCGGCAAAGAGAGCCAGTGGTATGACCTATGAGCAACTTGCTGAAAAGATTGGCGTAAACAAAGTCTGGCTTACAAGTGCTATTAAAGGACAACAATACGTTCCTGAAGAGTACTGCTTAAGGCTGGCTGAGGTTCTTGGTATTGATTCCAAGATAACTCTCGTTTTAAGCGAGCATCCTTATAAAGGAAATACCGATCCTGTTCTTTACAGATTGCATGAAGTTCTTGACACCTATGGAC